>NZ_CBFHHX010000007.1:0-154166 GCF_965655845.1 Candidatus Salinivivens marinus
TAGGCTTATGCCTCACTTTCATTTAAGCCTTCAGCATGGAGATGACTTAATTCTAAAACGAATGAAAAGACGTCACTTAAGAAAGGACGCGATTTCATTTTGTGAACAAGTTAGAAAATTGAGACCGGAAGTGACCTTCGGGGCGGATATAATAGCTGGATTTCCTACTGAATCTGATGAACATTTTAAGAATTCCATAAAGTTAGTTGAAGAATGTGGCTTAACCTGGCTGCATGTTTTTCCATATTCTAAGAGAGATGGGACGCCTGCAGCTCGCATGCCCCAGATTGATGGAAGAATAATAAAAAGCAGGGCTGAACTTCTAAGATCATTAGGAAAAAAAGTACGCAGTAAACATCTGAAAGAGCAAATAGGACTAAAACACAAAGTACTTATGGAAAGTTCTGTTCTGGGTCGGACAGAGCAGTTTGCCGAAGTTCTTTTTGCAAGTCCGCAACAGGAAGGCTCAATAATTGATACTACAATAAGTGATGCTTCAAATAGTCAATTGATGATCTATTAGATGCAGGTCGATTATTTAAATTTAACAAAGTAATGCCCGAATTTAAACAACCAATTCTTTATAGTTTTAGGAGGTGCCCTTACGCAATTAGGGCAAGGCTTGCCCTGTTTTACGCTAGGATCAATGTTGAAATTCGAGAAATAGTTCTCCGAGAAAAGCCCAAGGAGTTTTTAGCCACATCACCAAGTGGCACAGTTCCATCTTTGAGACTTAAAATGACAGTACTGGACGAAAGTCTTGATATTATGAAGTGGGCTTTGGGTCAGAATGATCCGACTAATTTAATGGAAATGCCAGAGTATGGCTTCGATTTAATTTCAGAGTGTGATGGAAATTTTAAGCGTGCTCTTGATAGAACAAAGTATCCAAACAGGTTTCCAGATGCAGATCCTGTACAATCTAGAGATGAAGCTTCAGTCTTTCTATATAAATTGGAAAATACACTCTCTCCAAATTTGTTTGGAGCAAATATGTCCATTGCAGATTTGGCAATATTACCCTTTGTCAGACAATTTGCCCACATTGACCAAGTCTGGTTTTATGACCAAGACTGGATTAATTTGATCAAGTGGTTAGATAGTTTTAAGCAAAGTTCAGAATTCAATAAAATTATGACAAAGATACATCCTTGGCAGGAATGTGATTCACCTGTCATGTTTTCTGATCTTTATTGGTCCTAACAATTGTAGCTTTTAGTTGATCTTTATGTTTGCGTTACGAAATTTCTTGTGAATATTAGTTTCAAAATTTTTTAGATCATAAAGGCTATAAATGTTCAGACTATATCACGTCCCCTTATCACCATTCTGTAGGAAAGTTCGTTTAAGCCTTGCTGAGAAAAAGATAGAGGTTGAGCTCGTTGAGGAGCGTTATTGGGACAAATCAGCAGAATTCTTGAGAAGAAATCCTGCGGGCAAATTACCTGTCTTGAAAGTTGGTGATGAAATACTTTCTGAAAGTACCGCAATCTGCGAATACTTAGAGGAAGAATATCCTGATAAGGCTTTGCTCCCAGCAACTCCCAAAGAAAGGTTCGAGGCTCGACGAGTGGTCTCATGGTTTGATGACAAATTTCATAATGAAGTCACATCAAAGCTTCTTTATGAGCGGATAAATAAGAAAATAATGGGACAAGGTTTTCCGGATAGTAAAAATATAAAAGAGGGTTCAAAAAATATTAAGTATCATATCGATTACATGGCTTGGCTGCTTGAACACAGACGTTGGCTGGCAGGAGAAGTTATGACCCTTGCTGATTTTGCCGCTGCCGCGCATTTTTCCACACTAGATTATTTAAGTGACATCGATTGGAATAGGTCTCTTGCTGTGAAGGATTGGTATGCTAAAATTAAATCAAGACCTGCCTTTCGTAGTTTATTAGCAGATCAAGTTTCAGGTTTCCCGCCGCCTATTCATTATAATGATTTGGATTTTTAACTCATTGGAAAAACTGTGACTGATTTAAAATCGAAATTGATAGATCGGGCGAAGGATCTCAGCTTCGATTTAATAAAAGTCTGTAATCCGTCCGAATTACCATCTATCTCAGGGCCTTTTCGAGAATTCTTAAGTTTGAATTATCATGGTCAAATGACTTGGCTTTCAGATAGAATTGAATGGCGTGAAAACCCTAAAATTCTTTGGCCTGATGCGAAGTCAGTGATAATGCTGGCTCAGAGTTATGCGCCGGTACATAATCCTATGGATGTTCTAAAATATCCTGATAAAGCTGCAATTTCTGTTTATGCGCAAAATAAAGATTACCACGTTGTCATAAAGAAAAAATTGAAGTCGCTTGCACGTTGGTTAATCGAAGAGGCCGGTGGCGAAGTAAAGGTATTTGTAGATACCGCACCCGTGCCGGAAAAACCTTTAGGGCAGATGGCGGGGTTGGGTTGGCAGGGGAAGCATACAAACCTGGTGAGCCGTGACTTAGGGAATTGGTTTTTTATTGGATCTATTTTCACGACAGTAGAAATTGAACCCGATGATCCGGAAGTGGATCATTGTGGTTCATGTCAGTCATGCATTGACATCTGTCCAACAGACGCTTTTCCCAAGCCCTATCAAATTGATGCGAGACGCTGTATCTCTTACCTTACCATAGAACATCGTGGTCCAGTGGAAATTGATTTAAGGTCGAAAATTGGCAACCGAATATATGGTTGTGACGACTGTTTGGCTATTTGCCCTTGGAATAAGTTCGCAAAAGCTGGTAGTGAAACAAGGCTTTATGCTCGGGAAGAACTAAAAATGCCAGATCTGAAAGAGCTTGTTTCGTTAGACGATAGAGCTTTCAGAGATAAGTTTTCTGGTAGTCCAATAAAGCGTATAGGCCGCGATAGATTTGTAAGAAATGTTCTCTATGCGATTGGCAATTCACGGGAGCAGAAATTTAAAAAAGTTGTAAAACCTCTTACTAAAGATCCAGATTCCGCAATACGTGACGCTGCAACGTGGGCTCTTACTCAATTAGCGTGAATAGGCGGTAATTAATGTGCTGTAATTTTTTATTTGAAACTCTGCAATAAGGTCTAGGAGAGCAACGTGGCTTTTTTCTTAGGAGTGGATACTGGCGGCACATATACGGATGCCGTTATTTTACGTGATGAAACAGAGGTCATAGCTAGTGCAAAGGCACTCACTACCCGCCACGATTTATCATTTGGCATATCTGAGGCCATACGAAATGTCATTGATAAATCTTCAATAAAACCAAAGGATATCTCTCTTGTATCGCTTTCAACCACTTTGGCGACAAACGCGCTTGTTGAAGATCAAGGTGGCAGAGTTGCCTTAATATTTGTTGGGTTTCGCGATGGTGATCTAGCCAAGCATAGTATTAATGATGCGTTGAGAGGTGATCCAGTTTTACAAGTAAAAGGTGGGCATAATCATGCTGGTGACGAAACGTGTCGAATTAACTTAGAAGAAATCAAAGAATGGGTCTTAAAGCGCGATGGGGTCTCAGCTTTTGCTGTCGCTAGCCAATTTGCGACCCGCAATGCTGCCCATGAGCTTCAGATTATGGAATTAATAAGGAATTTGACTGATAAACCCGTAACTGCGTCTCATCAGTTGTCTTCAAAACTCAATGGACCAAGACGGGCTCTTACTGCCGTGCTTAATGCAAGATTAATTGGGATAATTGATGAATTGATAGGTCGTTGTGGAGCTACTCTGTCCAATCTAAAAATTGATGCCCCTTTGATGGTCGTGCGTGGTGATGGCGCGCTTATTTCTGCAAGTGAGGCTCGCAATAAACCTATAGAGACAATTCTAAGTGGGCCTGCAGCGTCAATTGTTGGTGCGAAATGGATGACAAAATTAAATCTAGGTTTCGTATCTGATATCGGTGGGACAACTACCGACGTTGCACTACTTAAGGATGGGCGCCCGACACTCGACGCAGCTGGTGCTCGCGTTGGGAATTTTCGCACAATGGTCGAAGCGGTCGCAATGCGCACAACAGGGCTGGGCGGTGACAGCCAAGTCCATTTTCTGTCCGAGGGGCTGAAGGGTGGTGTGCATTTAGGCCCAAAAAGATTAGTTCCTATATCATTACTTGCTCATCAAGAACCGCATATTCACGATATTTTGGATGAACAATTAAGAACGGCAACTCCTGGAGAGTATGATGGAAAATTTATAAGGCTTATTTCAAGTCCAGATGATCATGGCTTGCAGTCTAGAGATTTAAAAGTACTCTCACGAATTGAAAGAACCGCAAAATCACTCAGGTCGGTCATTCAGACACGGATCGAAATAAAATCCATCGAGCGACTTGTGTCGCGTGGACTCATACAGGTTGCCGGTGTCACACCGTCTGATGCTAGCCATGTGTTGAAAAAAATGACTACTTGGGATGCCGCTGCAGCAGAAAAAGCTATTTTGTTGTTTGGCAGAAGACGCAAGGGCTCAGGTGATTTATTGGGAGAAACCGCGGAAGGTTTGTCTAAAATGATAATAAATCAATTACAGAGACAAACAGCGTCATTCTTATTGGAAAGTGCATTTCATGAAGAGGAGAAATTTGATTATCCTGCTGAAGAATTAGCAAATAATATAATAATGGTTCAAGGTTTGAGTACCCATAAAAATATTGTGAAAATTGATACCGGTCTAAATTTACCCGTTGTAGGTCTTGGTGCCTCTGCTTCTTCATATTATCCAGCAGTTGGTGACCTTCTGAAGTGTGATATGATACTCCCCCAGCATAGTGATGTAGCCAATGCTATTGGAGCGGTAGTCGGGCGTATAACTCGGCGAGTGCAAGGCTCTATTACTGCTCCTAGTGAAGGGCAATTCAGGGCCCATTTTCCGGATGGACCGAAAGATTTTTTAAATGAGGAACAAGCTTTAGATTGTTTAGAAAGTTTCTTAGTCGAAAAAGCAATTGATCAAGCGCGTGATTCAGGTGCAGCTGATATCGTTACGAAAGTGTCACGGAATATTAAAAAAGCAAAGGCCGAGGCTCGCGAGATGTTCGTGGAAGCAATTTTGACTGTAGAAGCATCTGGGCGTCCTAGAATATCACAGTAGGTTCAATTCCCATCATAGCCAACCATGTGCTTTTCTCCTCGATCACGTGCAAGTTTTATTTGTTTTTGTCTCTCCCTAAATCGGCTTTTATCGTAATCAGAGGTTTTATCAAAACATTGGTGACAAGAAACGCCATGCTCATATTTGCTATGGTTTTGATCTTTTGGGAGTATTGGGTGACGACACGCATAACATAACTGGTGTAGTCCCTCGCTTAACTCATGCCTTACCGAAACTCTGGCGTCAAAGACAAAGCAGTCACCCTCCCAGCTACTTTGTTCTTCAGGAATTTCTTCTAAATATTTTAGAATCCCACCCTTCAAATGATGTACCTCTTTTACACCCTTGCCGAGGAGGTAGTTAGTTGACTTCTCACATCTGATGCCACCGGTACAAAACATAGCAATTTTTTTATTCCTGAATTTATCTTTATTTTCCTCCCACCATTCTGGAAAGTCGCTAAAACTCTTTGTTTTAGGATTTATCGCGCCTTTAAAGGTTCCAATGCCTACCTCATAATCATTCCGCGTATCAATAAGCACCACATCTGATGCATTTATAAATGAATCCCAATCTTTGGGTTCAACATATTTCCCAACTTTTTCTGCTGGGTTCACGTCAGGTTGACCCATTGTTACAATTTCTTTTTTTATCTTTACTTTCATCCTTGGGAATGGCGGCAAAGAAGCGACACTTTCTTTATGCTCAATATTGCTACAGCCTGGCAGGGTTTTTATGTATTTAATCACGTTATCAATGCCTTGGCGAGAGCCGGAGATTGTACCATTTATTCCTTCTGGTGCCACTAAAAGCGATCCTGTAACTCCGGATGAATTACATTCATTTTGCAAGGGGCCACATAATTTTCTGTGATCTTTGAACCTGGTAAAATGATATAATGCTGCAACTATAAACATTAGTTAAACCTTTATATCTGCAACTAGTTTCATATTTTGTGACTACTTGAAAACGTTAAAATTCATTGTTTGAATTACTTTGCTAAATCAAAAGCCAAAGGCTTAACTTGTTTGAACATGCCAGTGTCCTTTAATTGGTTTACTGCATCTGGAGTTATTGGTCCATCAAGATAAAGTAAGGCTATGGCTTCACCACCAATTCCTGCGCGTCCTAAAGTAAAGTTAGCAATATTTATCTTGTTTAAGCCCAGAATTTGCCCAAGCTGTCCAATTATTCCCGGCACATCTTCATTAGTGGTATACAGCATATTTTTACCAACTTCAGCATCCAAATTTATACCTTTTATTTGTATAAACCGGGGTTTGCCATCACTGAATACGGTTCCCCCGATCGAGCGTTCTTTCGTTTTAGTTACAGCAGTCACTTTTATATAGCCATCAAACGCTCCAGATTTATCTTGGTTTGTTGTAGAAATTTGTACACCACGCTCCTTTGCAATTACTGGAGCGGATACCATATTCACATCTGGGTTTACCTTTTTCATTATACCGGCGATCACGGAACAATTTAAGGCTTCCAAATTCATTTTTGAAACAGAACCGTCATATAAAATATTTATGGCCTCCAATGGCTCATCAGTCATCTGCCCTATGAAACTCCCAAGATGCCCGGCTAAATTTACCCAAGGTCCCATTATTTTAGCTTCTTCGGCGGTCATGGAAGGCATATTTAATGCGTTTTCTACAGCTCCTTCATTTAGATAGTTGGCCATTTGCTCGGCTACTTGGATTGCAACATTTTCTTGTGCTTCACTCGTTGCCGCGCCTAGATGAGGAGTACAAACCACATTTGGAATTTGAAATAATGGATTGTCAGTAGCCGGTTCATCTGAGAAGACATCGAAACCAGCTCCTGCAATATGTCCTGATTGAATGAGATCTGCTAAAGCGCTCTCATCAACCAAACCACCTCTTGCGCAGTTTATTATTCGAACGCCTTTTTTTGTTTTACTTAAATTCTCTCGACTTAAAATATTTTTTGTTGCCTCGGTATATGGCACATGAAGTGTTATGAAGTCTGCCTTTTGTAAGAGCTCATTCAGCTCAACTTTTTCGACGCCCATGCTGTCTGCTTTTTCCTCACCAAGGAAAGGATCGTAAGCCAGAACTTTCATTTGTAATGCACGAGCTCTCTCACAGACAATTCCACCAATATTCCCTGCTCCTATCACACCAAGAGTTTTTCGAGTAAGCTCAACACCCATAAACCTTGATTTTTCCCATTTCCCTTCATGCGTAGAAATTGATGCCTCAGGTATTTGACGTGCTACTGCGAACATCATGGCGATTGCATGTTCAGCTGTGGTTATCATATTCCCAAAGGGTGTATTCATTACAATAATACCCTTTTTTGATGCTTCTTCTTTGTCGATATTGTCTGTACCAATTCCAGCTCGTCCGATGACTTTTAGTTTTTTTGCATTTCTAAGAACTGTGGGGGTAACTCGAGTTGCTGACCTTATGGCCAAACCATCGTAATCACCTATAATTTCGGCAAGTTTTTCTTTATCTTTGCCTACTTCAGGCATGAAGTCGACTTCGATACCTTTTTCTTTAAATATTTTAATAGCAGTCTCAGATAACTTATCGGAAACGAGTACCTTGGGTGCCATAATTAAGCTCCTTGATTATTAATTAAAAGTACGTTTAACACTGACGCGTAGGATCTTTATCCTAAATCTGCCTTGCTAATTCCTCGTGATATGCCCATTCAAGCCATGGAAGCATTTGCTCCAAATCAATTTTATTTACAGTTCCACCACACCAAATTCGTAACCCCGGGGGTGCATCTCTGTAAGATGCAATATCATAGGCTACCTCTTCATCTTCCAAGCGCTTAACAATGGCTTTTGAAAACGTTACTCCGTCTTTTATTTTTGGATCAGTAAATTTCAAACAAACGGATGTGACAGAGCGAGTTTCACGATCGATGGCAAGATTATCTATCCAATCTCTTTGATCGCAGAACGACCAAACTGTTTTTGCATTACTTTCAGCCCTTGAAATTAATTCATCTAAGCCACCAATTTCTCTGGCCCATTCCAATGCATATAAAAAATCTTCAACCGCCAACATTGAAGGCGTATTAATTGTGGCTCCTTCAAATATACCTTGGATCAGTTTATTATTTTTGGTCATTCTAAATATTTTTGGAATTGGCCAATTAACTTCATGACTTTCTAGGCGTTCAATTGCCTTTGGTGATAATATTATTATACCATGTGCAGCCTCTCCACCCATCACTTTTTGCCAGCTGAATGTCGTAACATCCAATTTTTCGAATGGCAGTCTAATGGCAAACGCGGCTGAGGTTGCATCGCAAATTGTAAGGCCTTTTCTTTTGAGTGGAATATCGTCTCCGTTCTTCATACAAACACCAGAAGTGGTGCCATTCCACGTAAATACAACGTCGTTGTCATAATCGATTGAAGACATGTCGACGATATGGCCATAGTCGGCAGTTATAATTTCAGGATTAATTTTTAATTCATTTACAACATCATTAATCCAGTCTTTTCCAAAGCTTTCCCAAGCTACCATCGTAGTGTTTCGAGCGCCAAGTAGAGACCACATTGCCATTTCCACGGCTCCAGTATCTGATGCCGGTACAATCCCTACTTTATAACCAGATGGAACTTCTAAGATTTCTCTCACACCATCTATTAACTTTTTGAGTTTCTTTTTTCCCACGCTAGCTCGATGTGATCGGCCTACTGCTGCAGAGAGTAGTTTATCAGTGGAAAATGTGGGATATTTGGCGCATGGTCCAGAAGAAAAATACGCATTATCAGGCCGCGCAACCGGTTTTTCTATATTCATTTATTTTACCCTTACAGATATATGCCCCTCGTTGGGGAGGGGTGTCCCACAAAAACTGATATAGATTTCGAAAGACTTTAACAAGTCCGATTTTAACGCTATAGGGCGTTCAAGTTCGTAAAAGGTGTGAGCGGAAGTTATTCAATGTATAGTGTTATACTTTTATGCACTAGTGGAACTGAGACCCTAAGCCAGAAACTGGTTAATTCAGTCTATTCTTCCATGGACGGTCAAAATCTTTCATGGCTCTGTGACGATGAAGCTGTGTGTTTCGATGTAGAAAAAAAGAGCACAACGCATTATGAAATATGGTCGCAGCTACAGCGCATTAAAATAGATATGGTGTTCCAGAAAAAAGAAAATCATTTTAAATCGCTACTTTTAGCTGACATGGATAGTACTATGATAGAGCAAGAGTGTATTGATGAGCTTGCCGATATGTGTGGAGTGGGAGGTGAAGTAAAAAAAATAACAACGCGTGCAATGAATGGTGAGTTAGGTTTTCATGATGCTTTAAACGAGCGAGTAAGTTTATTGGCTCAATGCCCGAGTTCTGTAGTTGAACAAGTTTTAGAAAAAAGAATTACCCTTCGCTCAGGCGGTAAAACCTTAGTCAGCACGATGAAGGCAAACGGCGCATATACGGCCTTAGTATCGGGCGGCTTTACAGCGTTCTCAATTCCTATCGGAATAAACTTAGGTTTTGATGAGCAAAACGCAAATATACTCGTTGAAGAAAATGGGGTTTTTACTGGTAAGGTTGCTGAGCCAATCTTGGGAAAAAATGAAAAAGTAAATCAATTAAATCGTTTGGTGAAAGAGCGAGGTCTCATGCACAGCGATGTGCTGGCTGTTGGTGATGGAGCGAATGATCTTGAAATGCTAGAGATCGCAGGAATTGGTGTTGCCATGCATGCAAAACCTATTGTAGCTGAGAAATGTGATATAGTGATTAATCACTGTGATTTAAGTTCCTTGCTTTATCTCCAAGGATATAAAAAAGAAGATTTTGTAAGCACGTAAATAGATTAATAAATACTATTTCTATCTCGAATGTTTGAATAAGATTTTTAAGGTCTATATTTTTATTTAATTGCAAAATAGGAGAAGTTGTCTTGTCAAAATACTTCAAAGATCCAATGCGTATTGACCAATTAAATGAGATTGAGCACTGGGTTACCCAAGAAAACGGTACAGAGCGACCGGGTACAGGAAAATACCTTAACAATAAAAAAATTGGAATTTATGTAGATATTGTTTCGGGAGAGCCTTTATTTTCATCAGATGAAAAGTTTGAATCTGGGTGTGGTTGGCCAAGCTTTACCAAACCACTAGTTTCGTCTCATGTTGCAGAGTTACAAGACAGTAGCCACGGAATGTTGCGCACGGAGGTGCGGTCAAAATTTGCAGATAGTCACCTCGGGCATGTTTTTCCAGATGGGCCGCCAGAAAGAGGTGGTTTACGTTATTGTATAAACTCCGCCAGTCTGCGATTTATTCCATTAGATGAGATGGAAGCAGAAGGCTATGGTGAATTCATAAGCCAAATAGGAGAGTAGTATGGCTAAAGCAATTTTTGCTGGGGGATGTTTCTGGGGAATGGAAGAGTTAATTCGAATGCGCCCTGGCGTTCTAAGCACCCGCGTTGGATACACGGGGGGACATGTTAGTAACCCGACGTACCAAATGGTTTGTACAAAAACAACAGGGCATGCGGAAGCGATAGAAGTAGAGTACGATAACCAAGTTACTTCATATCGAGATCTGTTACAGTTCTTTTTCCAGATACATGATCCTACTACTTTAGATCGTCAGGGGAATGATATTGGTGATTCTTATAGGTCAGAAATATTTGCTCTCAGCACTGAGCAAGAAGTTGATGCCCATGAAATAATTTCGGAGATTAACGAAAGTGGGCGTTGGCCAGGAAGAGTGGTTACAAAGGTTTCAAAAGCTACTGAGTTTTGGGAAGCAGAACCAGAGCATCAGAACTATCTGCAAAGATACCCCAGAGGCTACACATGTCATTTCCCGAGAGATAATTGGAAATTATCGAAATCTTAAGCCCATTTTGATTATGCTTTTGTAAATCTTTCGTATCTTAAAAACTCAAATCGTTGACGATAAAAGCATTACAAACTATTCTTTTCTAAGCCCTAAGGCGGAGTGTTTTTTTGAGAGGTCACGGTAAATGAATATACGAAACCATTTTCCCACTGAGGAATTGCAAAAGCGTGATGCGGCGCATCATTTGCATCCATTTACCGCTCAACATGATTTGGCAAATAAAGGGTCAAAAATTATCACATCTGCGCAGGGGATTTATGTCTACGATAGTAATGGTGAAGAACTGTTGGACGCAATGGCTGGATTATGGTGTGTTAATATCGGTTACGGTCGAGAAGAGTTGGCTCAGGCTGCTGAGCGGCAAATGAGAGAACTACCCTATTATAATACCTTTTTTCAGACTACACATATCCCGGCGATTGATCTGTCAGAAAAACTTGCGAAATTAGCGCCGAGAGATTTGAACCATGTGTTTTATGCGGGCTCAGGGTCTGAAGCAAATGACACTAACATTCGTATTGTGAGGCAATACTGGGCATTATTGGGTCATGCAGAGAAAAATATAATAATCAGCAGGAAAAATGCATATCACGGATCCACCTTGGGTGGAGCGTCGCTAGGCGGTATGAATGCAATGCATCAACAGGGCGGTTTGCCAATTCCCAACGTCCAACACATCAATCAACCCGATTGGTGGGCGGAAGGTGGTGAGTTAAGTCCAGAGGAGTTTGGGTTAGCTAGAGCGAGGGAACTCGAAGAGGCAATAGTAGAGTATGGTGAAGAAAGAGTTGCAGCTTTCATAGCTGAGCCTGTTCAAGGTGCTGGTGGAGTTATTGTCGCTCCAGATACATATTGGCCAGAAATTCAAAGGATTTGTGACAAGTATGAGATAATTTTAATTGCTGATGAGGTTATTTGCGGTTTTGGAAGAACTGGTAATTGGTTCGGCTCGCAAACCATGAAAATTAGGCCTGATATTATGACTGTTGCGAAGGGTTTAAGTTCCGGCTATCAGCCAATTGGCGGATCGATTGTTTCAAAAAAAATAGCTGAAGTAATAGGAAAAGATGAGTTTAACCACGGTTACACATATTCAAGTCATCCAGTAGCCGCAGCCGTTGCATTGGCAAATTTAAACATTATTGAGTCTGAAGGAATTGTTGAGCGTGTTAAAAACCAAACGGGGCCATACTTGGCTAACAAGTGGGCTACGCTGAGTGATCACCCCATGGTTGGCGAGGCAAAAATTGTTGGAATGATGGGCTCGCTAGCTTTGACACCAGATAAAGCAAACCGAGCCAAATTTTTATCCCCTTCTGGCACAGTCGGATACATTTGCCGTGAATGCTGTTTTGCCAACAATCTTATAATGCGTCATGTTGGGGATCGAATGATTATTTCACCGCCTTTGATTATTGATAAAGAACAAATTGATATTTTGATTGAGCGCGCCTGGAAATCGTTAGACGAAGGCATGAGTAAAGTGAAAGTAAAAGGATTATGGAAGTCCGCTCCGATTTAACTATTTTAGTTCAAAAAATAGCAATATAAACAATCTATTAGTTTATTTTTGCATATCTTGTTGATCTGGTATTGAGTCATATGTTTTAATCAGACGATTCTATAGAGAAGATAAAGCGAAACCAGGAAGTTAATATTGGCCAAAGACTCACAAGCAGAAGCTTTTGTACGGTTCAATCGTGTGCAAAAAAGCTATGATGGCGAAACGCTGGTAGTAAAAGATCTAAACCTTGAAATCCCAAAAGGTGAATTTTTAACTATGCTTGGTCCCTCTGGTTCGGGCAAAACAACCTGTTTGATGATGTTAGCTGGATTTGAAACAGCAACACATGGCGACATAATGTTAAATGGTGTTTCAATCAATAACATACCACCGCACAAACGTGGGATAGGGATGGTATTTCAAAATTATGCGCTTTTCCCACATATGACAGTTGCAGAAAACTTATCCTTCCCCTTAGAAGTTAGAAAGCTTGAGAAGTCTGTTCGTGAAGAAAAGGTTGCTAGAGCACTTGATATGGTTGAAATGGGTGGGTTTAAGGGTCGGCGACCAGCACAGTTGTCTGGGGGTCAACAACAGCGCATTGCCCTGGCACGCGCGCTCGTGTTCGAACCCGAATTAGTTTTGATGGATGAGCCACTTGGTGCCTTGGATAAACAACTTCGTGAAAAAATGCAGTTTGAAATAACGGCACTTGCACATCGTCTGGGGATTACAGTTGTTTACGTCACGCATGATCAGACAGAGGCCTTGACGATGTCAGATCGCGTAGCAGTGTTTAACGATGGCCGTATTCAGCAGTTAGCTACTCCAGACCAGCTGTATGAAGAACCAGAAAACAGTTTTGTAGCACAATTTATCGGTGAAAATAATACTCTTAATGGGGTCGTGAAAGAGTTAAAGAGTGACATTGCAACAGTCAAATTGGATAGTGGTGATATTATTGACTGTAAACCCGTTAATGTTTCCGAAGTCGGCGAGCGAACTCAAGTATCCATTAGACCAGAAAGGGTAGAGCTCAATAAAAGTAAACTTCCAAAAAAAGCGCATACTCTGACAGCGGAAGTTTTGGAATTTATTTATATGGGTGATACGTTTCGTACTAGACTTAAGGTAGCTGGTAACGAAGACTTCATTGTAAAAACAAGAAATTCGTCTAATCAAGTGCGGCTGAAGCCTGGAGAAAAGGTTGAGATAGGTTGGTCTCCCGAGTGTTGTCGTGCTTTAGATGCATGAAAAGGAGTTGGTTTAGCGTATTCATTTTGGATATAGCTTTTGCAGTATTGGTTTATTTGCCCGTAAGGCCGACACTGTTTTCTTACAACGGGTAACATGGGAGAAGCTAATGAACTTCACTAAAACAATTATGACAACTGCTTCAGCAGCATTGATTTCTAGTGCTGCTTTTGCTGGAAGTCACATGTCAATGGAAATGACAATTGTGTCTTGGGGTGGCGCTTACTCTGCGTCCCAACTTAAGGCATATCACGAGCCTTACTCTGCCAAGACAGGCGTAACGATACTTAATGATGACAGTTCATCAACTGCTGTTGCGCAGCTAAGAGCGATGAATGAGGCTAACAATATCACATGGGACGTTGTTGACGTTGAAGCTGCTCCAGCCATGCAGCTATGTGATGAAGGTTTAGCTCTGGAGATTGATCCAGATACTATGCTTGCACCAGCGCCAGATGGAACACCGGCATCTGAAGATTTTGGGGATATGCTTGTTTCTGAGTGTTTTATCCCACAAATCGTGTATTCAACTACTTTTGGATATAGAACAGATCTCGTAGGAGATAATCCTCCAGACAGTGTCTGCGCTGTTTTCGATACCAAAACATATCCAGGCAAACGTTCTCTCTTTAGTGTTCCGATCAATCAAATGGAGTGGGCCCTACTTTGTGATGGTGTAGCTAAATCTGATATTTATGATGTACTTGCTACCGAAGAAGGCCAAGATAGAGCACTTGCTAAACTTGATACAATTAAAGGCGACGTTATCTGGGTTTCCTCTGGCTCTGATACTCCCCAGTTACTTGCTGATGGTGAGGTAATAATGGGCGCTACTTATAATGGGCGTCTATTTTCTTTGATCGAAGAGCAAAAGCAACCTGTTGCGATGATTTGGGATGGTCAGGTTATGGACTTGGATGGTTGGATTATTCCAGCAGGTCTTAGTCCTGAAAGACAAGCACGCGCGTTGGACTACATCATGTTTGCAACAGACACACAACGACTTGCAGATCAGGCGAAATATATCAGTTATGGTCCTGCTAGAGCATCTTCAGCACCGTTGGTTGGGAAGCATGCTGATCTTGGTATAGATATGGCGCCACATATGCCAACTGCACCAGAAAATCTATCAAGAGCTTTTTTGATGAATTATGATTTTTGGGCGGATTACAGAGACGATCTCGATGCTAAATTCCAGGCATGGTTAGCAAAATAATTTGTAAATAACTTAGAAGGGCCAAGTGGGCCCTTCTAATCACAAAATTTAACTAATATTTTAACACTCTTCATGGGCCTTTTATGGTTAACAGCTCACCTAACAGCACTCTGTTATCAGCAGACGGTACGCCTTTAAAGAAAAGCTTAAGTCGTTCCCTAAGACAACAAAAAATACGAGCGCTGCTGCTAATTTCGCCCTTGCTTATCTTTATTCTTGTCGCATTTATTATGCCGATTGTTTCCATGCTTTCGCGATCGGTTGAGAATGACTTAGTTTCTCAAACTTTGCCTGCAACGGTTAGTGCAATACAGTCTTGGGATGCTCTGAGTGGCGAATTGCCAGATGAGCTCGTTTATAAAGCATTTGCACAGGATATCCAGAATGCGGCTAAGGTAAAAGTTCATACTAAAGTTGCACTGAGGCTCAATTACGAAAAGTCCGGTATTGCATCACTATTTAAGAAAACGGCAAGAAAAGCAAAAAAGTGGGATATGGAAACTGACGGTCCATTTAAAGAAAAATTAATTAAAGTTCACAAAGGGTGGGGTGAAGTTGAAGTATGGCAAATTATAAAAACCCATAGTCCGCGTTATACGTCGGGATACTTTTTAAATGCTATCGATATGCGTAAAACAGCAGAGGGTGCAGATTTTCAGCCTGAAGATAAAACCATTCTAATTAAGCTGTTCCAACGTACTCTTGTTATGTCTTTGATAATCACGTTTTCATGTATACTTCTCGGTTATCCAGTAGCGTGGTTACTTGCAAATTTACCAATGCGGCAGGCAAACCTGCTCATGATACTAGTATTATTACCTTTTTGGACATCCTTGCTAGTACGAACGTCAGCCTGGAAGGTCATGTTGCAGCAGCAGGGTGTTATTAATGATATTTTAGTGCAACTCAGTCTTGTTTCCGATGACGCTCGCTTGATCATGATAAATAATGAGATTGGGACTATCGTTGCCATGACCCATATCCTTTTACCATTTATGATTTTACCAATGTATTCAGTTATGCAAACAATACCACCAAGCTATTTGCGCGCAGCAAAGTCATTGGGAGCAACAAACTGGACCGCTTTTTGGAGGGTATATTTCCCCCAGTCTATACCTGGTATTGGAGCTGGTTCTATTTTAGTTTTTATTCTTGCTATCGGCTATTACATCACACCTGAGATTGTAGGTGGTACCAAAGGTGTCTTCATATCTAACCGAATAGCTTACCATATATTGAAATCTTTGAATTGGGGACTGGCAGCCGCTTTGGGCACAATACTACTTGTTGCCGTTCTTATCTTATATTGGACTTACGATAAGATCGTCGGGATCGATAATGTGAAACTGGGTGGATAGCAATATGAGTGAACCTAAAAACAGCTTTTTGAGTCCGTTTGTATTTACCCTTATTTGTATGGCAATGATGGGAGGTTTAATTGGGTTAGTTGCTGGTGTTGCTAACGGATCTGGACCCCTCGGTTTGATTTCTGGCGCTTTATTTATGTTTTTGATTAGTTTTCTAGCGATCTTTTTGCGTCAAAAAGAGCTAATTGTTCGTTACAGTATTTGCTTTTTCCTTATCATATTTGGGTTTCTTTTTATTGGAATTATTGGAGTATTCTTAGGACTTATATTGGGTTGGTTTTCAGGTTGGTTCTTGTACTGGCTTAATTTGGGAAGATACAGAGCAAAGCTTCAGCCATATTTATCGGCCGGTCAGGTTTTGTGGCACTATACATTTAGAGTAATTTGTGGGGTGATTTTTGTATTCTTAATAACTCCAATTCTTGTTGTGATGCCCTTATCTTTTAATGCGCAAGATTTTTTCACTTTTACTCCTGAGATGCTGCGGTTTGATCCAGATGGGTATTCTCTCAAACATTACAAAGATTTTTTTACCAATAATGAATGGCAGCGGTCTTTTAAAAATTCATTATTAATTGCTCCTGTAGCAACTATCGTTTCTGTATCTCTTGGAACCCTTGCAGCTATTGGGTTAAGTCAAAGTCACGTTCCGTTTAAAAGGGCAATTACAGCTATTTTAATCTCACCAATGATTGTCCCCCTGATTATCTCTGCAACGGGCATGTTTTTCTTTTATTCTCACGTTGGAAACTTTCTTGAAGACAGGATAGGGCTAGATAAAAATTTTGTAGGTTACGTCAAAGTAATTCTCGCTCATAGTGTTTTGGGCATCCCATTTGTAATCATTACAGTCACCGCAACTCTTGTAGGATTTGATAGCTCGCTGACCAGGGCTGCCGCTAATATGGGTGCTGATCCAGTTAAGACGTTTTTTAAGATACAAATGCCTCTTATTTTGCCAGGTGTAATATCTGGAGGCCTATTTGCTTTCATAACTTCATTTGATGAGGTTGTTGTAGTTATGTTCGTAGGCTCTACAAATCAGAAAACTTTACCTTGGCAGATGTTTACAGGATTGAGAGAACAAATAAGCCCCACTATCCTTGCAGTGGCAACAATATTGGTAGCGATCTCTATCGCTCTTCTTGTAACACTTGAATTATTACGTAGGAGATCGGAGAGATTAAGAGGTTTGTCACCTGGGTAGTATATGATTAAAAATTACCAGTCCGCGTTGGTATAAAGATTAGTTGGATAAAAAATGGCGACTGCTTTTATAACTCATAGTGATTGTTTGAAACATGAAACCCCATCTGGGCATCCAGAGCAGGTAGCGCGCCTAGAGCATATTTTGCGGGCTGTAGAAGATTTGGATTTACTCAGAATTGAGGCGCCACTCGCCGAAAAAGAAAATATCCTTGCAGTTCATCCGCAATCACACATAGATTTAATTCATGCTAACAGTCCAGAAACTGGAATGAGCCAGTTGGATGGGGATACACATATGTCGCCAGGCACTGTTACTGCGGCATATAGGGCTGCCGGTGGGGCCATATGTGCTGTGGACACAGTTATATCTGGCAAAGCAAAGAATGCATTTGTTGCTGTACGGCCTCCCGGGCACCATGCTAAGGCGCAGATACCTATGGGCTTTTGTATTTTTGGAAATGTAGCAATCGCTGCTAAACATGCCTTAGATTTTCATAAACTGCCTAAGGTCGCTGTGATTGATTTTGATGTGCATCACGGTAACGGAACACAAGATTTATTGTGGAATGAGCCTCGTGCTTTAACTGTCACAAGTCATCAAATGCCACTATGGCCAGGTACGGGGTACGCTGAAGAGCAGGGCGAATTTGATAATGTTCTTAATCTACCGTTGGCGCCAAACTCCGATGGAGCATTGATGAGAAAAGTCTATACAGAAAGGGTATTTCCTAAGGTGCGATCTTTTAATCCAGATTTGATATTTCTATCCGCTGGTTTCGATGCTCATGTTGATGACCCATTAGCAGAATTGAATTGGGAAGTAGATGACTTTGTATGGATAACTAGTGAAGTATGTAATTTGGCGAGAGATTGCTGTTCATCTAGAGTGGTCTCTATACTTGAGGGGGGATACAACTTGGATGCACTTGCTGCATGTTCCAGAGCGCATATTGAAATTTTAATAGAGGCAAAATAATGAGTGATAAACCGATTGAAGAAATGACCTTTGAGCAAGCGATGGCAGAGTTAGAGGCAGTAGTTGATCAACTAGATCGTGGCGATGTAGCTCTGGATGAATCGATAAAGTTATATGAACGAGGAGCGTTACTTAAAAAACGGTGCGAGCGAAAACTCAAAGAGGCTGAAGAAAAAGTTGCGGCAATTACTTTGGATGAAGATGGAAACCCAAATGGCACGGTCGAAATGGACGGATTATAGAATTTGGATAAGGAATTAAAGACTAACTCATCTGTAATAGACGAACACTTTAAATTTGTTTTTCAATCCTTCGACAGTAGCTGTTTAAATGACGCCATGCAATATGCTCTGTTGGGAGGTAAAAAGCTTAGAGGTTACTTAGTAAATCAGTCCTCAAAACTTTTTGATATTGATCTTTCTAAATCGATTTGGGCGGCTTGCTCAATTGAAGCAATGCACGCTTATTCTCTTGTTCATGATGATTTGCCAGCAATGGATGACGATGACCTGAGACGTGGTAAGCCAACTGTTCACAAAAAATGGGACGAGGCAACAGCTATTCTTGCGGGAGATGCATTACAAACATTTTCATTTCAACTTCTAAGTGATCCAAGTTTTAGAATTCGGGATGAATACCGACAAAAATTAATTCACCAATTGTCGTTAGCATCTGGTGCTGGCGGCATGGTGCTTGGGCAGGCATTAGATATTTTAGCAGAAACATCCGATACAGCTCTAAATTTAGATGATATTATTAGAATGCAAAGGATGAAAACTGGTGCACTGATCGAATGGTCAGCTTGCTCTGGAGCAGTTATGAATGGGGAAAACCCCAGTGCCCTTTTAGAATACTCCAAATCAGTTGGCTTGGCGTTTCAAATTATCGATGATATTTTAGACGTTGAAGGTGATCCATTGAAGGTTGGAAAGCGTTTAAACAAGGATAATAATGCGGGTAAAGCTACTTTCGTATCGCTGCTTGGAATGGATACTGCTAAAAAACATTCGTCATTCTTGATAGATAAAGCGCATGAAGCGTTAGTACCATACGGTGTTAAAGCAAAGAACTTGCGACAGTTGGCAAGTTTCGTTATTTCGCGCAATAAATGAATTAAACCGGGGGCAGCGAATGAGCCAAAGGCCAGATACTCCAATGTTGGACCAGGTACAAATACCTGCTGATTTAAAACGTTTTACTGATCAAGAACTTAAGTTCTTGGCAGATGAATTACGTAAAGAAACTATTTCTGCCGTCTCTGAGACTGGTGGCCATTTAGGTGCTGGCTTAGGTGTAATTGAGTTGTCCGTTGCACTTCATAATGTATTTGATGCTCCCAAAGATAAGATTATCTGGGACGTAAGTCACCAAGCTTACCCACATAAAATCCTAACTGGCCGGCGTGACCGAATAAGAACATTGAGACAAAAAAATGGTCTTAGTGGTTTCACAAAAAGAAGTGAAAGTGAATATGATCCTTTTGGTGCAGCACATTCAAGCACTTCGATAAGTGCCGCCTTGGGTTTCGCAGTCGCTCACGATTTAGGTGGTAATTGTATATCTGGGCTTGGAGATGCCATTGCTGTAATTGGTGACGGCGCAATGTCTGCAGGTATGGCTTATGAGGCTATGAACCATGCAGGCCACTTAGGCAAAAGATTAATAGTTATCTTGAACGATAACGAAATGTCGATAGCACCACCAGTTGGCGCACTTTCGAGTTATTTATCGCAACTTTATGCAGGAGCTCCCTTTCAGGATTTAAAAGCAGCTGCCAAGGGTGCTATAAGTTTTTTGCCAGAACCTTTTCGGGATGGAGCTAAGCGGGCAAAAGATTTACTGAAGGGTATGGCTGTTGGTGGCACAATGTTTGAAGCTTTAGGTTTTTCTTATATTGGCCCGATTGATGGCCATGATTTAGATCAATTGTTGCCTGTCTTGAGAACTGTAAAAGAAAGGGCATCTGGCCCAATTTTAATCCATGCAGTCACAAAAAAAGGCCGAGGTTTTGCTCCCGCAGAGAATGCAGATGATAAGGGTCATGCAACTGCGCAATTTGATTTAGTTACTGGTAAACAGGACAAAGGCAAGTCAAATGCAATCAGTTATACATCTGCTTTTTCAAATGCGTTGCTGGATCTTGCTTCTAAGGATAATAAAATCTGTGCAATTACTGCAGCAATGCCGGATGGAACCGGATTGAAACTTTTTTCGGAGAGATACCCTTCTAGATGTTTTGACGTTGGAATAGCTGAACAACATGCGGTAACCTTCTCTGCTGCACTGGCGGCTGGCGGTATGAAACCCTTTTGTGCAATTTATTCGACTTTCCTTCAAAGAGGGTATGATCAGGTTGTCCATGATGTGGCAATACAGAGACTACCAGTTAGGTTTGCGATTGATCGGGCAGGTCTGGTTGGTGCCGATGGGGCTACTCATGCAGGAAGTTTTGATATTTCCTTTCTCGCGAACCTACCTGGATTTGTTGTTATGGCGCCTTCTGATGAAGCAGAGCTTATCCATATGGTACAGACAGCTGCGGAATATAGTGAAGGCCCAATAGCACTTCGTTATCCCAGAGGAGAGGGTGTTGGAGTAGAGCTGCCAAAAGCTGGAGATTTATTAGAAATTGGTAAGGGTCGGGTAATTAATAATGGTAACAAAGTTGCTATATTAAGTTTTGGTACTCGTTTAAAAGAAGTCCTAAAGGCTTCCGAACTTTTACGACCAATGGGTTTCGATATCACAGTTGCAGATGCTCGATTTGCTAAACCACTTGATCATGATTTAATACAACTTTTATGCTCTGAACATGAAGTTATAATTACTGTTGAAGAAGGCGCGGTTGGAGGCTTTGGGTCTCATGTTGCGCAACATATAGCAGAAAAAGGCTTTTTAGATCGTGGGCTAAAGTTTCGATCCATGTTTCTTCCAGATGTTTTTATAGACCAAGCGAGCCAGTCGGATATGTATAACGTAGCCGAAATGAATTCTGAGCATATTGTGAACAAAGTATTAGCAACACTGGGTATTTCTAAGATTAATTCAAAATTAGCATGAGAGCGATAAATCGCTCCTAGTCTAGTTTGCCAGCTAATGTATCGAGGCCGGACTTGAAGTCTGGATATTTTAGAGTGAGTTTAAATTCTCTTTTAATAAGATCATTCTTAACGCGTTTGTTGTCTGCATAAAAACTTCTGGCCATCGGGGTCATGTCTGCTTCTTCAAAAACAACTTTTGGAAGATCAGGATAGTTAATTAGTTTTGCTGCATAGTCTAAGACTTCATCTTGTGCTGCAGGCATATCATCACATACATTATATATTGAACCGTAGTTTGGCATATCTATTGATGCTTTCAAAACCCTTGCAATGTCTTCAACATGGATCCGACTAAAAAATTGTCCTGGTTTACTTATCAACTGTGCTTTGCCTGACCTAATTTTATCTAATGGATTTCGGTTCACACCATAAATGCCGGCTAAACGAAATATATGTATGGGTAAATTGTCTATGCTGGCCCATCTGTTTTCGGCCTCTAACCTCAGACGCCCTCTGTTGTTTGATGGATTAACTGGTGTTTTTTCATCGACCCAATTTCCGTCGTGATTACCGTAAACGCTAGTTGTAGAGAGGTATCCAAACCATGAAAGTTGTTTAGACCTTGAAATGATTTGCTCTGCAAATTTTTTATAAACAGGATCTCCAACTTCGGTTGGAGCTATTGAGTGCAAAATATAGTCTGAACGGTTGATAGCAGATTTGATTTCTGACTCATCTGACCACAATAGTGCGTTTATATTTTTTTTTCTGAGCAAATCGGCCGTTAGAGCACTTCTGGTTGTGCCCCAAACCTCCCAATTTTTATCTCTTAAATAATCTACTAATGCGTTTGCCGTGTAGCCAAGTCCGAAAATCAATAAACATGGACGTTTCATAGTGCGAATAACTAACTGATCAATTCTCAACCGTTAAAGATAAAATTTTATCGGGCAATACTAACTGAAGCAAAGCATAATACCAGAATATTCTTGATGGTTCAGACTTCTAGTTCTTTCTTTTCAACTTTTGTAACTTTACCAGCGATTATGGATAAAATTGCGGCTGCGAAACTAAACAAGGCCCCCATCTTTGCAGCATCTTGCACAGGTCCTGCTTCAAAAGCGACAGTTGCCACAAATAATGAAACTGTAAAACCAATTGCTGCGACAAATCCAATGACTACAAGATCAACCAACCTTAAGCCTTCAGGCATTCCCAGTTTTAGTGGAACTGCGGCAAGCCACCCAAATAAAAATATACCAATCGGTTTTCCAATTATCAGACCAGCTAGAACCAGCCAAGTTGCATCGCCAATGGCAGAAAATTCCACGCCGGCATTTAGCAAGCCAAAGAAGAAAAGCACCACTTCGACTGGATGTTTAAGAGCGTGCTCCATAGTATTGAGAAGATCATGAACGTGTTCCTCTGCTTGGTCAAAGAACCCAAACGCTCGATCTGCATGAGGTATTGCTGGAACAATAGGGAGTAGCCCTAATGCTGGATGTAAACCTGAACGCATAAAACCATACCAACTTATGCATCCAGCAATAGCATATGGCCAAAAAGACAAATTTTTACGAACCCAGGTTGCTTTTGCTTTGGTTGGGTCGTCAGCGTCAAGTTTTCCAGGAAGCCAATTGAATACTAGATAAGCCAAAAGAGCAGCGCCAGCAGACAACAAAAGCCATTCGGGAGCCAGTTCTCCAGAGGGATAGAAAATAGCTAAAATGATTAATCCAGCTGCATCGTCTGCAATGGCCAGAAGTAATAAAAAGCTTACTGCGGGATGGCCAGCACCAAACACTAATCGTCCCACAAGATAACAAAAAGCTATGTCGGTAGCTGTTGGGATTGCCCATCCATTTGCAACCGCATTGTAAGTGTCAGAGCCAAGCATCATAGCCATACCAAGATAGACTGCTATTGGTCCAAACATCCCCCCCGCAGTCGCAAACAATGGCGTAGCTGCTTTTTTGCCTCTTAGGCTTCCGTTTTCAAGAATAATAGCTTCCCAAACTTCTTTAGCCGCAATTGCAAAGAATAGAGCCATGAGAATATCATTCACTAAGTAATGTAAGGTCAGAGTTCGATGGCCATCATGGTAGTGGCCGATTGGGGAATAATCCCAAATAATGTAATCCACAAAATGGTGATAACTTATTGGATTCGTGTTAGCCCAAATAAGCGCTACAATTGCTCCAATAATGAGGAGCAGCGAGTAATTAGTTAAAAAATTCCAAACGCGATACATAAAAACACACACCTTATTTTTGTGGCTGACTATCAACAAATATTCATTGTATCAAGTGCTACAATAAAATCAGTAATTCATTCACCGAATATATCATAGATAGGCTGTAGCTAGGTGTAGCTCAGTCCAAATCAAGTTTGATTTTACTCAAATTTTTGTCTTAGGTCTCTTAAGATGGGAACAATCGCCCTCAAGCGTTCTTCCCCCATTTCGCTTATTAATTGGTTTATGATCGGTGTAACGGCTGCCAATGCATTGTTTCTTGCTACGATACCAGCGGGGCTAATGCTGACCATTTTCCGTCTTGCGTCGTCCCAATCGGGTCGTATATGTATATATCCTGATAACTCCAATTTATTAAGAGTATTTGTAATTGCCCCTCTTGTAACACGGAAACTTTTTGCAATTTGAGCTGGTGTTCTTTCAATCTTAGTATGGCTCAATTGATTTAATACTGAAAAATGGGATAGTTCCATTCCTTTAGGTAAGACCTTAGCTAATCGAGCACGCACCAACTGATCCAGAGCAAGGATTTCTCCAAAAAGTGATACTGCCAATGAGTTTTCGCTATCCATAACTACTCATAACTATACTTACAATCATGCGTCAATGACGGCAATTTAGAACGAACTGTTGTCACCTTAGATAGATCACACGAAAAGTATGATAAACTATTTACACCATTAGTCGCATTTACCAGAACAGTCCCCCATGGGTCGACTGCCATTGAGTGGCCATATGTCTTTCTGTCTCCGCCATTGGAAAAATTATGTGTTCCAGTTTGCGCTGGAGCAATTACGAAAGCACCGTTTTCTATCGCTCGCGCGCGCAAAAGTATTTCCCAATGAGCCTTACCTGTTGGCACTGTAAATGCAGAAGGTACTGTTAATATCTGCGCTCCCCGTTTAGAAAGATCTCTGTAAAGATGGGGAAATCTGATATCGTAGCATATGCTCAAACCAAATTTTCCGAGGGCAGTTGAAACGACTTTCGCTTTTTCCCCTGCCGCAAATCTTGAGCTCTCATTATATTTTTCTGAGTATGATACGCTAGCGTCAAACATGTGAAGTTTATCGTATTTTGCTAAAATTCTACCTGAGGTGTCTATAAAGAAAGACCGATTTATTAATTTATGTCCGCTTTTATTATGTTTGAGAGCTAGCGAGCCCACTAATATATTGAGAGACTTATTTTTGGCAGCTTTGATTAAACTTGCCAGGGTAATATCTTCTTCCTCTACTTGTAGTACTTTGTCTTGATGTGTTTTAGAGTTTGAAATGCAATTTGCAGTCTCTGGCAACGCAATAAAATCTACATTTTTAGCTGCAGCTATATTAATCATTTTATTTATGATTTCTAAGTTTTCTTTGGGATCTTCTGTAGAGGATAATTGAAAAAGCGCGCCTTTCCACATTGGTTAATCTTTCAACAATTTTTCAAGTTCACCAGATTGTTGGAGGGTATACAATTCGGAGAAACCACCGACATGTTTATTATTCAAAAATATTTGCGGTACGGTTCGCATCCCATTTGATTTTCTCATCATTTCTCCCCTGCCTTCAAGATCAGATGAAATATCGATCTCCTCATAGGAAATGCCTCTCTTTTCCAGTAATCTTTTTGCGGCATGACAAAATCCACATGTTTGGGTTAGATATATTGTAATCTTGTTCACTTTAAAAAGTCTCAGGTTTATTTTGGTTTAATGTTATGATCTTGTTATTTAGTTACGGTTTATTTAGTACTAAATGCTGTTGATAAATTTATCAATTTCAGAATTTTATTCTCATGTTGGGCAATATTTTAATGAATAACCCTAAGATGTTAGTTGATCGAACGGCATTGAAGATGAACCGAAATAGGGCCGTTGATAGTGGTGGATATTTTCTCCACGAACTTGCCATATCAGAGGTTAAAGACAGACTTAGTAATATTAATAGAGATTTTCAATCAATTGCTATTGTAACGGGTCTATCAACGATTTGGCGCAAAGCATTTCCATCGGCTACCGTTATCGAAGATAGCGAAAATCTAAATTTAAAACGTGGCAAATATGATCTTGTAATACATGGTATGGCATTACATTGGGCTAATGATCCCGTGGGCCAGCTAATCCAACTAAGGCTTGCCCTTAAAGGTGACGGTTTGATGATTGCTGTATGCTTAGGTGGAACTACATTAAATGAGCTACGTGATGTGCTGATAGAGGCAGAAACAACATTATCAGGCGGAATTCATCCAAGGTTAATGCCTATGGCTGAAATTCGTGATCTTGGCTCGCTTATTCAAAGAGCGGGGTTTGCTTTGCCGGTAGCAGATAGTTCTATTACTGAGTGTCTCTATAAAGATTTTTATACTTTGCTGCACGATTTGCGTGCAATGGCTGAGACAAATGTGCTCATAAATAGGACAAAGAATTTCACAAAACGTAGTGTTTTTCGACTAGCATCTGAGTTATACCACAGGAATTTCTCTAAATCAGACGATATGGTAAGTGCAACTTATGAACATATTTATCTCACAGGTTGGGCACCGGACCCTGGTCAACAAAAGCCACTCAGGCCGGGAAGTGCAAAAATGCGCTTGGCTGATGCCCTGCAGTCAAAAGAAACCAGCTTACCGGATTGACCATGGTGATAAATGTTTTATGTCAATTAATTGAAAAAGTTGATTATTAGCTCTGAAGGAAAGAAATGTTTGATACTTCAACGCCACTCGAGACACCACAGTACGCAGACGAAGACCATCCAAAAGTTCCAAAGCAAAAAATTGGGATCTTGGTTGCCAATTTAGGCACACCTGATAACTATGATTATTGGTCAATGAGAAGATACTTAAATGAATTTTTATCGGATAGAAGGGTAATCGATTATTCCCCTTTTCTTTGGCAGCCTTTGCTACAATTGCTTATCCTTACATCAAGGCCGTTTAGGTCTGGTGCTGCCTATAAGTCAATTTGGAATGAAACTGAGTCAGAAAGTCCATTGATGACAATAACTAAAGCTCAAACAGCTGCAATTAAGAAGATTATGCATGAGAAATATGGAGAAAATGTGGCTGTGGATTTCTGTATGCGCTATGGCAATCCTTCAACAAAATCACGTGTCCGATCCTTGGTTAGTATGGGGTGCAACAAAATTCTATTTTTTCCGCTCTATCCCCACTATGCAGGTGCTACAAGTGCTACTGCTAATGATCAATTTTTCAGAGCCCTCATGAATGAGAAATGGCAGCCATCTGTTAGAACCGTTTCACCATATTTTGATAATTCTCAGTACATCGACGCGTTGGCCAAGTCAGTAGAAACTGCTTATAAAAAGGCTGATAAAAAACCAGAAATTTTAGTTTGTTCATACCACGGTGTTCCGCGTCGTTACCTAGTGCAAGGAGGTGACCCGTATCATTGTCAATGTCAGAAAACTACGCGGCTCCTCAAAGAGCGCCTTGGTTGGTCTGATACCGATATTGTTACAACCTTTCAGTCTAAATTTGGTCCAGAAGAATGGTTGAAACCTTATACTGTTGAGGAGGTGGCAAGATTAGCTAAAGAGGACGGGATAAAAAATATTGCAGTAATTGCGCCCGCGTTCTCAGCAGACTGTATTGAAACACTTGAAGAAATTAACGAGGAAATAAAAGAGAGCTTTGAGGAGGCTGGTGGCAGTGAATTCTTATACATTCCTTGTTTAAACGATGAGCCTTCGCATATAGGTGCGCTCTGCAAAATTATTGAAAACAATTTATCGGGGTGGATATAGTATTAAAAATACTGTCTCTCAATCCAGATCGCTAACAACGCAGGTTTCGCATTTCCCTCTATTTCAACCTTAGTGCTCCAGGTTAATTTTATAACATCAGGGCTCTTTTCAGTAATTTTTGAGAGTTTAAAGACCCCTCGGATCTTATCGGTAGATTTGACCGGTGCTAAAAACCTTAGTCTATCAAAACCTATATTTATGCCCATTTTTAGACCCTCTATTTGGGGTATAGCGTCGTAATACATTGCGGAGAGTAGGGACATAGTTAGAAATCCATGTGCAATTGTTGTCCCATATTCAGTATCTTTAGCCTTGTTTGGATCTATATGAATATATTGGTTGTCGTGCGTAACTTTCGCAAAAGAATTTATGAGTTCCTGATTGACTTGGAACCATTTTGACGTCCACTCTTTATTTTTTTTCCAAGTGAGTAATTTTGTAATGCTTGGGGTAGTCATTCTAAATCTTAACTTCGCTGTTTGGCATCAAACCCTATTTCGGATGGCGTTATTTTGCGGTAAAGCTCTTCAAATAGTTGCTTCCAATCATCATAGTGTTTATTGCTTGATGATGAAAGAGATAGGATTATTACCGTGACCAATATACTTCATAAAGGTGATTTGCCGGATGATTTAGATCTTGGGCCTCTTGTCGCAATAGATTGCGAAACAATGGGTCTGAACTTTAATAGAGATAGATTATGTTTGGTTCAATTGTCTAGCGGTAACGGAGTTGCTCATATGGTGCAAATTGAAGTTGAACAAAACTCTGCCCCAAATCTCTGTAGATTGTTAAGTAATGAAGAAATATTGAAAGTCTTTCATTTTGCGCGTTTTGATATAGCAGCTCTGTTAAACGCTTTTGGTGTTCTTACTAGACCTGTTTATTGTACTAAAATTGCGAGTAAATTAGTACGAACTTACACTGATCGGCATGGTCTAAAAAATCTATTACAAGAGCTACTTGATACTGATATTTCCAAACAGCAGCAATCAAGTTATTGGGGTGCTGACGCATTAACAGATGCGCAACTTGAATACGCCGCTTCAGATGTTTTATATCTTCATAAATTGAAGGACGAGCTCGATCTTCGCCTGCAGAGAGAGGGAAGACTTGACTTGGCAAAATCATGCTTTGATTTTTTACCTACACGTGCAAAACTCGATTTATCCGGATGGCCCGAGACTGATATATTTGCACATTAGGGTGGATAAGCACTTGGCTACTTATGATATAGTATATTTTCGCGTAATAAATTTCTTAAAAATTGTTTTACCCCTTTTTGGAGTGAGTTTAATTATTGCGATGTTTCTTTTGTCTAGAGATCAGGCGGCGCAAGCAGTTTTGCCATTTGATAATAATGAGTTTGCAGAGGAACTTTCAAAGCAACAAATAAATAAACTTTATTATTCAGGACAAACTGATGCCGGAGATGAGCTTTCATTGTCTGCACAATCAGCTGTTGAGGGCTTTGAGGGCCAAAAGGTGCTTGAAATGAAGACGGTTAGCGCAAAGGTAAAAAGTATAAATGGCCTAGAAATTGAAGCAACAGCGCAATTCGGGCGATATTTATATTCTGAAAACCTACTCAAGATGTCTGGCTCAGTTTTAATATCTAGCTCATCTGGTTATAGATTATCTGCTCCAGAATTGCGCATTTCAACAGATGGAACTTACATATTCGGAGAAGGCCCAGTTGAAGGTTTGTCTCCTATGGGTAAGATTTATGCGGGAAAAATGGAAATAAAGAGAAAAACTCCCCAAGCGCCAATCCAAGTGTGGTTCAGTGATAGGGTTTTGGTAGATTATCTGCCGGAAAAAATCTAATATAGAGATAAATGATCAAAGCTTTCTTACTCATACTCATTATTTTACCGAGCTATTTACTATCAGATAATACTGATGGAGGCTTCGGTAGTATAGCAAATGACCGAAACGAGCCAATCTCTTTTTCTTCTAATACCTTATCTTTCAATCAAGAAACTGGAACGAGTGAAATGAAAGGAAGTGTAAGTATAATACAGGGCAATACAGTTCTGTCATCCGATTATGCAGAAGTTTCATTTAACGTTGATACAAACGAATTAGAAAGATTCTATGCTTCCGGAAATGTCGTTTTAAAGAGTGGTAATGATATTGCTAGGGGAAATGAAGCAATTTATAACTTTATAGAAGGTCAACTCACTTTTTCAGGTGAGGTGCATTTCTCACAATCCGGAAGCACAGTTACAGCAGACAAGGTTGTCATTAACACTGAAACTGGTTCTGCTTCAATGACTGGTAATGTGCAAACAACTTTATTGCCCACAAAACAAGAAGGTTCCGGTGAATGACCAAGTTAATTTCTGAAAATTTACAGTCTGGTTTAGTAGTTAAAGGTTTACGAAAAAGTTATCAGAAAAAAACTATAATTCAGGATGTTTCTCTATCCGTAAAAAGGGGAGAAGTAGTCGCCCTGCTTGGCCCGAATGGTTCAGGAAAAACGACATCTTTCTATGCAATAGCGGGTCTGATTCAGTCGGATGGTGGCAAAGTATCTCTGGATGGAGCAGACATAAGCGCATTGCCTATGTACAGAAGAGCACGGCTAGGCATAGGGTATTTGCCTCAAGAGATGTCTATTTTTAGGGGTTTAAATGTTCAAGAAAACATAATGGCGATTCTGGATATATCTGAGAAAGATATTCATAAGCGAAGAGAAAGACTTGAAGAGCTTATGGCAGAGTTTTCTATAGAACACTTAAGGACTGCTCCAGCGCTTGCCTTATCTGGAGGAGAACGCCGGCGAGTTGAAATAGCAAGATCGCTCGCTGCGAATCCAAAATATTTACTTTTAGATGAGCCATTTGCTGGTGTAGATCCTATTTCTGTATCAGATATACGATCTTTGGTTCACGATTTAAAGGATCGTGGAATTGGAGTTTTAATCACAGATCACAATGTGCGTGAAACGCTTGATATAGTGTCTCACGCATACATCTTACACGATGGAAAAGTATTGATGGCTGGTTCGCCAGATGAGGTCGTCTCAAATGAAAATGTGCGGCGAGTTTATTTAGGCGATAATTTTAAAATCTTATAAAATTTATGACAATTTTAATTGACACTAAATGCACGGTCCATTTTAATAAAAGATAACATGATATCGGCTGATGCATGCCTTGACTAGATGTCGATATCAAGAAGAACCCTTATTATTTAGCAAAAGGTTTCAAAGCTGTTTGCAGAGCGTAGCTTTGATCACTAGTTTATTTGTCCATGAAAGGAGTAAATATGCGCTACCAAATTTCTGGAAAGCAAATTGACATTGGTATGGCATTACAGCAGCATGTTAAAGACGAAATTGACGACGTAGTTTCAAAATACGCAGAACGTCCAACCGACGCCATAATTGTTTTCTCTAAAAGTGGTCACGAGTTTGTATGTGAAGCTACTATTCATTTATCGACGGGTCTAACGGCACAAGCTCGGTCGCATGAAAATGAAATATATGCATCATTTGATAATTGTGCAGCAAAGATGGAAAAACAATTACGTCGCTATAAAAGAAGACTGAAAGACCATCATGCTACAAGAACAACACCGGTTGAACTTTCTTCTGCTTCATCATATATCCTCGCTTCAGAAGATGAAAACGAAGAATCAGAGCCAGAAACTCTACAGCCAATAATTATTGCAGAAGCTGAGACAACGATACCAAAATTATCCGTTGGGGAGGCTGTGATGCAAATGGAGATCTCAGGTAAAGATTTTTTCGTGTTTAAAAATGATGCAAACAAACTTGTGAGTATTGTTTATCAAAGGGACGACGGAAATATTGGCTGGGTTGAGCCAAAGTAAAAAATATTGGGATTTTTAAGGAATAGTCGCGGAAATGGAACTCTACGATTTGCTTCAGCCGGAAGCTGTAAAGGTAGTAGCAGCGGCATCTAGTAAGAAACGCGTGCTTCATGATATGGCTCAGTTGGCCGCCAACTGCTATAATATGCGCAGTGAGGCTTTGCTAGAAGCATTACTTGAGCGTGAGAAGCTGGGGCCAACTGGAGTAGGGCATGGTGTAGCCCTGCCACACGCTAGATCAATAGATGTAGACCAAGTTTGTGGAGCGTTTATCTTGCTCGAGTCGCCTGTAGATTTTGGTTCAGTTGATAAGTTACCCGTTGACATAATTTTTGGACTTTTTGCTCCTGAAAATGCTGGCGTAGATCATTTGAAGGCATTAGCAATTGTGTCACGGACACTCAGAGATAATTCTATTTGTGCTAAACTCAGGGCAAACCCAGATCCGCAAACCCTTTTCACCATTTTAACGGAAAATCAGAAAATACAGGCAGCTTAATTTTTAATTATGCCTTTATCGCTATGAGCGATAAAAAATGGATTTTCAAAACCTGGTTTGCCATAATAAAGCGGTTCTTTTGTTGAAAGATTTGTTACGTGCCCGCCCGCACCAAGGAGTATTGCATGACCCGCTGCTGTATCCCATTCCATGGTTCGCCCCAATCTTGGATATAAATCAGCCTCACCAGCTGCGATAAGGCAAAATTTTAGAGAAGATCCAGCATTTTTACTATTTGAGATCGAATATTTTTCGATATATTTTTTTGTTTCGGGATTAATATGGGATTTTGATGCTACGACTGTTAGAGCGTTTGGGTCTGGGACTGAAACTTGGAGCGGTTTATTTAAGATTTTCCCTGTTTTGCCGGCTGGCCATATAATTTCATAAGATTTTGTATTTTGATCGGTGGCAAACAAGCGCTTAACTGCTGGCGCATATACAACACCATGGGTCGGAGAATTATTTTGAATATAGGCTATATTAACTGTGAATTCTCCCGTTTTATTAATAAATTCTTTTGTGCCGTCGAGAGGATCAACCAAAATAAAATTCTTTTTTCGTAAATAATGGCTTTCTGATTTTTCTTCAGTAACAACATCCAGATCAGGGAAAGCCTCTTTTAACCCGTTGTAAATAATGGCGTCTGCTGTTTTATCGGCATTTGTTACGGGGCTAGCATCAAGTTTCGTTTCGATTGCAATATTATCGTGAGAATAAATTTCCATAATTGCATCACCGGCTTGTAATGCTAAATCGCGAAATACTTCGGTTAACTTAAAGTAATCCAATCTTTATGACTTTCCTGAAATTCAAATATCTGACTAATTTTCACGTTATCTAAGTAAATTTAGTTAATTGATCGTATAAAATTATTCAATTGTTACTACTCAATTAAATTTTACATAAAATGTGGGATGTGGTTGAAGCTTTGCCAAAGGCTACCTATATAAACCTCGATTGATCAAAAACCAACAAGGTCTAAATACTACACTAATTCGAGCATGGTCGAATTTCTCAAGAGGCCACGGAAATAATGAGGAAAAGTAATGGGAAAAGTAATTGGAATTGACTTAGGGACAACTAATAGTTGTGTGGCTATAATGGATGGTTCTCAGCCGCGTGTCATAGAAAATGCAGAAGGAGCAAGAACAACCCCATCTATTGTGGCATTTTCAGATAATGAAAAATTGGTAGGGCAGCCAGCTAAACGCCAAGCCGTTACAAATCCAACAAATACAGTTTTTGGGGTTAAGCGCCTCATTGGCCGTCGTGTTGATGACTCCAATTTGGAGAAAGATAAAAAAAACCTCCCCTTTAACGTTATTGATGGGGGCAACGGTGATGCCTGGGTAGAGGCTCAAGGTGAAAAATATAGTCCATCTCAAATCTCAGCTTTTATATTGCAAAAAATGAAAGAGACTGCAGAGGCTTATTTGGGCGAAGAGGTATCACAGGCTGTTATTACAGTTCCTGCCTATTTTAACGATGCTCAGAGGCAAGCAACAAAAGATGCTGGTAAGATAGCGGGTCTTGAGGTTCTAAGAATTATAAATGAGCCAACAGCAGCTGCTTTGGCGTATGGTTTAGATAAAAATGAGAGCAAAACGATTGCGGTCTATGATTTAGGCGGTGGTACATTTGATGTTACTATTTTGGAGATTGATGATGGCCTATTTGAGGTGAAATCTACAAATGGTGATACCTTCCTCGGCGGTGAAGACTTTGACATGAGGATCGTTAACTACCTTGCAGATGAATTCAAAAAGGAAAATGGCGTTGATTTAAAGAAAGATAAAATGGCGCTTCAACGCCTCAAGGAGGCGGCAGAAAAGGCCAAGATTGAGCTTTCATCAGCTAGTCAAACAGAAATCAACCAACCATTTATTTCTATGGACGCTAGTACCGGCCAACCACTTCATATGGTTATTAAACTAACGAGAGCTAAGCTTGAGAGTTTGGTGAGTGACTTGATAAAGGCATCAATAAAACCATGTCAGGCAGCTTTGAAAGATGCCGGTTTGTCGACTTCTGATATAGACGAAATTGTTCTTGTTGGTGGAATGACACGTATGCCCAAAGTGATGGAAGAGGTGACTAAATTTTTTGGAAAGGATCCTCATAAAGGTGTTAACCCAGATGAAGTTGTGGCAATGGGTGCAGCAATACAAGCTGGCGTACTTCAGGGTGATGTTAAAGATGTAGTACTTTTGGACGTTACTCCTTTGTCACTTGGAATTGAAACTTTAGGTGGCGTATTTACTAGATTAATTGATAGAAACACGACTATACCAACTAAAAAATCTCAAGTGTTTTCTACTGCGGAAGACAATCAAAATGCTGTGACAATTCGAGTTTTCCAAGGGGAGCGAGAAATGGCTACAGACAATAAGATTCTTGGGCAATTTAATTTGGAAGATATTCCCCCAGCTCCCCGTGGTATGCCCCAAATCGAAGTCGCCTTTGATATTGATGCTAATGGTATTGTATCTGTTTCTGCAAAAGATAAGGGTACTGGCAAGGAACAGAATATAACCATTCAGGCTTCTGGCGGTCTTTCAGATGAAGATATTGAAAATATGGTTAAAGATGCCGAGGAAAATGCTGAAGCAGATAAAGAGCGTCGAGAGTTAATCGAAGCTAAAAATCAGGCTGAGAGCTTAATTCACTCTACAGAAAAATCTATGGAAGAACATAGCGACAAAGTAGATCCGACAACTATTGAAGCTATTGAATTAGCCATTTCGGCATTAAAGGAAGAATTGGAAACTGAGGACGCGGGTAAAATAAAATCTGGAATTCAGAATGTAACAGAAGCAGCCATGAAATTAGGCGAAGCAATATATAAAGCTAGCCAAGAAGACGGTGAAAACTCTGATAAAGAACCTGGTAGTGCTGATTTTGACGACAACATCGTTGATGCAGATTTTGAAGATCTTGATGATGAGCAACGTTCGTAATGAACAAATGCCTTTTTACGGCTGAATTTAATTTGATGAAAGCATTCATTGAAAGGGGCGCCTTTTATGTCAAAGCGTGATTACTACGACGTACTGGGTGTTCCAAAAGGCTCTGAAAAAGACGCGATTAAAAAGGCTTATAGAACAAAAGCTAAAGAACTTCATCCAGATCGAAATTCAGACAATCCGAATGCTGAAGCTCAATTCAAGGAAGTGAATGAGGCTTATGAAGTCCTAAAGGATGCAGAGAAAAAAGCGGCATATGATCGGTATGGTCACGCTGCATTTGAAAGCGGAGGTGGAGGTCCAGGTTTCGGCGGAAGTGGAGATTTCTCTAGTGCTTTCTCTGATGTTTTTGATGATCTGTTCGGTGACTTCATGGGTGGTGGCCGTGGTGGTCGTAAGCAACAGTCACGCGGGTCAGATCTACGTTATAACTTATCAATTTCGCTTGAGGACGCTTTTGCCGGACTGCAAAAAACAATAAATGTCCCTTCTTCTGTTGCATGTGGATCTTGTAATGGCACCGGCGCTGCAGGTGGATCTTCACCGACTACATGCCCAACGTGTTCTGGGATGGGCAAGGTCCGCGCAACCCAAGGCTTTTTTACAGTTGAAAGAGGTTGCCCAACTTGTTCTGGAGCAGGGCAAATAATTAAAAATCCCTGTTCTTCTTGTGGAGGACAGGGTACGCAAAAGAAGGATAGAGCTCTGAGCGTAAATGTTCCACCAGGTGTGGAAACTGGAACCCGAATTCGTCTCGCAGGTGAGGGTGAGACCGGTCCGAGAGGTGGCATTTCTGGTGATCTATATATTTTCATAGAAGTTTCTAAGCATAAAATTTTTGAGCGAGATGGTCTCAATCTTTTTTGCCGAGTTCCAGTTTCAATGGCAAAAGCGAGCCTTGGTGGAGAGGTAGAGGTACCTACAATAGATGGTGGGCGCAGTAGAGTACGTATTCCAGCCGGCAGTCAGTCGGGACGACAGATGAGATTAAAGGGTAAAGGTATGCCTGCCATAAAAACAGTTCAGAAAGGTGATATGTTTATTGAAATGGCAGTTGAAACACCGGTTAATTTGACTGCCAGGCAAAAAGAATTGTTGCAGGAGTTTGAGGAACTTTCTGAGGATAACAATCCTGAGACAAATAGTTTTTTTTCCTCTGTTAAAACCTTTTGGGAGTCGATGAAGGGTTAGTTTAATAGACTGCTTTTGCTTTCATTGATAAAGTTCCATTTTTTTTAATAGCCGATAAAATAATTTCGTCACCTTGCTTTTTGCTCGCAATTGAAAATGCATTTGGTCCTGATATTGGTGAAACTCCTCTGAATTCAAAATATGAGGGTGTTTTTTGACTCAAGCGCATAGACAAGTCTATCAGTAAAGTGGCTATTAAAGGCCCGTGAAAAACCAATCCATTATATCCTTCAGTATTAATAGCGTATTCATTATCATAATGGATACGGTGACCATTAAAGGTCAGTGCTGAGTACCTGAATAGTAAAGTGCTTGAAGGGGTAATTTCCTCACAAATATCCCAGTCTGTTGAGGCAATAACCCCATCAATAAGTTTATCATTTTCTTTTGGATCCTCGCGATAAACAATATCATGCTCTTCTATCAAGCAGAGAGTTTCATTTTGGAAATATTCATGTTTCACTGTCACAAAACACAATTGTCCCGAGCTCCCATTCTTTTCCTGTATAGATAAGATTATTGACTTTTTTAGGCTGTCTTGCCCAATTAATAACGGTTTTTTGAACCAAAAGCGTCCACCTGCCCACATTCGCCTCGGTAAGTTCACCGGTGGTAAAAACCCGCCTTTTTTTGGATGACCATCCCTTCCTAAGTTAGAAAGTTTTTCTGACTCTAAAAAATAAAGCCAGTGCCATAATGGCGGTAATTCCTTTCCTTCAGTAAACGTAGCATCTCGGTTGAGCGTATTTTCCATAAACTGTGCCGGAAATGGTAGTAACTTATCATTTTTTTCTTGTGTTTTCCCTATCCATTTAGAGTACTCTGAATTACCCATTATAAACCGACTAAACTCAATAATGATTAATTTTACGATACTGAAAGCAAAATTAATCCATTTTATACCAACTGATTATTAACATAGTATTGGTACATTCTTAGTATATTGTTTGGCAACTGCAAAGTCTTGGGGTTATGAGAAATGAAAAATGATTTATTCGAAATTAAGGAAATAGAAGATCAAGGAATTATTCTTTCGGATGGATGCAGATTGTCTTCCCGTATATGGATGCCAAAAAATAGTGAAATTCATCCAGTACCAGCAATCCTAGAGTATTTGCCTTACAGAAAAAGAGATGGCACTGTTGCTCGCGATTGTCTGACTCATCCATTTATTGCTTCGCACGGGTACGCTTGTGTGAGAGTTGATATGCGAGGGAATGGTGATAGTGATGGGATAATGGAGGATGAGTACACAGAGAGTGAACTAAATGACGGCGTTGAGGTTATAAATTGGCTTGCAGCTCAGATTTGGTGTACCGGGAAAGTTGGAATGATGGGGATCAGCTGGGGTGGCTTCAACTCTCTACAAATAGCAGAACGTGCGCCTGAACGCTTAAAGGCAATAATTACACTATGTTCTACAGTTGATCGCTATGCAGATGATATTCATTATAAAGGCGGTTGTTTGTTAAATGAAAACTTAGGTTGGGGATCGACAATGTGGTCTTATTCCTCAAGGCCTCCTGATCCAATGCTTGTTGGAGATGAATGGGCTACTATGTGGAATAAGCGCTTAAGAGAAGAGCCATTTTTACCTATAAAATGGCTTAAGCATCAAACTCGTGATAGTTATTGGAAGCACGGCTCTGTCTGTGAAAATTACGATGGGATCCAGGCAGCTGTTCTAGCTATAGGTGGTTGGGGAGATGCTTACAAAAATGCAGTGTCGCATCTGGTTACTAATATCAAGGTGCCAGTTAAAGGTGTCGTTGGGCCGTGGGTTCACAAGTATCCTCACTTTGCGAGTCCCGAACCAAAAATTGGATTTTTGCAAGAAGCTTTAAGGTGGTGGGACCGATGGTTGAAAGACTTAGAAACGGGAGTAGAAGAAGACCCAAAATATACAGTTTATTTAATGGAGGGTGTAAGACCGCAATCTTGGTATACGGAAAGACCTGGAGTTTGGGTAAATGAAGGTAGTTGGCCAGATGGGCCAACGATCAATACCTTCAGTTTAACTGAGAATTCTAAACTTATTGAATATAATAAAACTAAAGATCTAAATCATATTGTTTGTTCACCACAAGATTGTGGTTTGGATGGAGGAGAATATTGCGCAATCTGGCTTGGCCCAGAAATGCCTGGTGATCAAAGACGAGATGATAGTCTATCGAAGTGTTACGATAGTGAAATATTAACTGAAAGACTTGATATTATAGGTGCACCTATAATCCGACTTAAAATAAAAAGTGATGTTAAATCTGGTCAAATAATAGTTAGACTCAACCATATTCATCCTGACGGGGCGTCGACTAGAATAACATATGGTTGCATGAACTTATCACATAGAAATGGCCACGAAAAAATTTTTGCTATTATACCAAACGAATTGATGGATATTGAGGTCACACTTGATCAAATAGCCTACAGGGTTCCCAAAGGTCACAAAATAAGGATCTCAATATCAAATTGTTATTGGCCTTTACTTTGGCCGATGCCTGATATTGGCACCCTAACGCTTGTTCAGGGCCAACTTGATCTTTCAATTTCATCACATGGCGATTTAGACGAACGCAGGTTCCAGCCAGCTGTTTTGGGGAAACCTTGGAAGATTGAAACTATAAGAGAGGGTGGAAATCAAAGAAATGTGAAACGTGATTTGAAATCAGGAATTGTTACCACAGAAATAATTGATGATTTTGGTAAAAAAATAGATCAAGCGCATGGTCTTATTACAGGATCTGTTGCGAGAGAATGGTGGTCAATACATCCTGATGACCCGCTTTCTGCACGCGGCCGTACTCATTGGACGGAAGAAATTGGTAGAGCAGACTGGTCCATTAGGACTGAGACCCATGCAGAAATGTGGAGTGACTATGAAAACTTTTATATTAAGGCCTCTATTGCTGCATTTCATAATAGAGATTTAGTATTTGAGAAGGAATTTAACGAAGAGATTCAAAGGTTGGGACATTAGGAAATTATTAATTACGCCAATATTATAATTGAAATTCTTTAACAAATGTCTTAAGCGCAGCAGTGCAGAGTTTTGCTTGGTATATCCGTGCACTGAACCTATAAATTGCACTATTTTCTACAATTGAAAGGTTAATTTTAAATGTCGAACAGTTCCAACCCAGACATATTGTATACAATTGTAGACGAAGCACCAGAGCTTGCCAGTGCTTCTTTGCTTCCAATTGTTCAATCTTTCGCGGCATCGGCAGGTATCAATGTTGGAAGTAAGGATATTTCTCTAGCAGGAAGAATCAAGGCGACTTTTGGTAAGTATTTAAAGGATGAACAAGAACAGAATGATGGGCTAAAAGAGCTTGGCGAAATAGTTCAAAGCCCAAAAGCTAATGTAATTAAACTCCCAAATATATCGGCCTCAGTCCCACAACTGGTTTCGGCCATAAAGGAGTTACAGTCACAAGGTTTTGCTGTACCTGATTATCCTTATGAACCATCAACAGAGCATGAAATCAGCGTACGCAAGCTCTATGATACAATAAAGGGGTCAGCTGTTAATCCTGTTTTAAGAGAGGGGAATTCTGACCGCCGCGCAGCTAAAGCAGTAAAGAAATATGCTATGGCCAATCCGCATTTCATGGGTAAATGGAGATCAAGTTCTGCTACCCATGTTTCATCAATGGATGGGAATGACTTTTTCGATAATGAAAAATCTGCGACTATTAAAGAAAGTCAGGCCGGTTTTGCAAGGATCGAATTTACTGATTTAGAGGGAAATATAAAGGATTTAAAAACAGATATAAAATTAGAAAGCGGTACAGTTGTTGATGCAACTTTTATGTCTGTAGCAGACCTTCGCGCTTTTCTGTTACATGAAATTAAGGACGCAAAAAAGCAGGATGTACTTTTTTCCGTTCACTTAAAAGCTACTATGATGAAGGTTTCTGATCCAATTATTTTTGGTCATGTTGTTTCTGTTTTTTTTAAAGATGTTTTTAAAAGACATAGAAAAGTTCTAGATGAGTTGGGCGTGAGCCCCAATTCAGGGCTTGGTGAGATATTAGAACGTGTATCGCACGACTCAAAAATCACGCAAGACTTTAATGCTATTATTGAGAAAGAAGCAGATCTGTATATGGTCGATAGTGAACGAGGAATAACAAATTTACATGTTCCTTCCGATGTTATAATCGATGCCTCTATGCCAGCTTTAATTAGAGCTGGAGGAATAGCGTGGGGCCCTGATGGATCTACGAAAGATACTAAATGTGTTATTCCTGATAATTCTTATGCCCCCGTTTACGAAGAGACAATAAAATTTTTTAAAGAGAAAGGTGCTTTGGAACCTTCAACTTCAGGCACCGTTGCTAATGTCGGGTTAATGGCACAAAAGGCTCAGGAATACGGCAGTCATCCTACCACGTTTGAAATTCCGAGAGATGGAACTGTTCGTTATATCCTCGAAAATGGCACTATCCTGCATGAGCATGAGGTTAAATCTGGTGATATTTGGCGGTCATGTTCAGTAAATAAAGCACCTATTATGGATTGGATTAATCTTGCTATAGAGCGTCAGGTAGCCACTGATGCGCAGGCAATATTTTGGCTTGACCAAAATAGGGCTCATGATGCGCAGTTAATTCCTATTGTAGAACAGGTTCTAAATAGAAAAGGAATACGTGACAGATTTTTGATTATGTCGCCAAGAAAAGCTACAAGAGTCACTCTTGAGACAATTACTAAAGGAGAAGATAGTATTGCGGTTACTGGTAATGTTCTTCGTGATTACCTAACTGATTTGTTTCCAATTTTAGAGCTGGGCACTTCAGCAAAGATGTTATCTATTGTAAAACTAATGAATGGAGGGGGCCTTTTTGAAACTGGAGCAGGTGGCTCAGCCCCAAAACATGTTCAGCAATTACAAGAAGAAAACCATTTACGATGGGATAGCTTAGGCGAATTTTGTGCTTTAGGAGAGAGTTTTAACTTTCTAGCGGCTAATTCTGAAAATAAAAAAGCTGCGACCCTTGGGTCGGCTATTGAAACAGCAACGCAAGGAATATTGGATAACAATAAGTCTCCTGGTCGAAAGCTTGGCGAGACAGACAATCGACACAGTCATTTCTTTTTTGCTCTCTATTGGGCGAAAGCACTAGCTGAGCAAAAAGAAGACTACGATTTGGCAATACGCTTCACCTCGGTTTATAATATGTTAAAGGACAATACCACAAAAATCCTTAATGAGCTGGATAGTACTCAAGGACTCGAAGTTGATTTAGGCGGATACTATCATCCAGATAAAGAAAAGGTAGCAAAGATTATGCGACCATCTCCTACAATGAATTCAATCATTGATGATATGCTACCTAATATTAAGTTTCACTGAGACGAAAAATTTAAAATTTATGTGGTAGATTAATTTCTAAAGTAAGGATCAGTTGTGAATTATCCTATAGATTATTTCCCGCCAAAGATTTGGAAGTGGGAGAATGAAAATGGTGGAACTTTTGCATCCACTAACCGCCCAACAGCTGGATCAACACATGATAAAACCTTACCTATTGGTCAACACCCCTTTCAATTATATTCTCAAGGAACTCCAAACGGTATAAAAGTTACTGTTATGTTTGAGGAACTCTTAGAAATGGGTCATAGCGATGCAGAATATGATGCTTGGTTGATTAGTATTGGGAAAGGGGAACAGTTTGGCTCAGATTTTGTAAATATTAATCCAAATTCTAAAATTCCGGCTCTTTTAGATAATTCTGGAGATGAGCCTAAAAGGGTTTTCGAATCGGGGGCTATACTCTTGTATCTTGCTGAAAAGTTTAATTCCTTTTTACCGACACACGGCGATCAACGTACAGAAGTTCTCAATTGGCTTTTTTGGCAGATGTCTAGTGCGCCGTACCTTGGAGGTGGGTTTGGTCATTTTTATGTGTATGCGCCAGAGAAAATACAGTATGCAATTGATCGCTATTCGATGGAAGTCAAACGTCAGCTTGATGTTCTTGATCGTGAATTATCCAAAAAAGAATTTATAACTGGCGATGAATATAGCATTGCGGACATATCGATATGGCCCTGGTATGGTCGTTTAGTCTTAGGCAAGCAATACGGCGCTGCTGATTTTTTACAAGTTGGTGATTATCACAACGTACTTAGATGGGCAAAAAATTTAAGCTCTAGGCCAGCAGTGATGCGTGGTGAGCGAATAAATCGGAAATCAGAAATTCCAAATCAGTATTTGCTCGAAAGACACAGTAAAACCGACTTTGAGGCACTTGATTTTGACACATATTGAGAGTCAAGTTTTTTTGGGCCCATAAAGTTTCTTAAAACTTTAATTAACAGACTCGGTTCTTTAGATACCCAGAAATGTCTTTGTTACTTCTTTAGAAGATCTTAATTGAGCGGATGATCCTGACCAAACTATTTTGCCTTTGTGAATAATGTTGTGGTTATCTGAAATAGTTAATAAATCTTTCAAGTTTTTGTCGATAATTAAAATCGATATGCCACTATCACGTATATTTCTTAGAGCTTCCCAGATCTTTTCTCGAATTATGGGTGCAAGTCCCTCGGTCGCTTCGTCTAATATTAAAAGTTTAGGGTTTGTAAGCAGAGCTCTTCCAATTGCCAACATTTGCTGTTCACCCCCTGAGAGCAAATTACCCATGAATTTGGCACGAGATTTTAGGTCTGGGAAAAGCTCATAAACATGTTCTAAAGTCCAAGTTAGATTTTTCGTTTTAGTAATGTTTGCAGTTGCAATAAGGTTTTCATGTGTCGTTAAGTTCGGAAAGATTTGCCGACCTTCAGGCACCAAGCCAATACCTAATTTAGCGATTTTGAAACTTGGTAAATTAGTTATATCTTGTCCGTTAAATGAAACATAACCACTAGTTTTGGACTTGATATTCATTATTGAACTTATGGTTGTAGTCTTACCCATCCCATTTCGCCCTAAAAGTGTCGACACGCCGGCCGGCTTAATATTTAGAGACACTCCGAATAATGTTTGGCTGGGTCCATAATGTGTTTCAACATTGCTTAACGTTAACATTAAGCTTCCCCCAAGTAGGCGTTCTGCACTTTAGAATCGCGTTTTATATTATTTGGCTCGCCAGTTGCAATGATTTCACCCGAAACTAAGACCGATATTCGGTCTGCTAATGCAAATACCGCATCCATATCATGTTCTACTAATATTATGGTTTGTTTTCCTTTCAGCTTGTTTAGTAGGGCGATCATTTCTTGTGTTTCACTCGGACCGAGACCAGCCATAGGCTCATCAAGTAGCAAGAGCTTTGCATCTGAAGCCAATGCCATAGCAATCTCTAGTTTGCGACAATCTCCATGGCTCAAACTTGCAACTGGTTGATTATTTGCCTCAATTAGTCCTACCTGACCAAGGCAAAAGTCAATCTTTTCTAGAACATAACTTTTGTTTGTAAATGTCGTAAAAAAATCAAGCGAATTTTCTCTAATTTTGTCAGTTGCTAATTGTATATTTTCAGAAACCGTCATTGATTTCATAACTGATGTAATTTGAAATGTTCGATTAATCCCAAGCCGAGATTTTTTGTATTCAGAAATTTGTGTAACATCAATATTTTGAAAAAAAATTTGACCACTGTCGGGGAACACTTGTCCAAATATTTGTGAAACTAATGTAGTTTTCCCAGCCCCATTTGGGCCAATAATAGCATGTAAGTCTCCGTCTAATACGGAAAGGTTGAGGTTTTTTGTCGCTATCACACCGCCAAAGTTTTTATTCAAGTTTTTTATTTTTAATATATTCTGCACACTTTGCACCTTACTTTGAAAAGAGTGAGGATAAGCCACCCCTAAAAAACAGGACTACAGTGATTAAAAGAAGCCCAAATGGAAGGTGCCAATAAATTGTAATTGAAGATAAAACTTCTTCTAAAATGACAAACACTATTGCACCAAAAAGAGGGCCCATTACCGTTGCGACACCCCCCAATATTACCATAAACATCAATTCTCCAGATCTAGACCAATCGATCATTTCGGGAGATATGAAAGTAGTAAAATTTCCTAGAAGAACCCCAGCGAAACCACAAATAATTCCAGAAAATATAAACGCTATCAATTTATGAAAGTAAACATTGTAGCCGAGTGAAACCATCCGAGCTTCGTTGTCTTTGATTCCTGATAAAATCAAGCCGAAATTTGACTTTGTTATCAGATGAACGAGCCACATAAAAAAGATCAAACTTGAAAAAGAAACTAAAAACATTTGGATTGGATCATCAAGGTTAATCAGTGGTATCTCTGATCTAGTGTTAATAACTAAACCGTCGTCACCTCCGTATTCCTCAATTGAAACAAACAGATAGTATGCCATTTGTGAAAATGCCATCGTTATCATTATAAAATAAACACCCTTTGTCTTTAAACATATTAGTCCTGTTAACAATGCAAACAATCCGCTAATCGCTATTGCAATTAAGATATGCACAAATCCATTCGTTGTAGCTAGAAAATCTAATCCGCCATAAAGCCAGTGGTGTGCAGGTATTCCAACAGCGTAGGCGCCAAGTCCTAAATAAGCGGCATGGCCAAAGGAAATCATACCGCCATATCCGAGAATAAGGTTTAAACCAACTGCTGCTATGGCCAAAATACATAAACGAGTGGCTAAATCTAGATAGAATGACATTCCGATTTGGTTAAAAATGATAGGAAAGACCAATAAAGAAGCTAAAATGAAAAACTTAAATGATCTGATAAATTGCATGGAATTATATTTACCGTAATTTAGGAGGGAACAAACCGTTTGGTTTAAACGACAATATCAATGCCATAATTAGGTAGATCGACATTGAGGAAATGGCTGGAGCAGAATTTTCGGCAGCAGCTGCGCTCATGAATATTTTGAAAAAATCGTCTAGAAAGGCGCGTCCAAGGGTATCAATTAGTCCGATAAGCAAAGCAGCTACAAGTGCGCCTTTCACAGAACCAATTCCGCCCACTATAATTACCACAAAAGCAGTTATTATTACATTGTTTCCCATACCGAGTGAAGCTTCTGTGATAGGCGCAATAAGCATTCCTGCCATACCAGCCAGAGTTGCGCCAATAGCAAATACGATGGCAAAAAGGGTTCTTATATCAATGCCTAGTGCTGACACCATTGTTCTATTAGATGCACCCGCCCGTATTAACATTCCCAACCTGGTAAAATTCACCAGCCAAAGCAGACCGAAAGCTGCTAGTAGTCCAACAATGATGATTAAAACTCTAAACGTAGGTAGTTCAATATTTTCTGAGATTTTGATTTGCCCATCCAAGTAGTTCGGTAAAGGAATAGCAATTCCAGCGGGACCCCAAATTAAATGGGCAATTGTGTCAATTACCAGAATTGCACCAAAGGTTCCTAGTACGTGATCCAGATGGTCTCTACTGTAGAGTGGACGGGCGAGGAAAACCTCAAAAAGGTATCCGATAATCCCAATAATGGGTAATGCCAAAATTACTGCTAATAAATAACTATCCAGTGCATAAGTCAGTGAAGCGCATACGAACGCTCCCAACATGTAAATCGAACCGTGTGCAAGGTTTACAAAATCTAAAATCCCAAAAACTAAAGTAAGGCCTGAGGCTACCAGGAACAAAAGAACTCCCAATTGAAGCCCATTTAGCACCTGTATTAAAAGCAGAGTATAGTCCAATACTGCCCCCAGATCTTTACAAGCTAATTGTCAAAGTTTTATACTGACGGACTATTAATTATTTTAACTTACAATCAGCTGCAAATGGGTCTTGGTGATTTTTAAATACAGTATCAACTACCTCTGTAGTCCAATTGCCATCCGAATCTTCAACAACCTCTCTCAGGTAAAAGTTTTGAATTGGAAAGTTATTATTCCCGTAAGAATATTTACCCCTAACTGAATTATAATTAGCGCTTTTCAGTGCAGATCGGAGACCAGCAACATCACTCATATCGCCATCAACCGCCGTCACAGCAGACGCTATCATATTAATAGTGTCATAAGACTGGGCAGCATAGAATGAAGGATATTTACCAAACTGTTTTTTGAAATCGTTAACAAACTTCTTATTCGCTTGATTATCTAAAGAGGGATCCCACTGTTGTGTTACTTTTGACCCCACTATTCCGGAGAAATTTGCAGCCTGTAGTTTGGGTAGTGAAATACCATCTATCGTAAATACGGAATACAAGGGCAGCAAATCCTTTAAACCTGCCTGGTGATATTGTTTTGTAAACGCTCCAGACGCAGCTCCAGGATAAAAAACAAACAATCCATCAGCTCCCGATACCTTTGCTTTAGCGAGTTCAGCTGAGAAGTCTAATTGGGCATCCGCACCCCATTTTGTTAGGTCTTTGCCAACTACTTGCCCTTTAAATGTACGTTCGATTCCAGCTACCATGTCTTTCCCTGCAGCATAATTGGGAGCCATTATGTAAAGCGATTTTATACCGACTTTATTAAAAACCTCGCCCATTGCCATTGGCGTTTGATCATTTTGCCATGAGGCGGAGAAGAAATTTTCGTGGCACAATTTGCTCGCCATTTGTGAAGGTCCTGCATTTGAGGAAATCAATATTTTCCCTGCATCCAATACAGACTTGCGCGATGCTAATAAGACATGGCTCCAAATATACCCTGCCATTATGTCAACCTTATCTTGTTTTAAAAGGCGATCTGTTACTTGCTTCCCAGTATCAGGTGCGAATCCATCATCACCAAACACTACTTCAATTTTATGTGAGCCAGCTTTCCCATTCAAGTGTTCTAAGGCCAGGTTAACTGCATTTGTCATATCTTCACCGATAACAGCTGCTGGTGTTGTTAATGTAGTAACAAATCCAATTTTAATTTCAGCAGAAACGGCCGATGATACCATAAAATTGCAAAAGATTATCGCCGCAAGTACTTTCTTCATTTTTCTCTCCTCAAAAAAAACGTAATTAGCAGAAAGAGCCTAGCACAAACTCACCTAAGGTAAACTTAGTTTATTAAATTTTTTATTATAACCGACCATGGCAATGTTTAAACTTCTTTCCAGAACCGCACGGGCAAATTTCATTCCTGCCGGTTGACTGCCAACCCGTTGGCATTTGTTCAGGTGGGGTTTTTGCTCCAAGTGGCAATTTTGAGTTTGACTTGGTAGTTTTTGTATTCTCTATTTTAGGAGCTACTTGCAGTTTCTTTTGTTCGTCTAAAAACTTGGCAACCATTGCATTGCGTTCGTCATCAGTTAGGGGTCTCACCATGCTAAGCTGTTTTGTTACATCGTAACGTAAGCCATTTAAAAGACGCTCGAATAGCTGGAACGCTTCATTTTTATACTCATTTAACGGATCTCTCTGAGCATAACCCCTAAAACCGACAACGGATCTCAAATGTTCCAGAGTTATAAGATGCTCTCGCCATTTAGTGTCAATTGTCTGAAGCAAAAGTTGTTTTTCCACTTGCTGCATTGCTTCCTTACCAAACGCTTTTGTTTTTTCAGCCATCATTGAATTCGCCGCATCTTCAATACGTTGGGTCAGCAACTCGTCATCTACACCTTCTTCATTTGCCCAGTCTTTGACAGGTAAATTAAGGTTCATACCATCCTTTAGCGCTCCTTTGAGACCATCTAGATCCCATTGGTCAGGATATGATTTTGGAGGAATATGAATATTTATCAGATCGTCAATTACGTCGTTACGCATATCATCAATGATTTCAGTTTGATCGTCGGCGCGCATTATATCAAGGCGTTGTTCGAATATGGCAATTCTCTGATCATTCATTACATCGTCGAATTTCAGTAATTGTTTACGAATATCGAAATTTCGGGCTTCAACTTTAGACTGCGCGCGTTCAAGGGATTTATTTACCCATGGGTGTATAATTGCTTCCCCTTCTTCCATACCAAGGGTTGATAATACTTTGTCGAGTCTTTCCGACCCAAATATACGCATCAAATCATCTTCTAAACTTAGAAAGAAACAGGTTTTGCCAGGATCACCTTGCCTGCCCGAGCGACCCCTTAACTGGTTATCAATTCTACGGCTTTCGTGCCGTTCTGATGCTAACACAAATAAGCCACCGGCTTCTAAAACTTGGTTTTTCTCTTTCGAATGCTTTTCTTCAATAGTTTTACGTATCTGTTCGGGTTTTGATTTTGGTTTTTTTTCTAGAGCTTCCAAGACCTCCATTTCCAGGTTGCCGCCTAATTGTATATCAGTGCCGCGGCCCGCCATGTTCGTCGCAATTGTTACCGCTCTAAACTTGCCAGCGTTAGCAACTATATATGCCTCTTGCTCATGTTGACGTGCATTTAAGACATTATGCTCGACACCAGACTTTTTAAGTAAATCTGACAAAAGTTCAGATTTTTCAATTGATGTTGTCCCTAATAGAACTGGCTGGCCTTTTGAGTTCGCTTCTTTGACTTCTTTAACTATGGCCTCGTATTTTTCTTTTGCAGTTCGGTAAACCCTGTCATCTTCATCTGATCTAGTCACAGGTTTATTTGTTGGAATTTCTAGCACCCCAAGCTTATAAATTTCCATAAATTCGTCTGCTTCAGTTGCAGCAGTTCCTGTCATACCAGATAACTTCTCATACAGTCGAAAGTAGTTTTGGAACGTAACGCTAGCTAACGTGACATTTTCTGGCTGAATCTCACAGCCCTCTTTTGCTTCAATCGCTTGGTGAAGGCCTTCTGACAATCGTCTTCCCGACATCATCCGTCCAGTAAATTCATCGATTAAAACGACTTGTTTGTCTCTTACGATATAATCTTTATCTTTAGTAAAAAGTTTATGCGCCCTAAGCCCTTGATTAACATGATGGACCACAGTTGTACTCTCGGGATCGTAAAGGGATTGGTTTTCTGGAAGTAGGTCTCTTTCTCTGAGCTGTAGCTCCAAAAAATCGTTTCCTTCATCCGTAAAAGTAACATTTCTCGATTTTTCGTCGATTGTAAAATGCATTTCTTCTAAGGTTGGAATTAGTTTATCAATTTTTATATAAAGCTCTGATCGATCCTGAGCTGGACCAGATATAATTAATGGGGTCCTGGCCTCGTCTACTAAAATGCTATCAACTTCGTCTACAATAGCAAAATAATGATGTTTCTGAGCAATTTGATCTATACTTGGTTTCATATTATCGCGCAGATAATCAAAACCTAATTCATTATTTGTCGCGTACGTAATATCACAGGAGTATGCTTCTAGCTTTTCTTCATCCTCTTGCTGTGGATAAACGACCCCTGTTGTCATTCCTAGCGCAGTGTAAACTTTTGACATCCAGTCTGCATCTCGCTTTGCAAGATAATCATTCACTGTAACAATGTGCACTCCTTTTCCAACAAGAGCATTTAAATATGCTGGAAAGGTAGCAACTAAAGTTTTACCTTCACCCGTCTTCATTTCGGAAATGTTACCTCGATGCAGAAAAATTCCTCCAAGCAATTGAACATCAAATGCCCGTAGATCTAACGCTCTCTTTGCGGCTTCACGGCAGTTCGCAAAAGCCTCTGGAAGTAACATATCTAATGTTTCTCCCTTCTCGAGACGCTCTTTAAACTCTTTTGTTTTTGAGCTTATTTCACTATCAGAGAGAACGCTGAAATCTTTCTCTAACGCATTTATACTTTCGACGATATTTTGAGCTTCTCGTATTCGTCGATCATTTGGAGTGCCGAAAACCTTTTTTGCAATTTTTCCAAGACCTAACATTTCATTCCTTACCCACAAAGGATTTAAGTTTGATGATCAGTGCTTCTATGGTCAGAAAACCTTAAAAGTTTTAAGCACGCTAGTAAAAATACTCTATGCGATTTAAGGGGATGCATAAAAAGTGTCAACGTTCTCTGCAACTTTAGAATAGGTTTAGTAGCTTTATTTATAAGCAAAGATAATCTTTGTGGGTTTTTGATTTAAGTATATCGCCGTAATCGGTTGAGTAAATTACATATCTAAACAATTCTTAATCAATATAGACCCTAATGTATTTGTCGATTAAAAGAGCTACACAAAATGTATCAAATTCTACTATTTTTAACGGTAATACAGATATCAGTATAGGGTTATGCAATGTCAATAGTATCAAATATCTCCCCGTTGGCTCCTAAAAATTTTCCAATTATGCATTCCATTTCAGGAGTAAGATTTGCCACGGCGAACGCTGGTATAAAATCAGGAAATAGTGAAGACGCTACTCTTATTCTCTTAGAACCTGAAACTGTAATTGCTGGTTTATTCACCAGCTCAATGACGAGGTCTGCGCCTGTAATTGATTGTCAAAATAAAATTGGCATCAACGTTGAGAAAACAGGGGCTGCAATAATTGTAAACTCGGGTAATGCAAATGCTTTCACTGGTCGGCATGGTGAGTTGGCGGTTAGAGAAATCATTGCGGAGCTTTCAACAAGAGTGCAGATACCAGTAGAGAGAATATTCTCATCATCAACGGGAGTAATAGGTGAGTTGCTAGAATATCAAAAAATAATAAACGTATTTGATTATCTGGTTGACTCACTTCACGTTTCAAAAATAGAGAATGCTGCTCGGGCTATAATGACTACAGATACCTTTCCTAAGGGTAGTAGTGTTAAAGTCAGTTCGAGTGGAGGCAAAATAACAATTTCGGGCATTGCAAAAGGGTCAGGTATGATCGCTCCGAATATGGGCACTATGCTAGTATATATTTTTACAGATGCTCTAATTGATAAAAATGATTTGCAGTCAATTGTTTCAGATTTAAATGACGAAACATTCAACTGTATTACTGTTGATAGTGATACCTCAACTTCTGATACTTTATTAGTTAGTGCAACTGGCAAAAGTGGTATTCAAGTGAATAAAAATGATCTAGACTTTCGTGAGGGATTACGAAAAGTGATGCTTGATTTGGCGCATCAAGTCGTATGTGATGGAGAGGGTGCAAGCAAGTTTATTGAGGTTAGTGTCACTGGTGCTGTAGACCGAAAAGAAGCTAAGTTGCACGCTATGTCTATAGCCAACTCCCCTTTGGTAAAAACTGCTGTTGCTGGAGAAGATCCAAACTGGGGAAGAATTGTTATGGCAATCGGCAAGTCAGGTGCATCTGCTGATAGAGATAAATTGTCAATAAGATTAGGGGATATTTTGGTAGCAGAAGATGGATGGGTATCTCCACATTATAAAGAGTCTGATGGTGCTGCATATATGAAACGCCAACGTTTGAATTTAAATGTTGATTTAGGCATAGGTACAGGCAGTGCAAAGGTCTGGACCTGCGATCTGACCAACAGGTACATAGAAATAAATGCAGACTATAGATCATGAAAGTTATAATAGTATCAGCGGTTGCACTTATTGATCGAGATGGAAGAGTTTTAATAGCCCAAAGGCCCAGTGGGAAAAGCATGGAGGGTTTGTGGGAATTTCCCGGCGGTAAAATTGAGCCTGGGGAAACTCCAGAGGATGCCTTAATTAGAGAACTTTATGAAGAACTAGGAATTGAAACCTGGTCAAGTTGTCTAGCTCCCCTTACCTTCGCCAGTCATGGGTACTCAGATTTTCATCTATTGATGCCGCTTTTCGCTTGTCGAAAGTGGGAGGGAACACCCAAAGCTAAAGAAGGTCAGAACTTAAAATGGGTGCATGTAAACAGCTTAAAAGAATTTCCAATGCCGGCTGCAGATATTCCACTAATATCGGTTCTTAGAGATTGGCTATGATGTTAATCTAGGCTCCGCTCGATTTCTTGTCGCTCAAAAATCTCAATAACATCATCGTTTCTGATATCCTCATAATTCTCAAAAGCCATACCGCATTCTTGTCCTGATTGCACTTCGGGCACCTCATCCTTGAAGCGCTTAAGTGTTTTAAGTGTACCCTCATGTATGACAACATCGTCACGCAGCAAGCGAACGCCAGCGCTACGTCGCGCAACGCCCTCTGTTACTATACAACCTGCAACTTTACCTACTCCAGATACTTTGAACACTTCTTTGATTTGAGCATAACCTATGAAATTTTCACGGATTTCTGCTGATAGAAGTCCACTTGCAGCAGCTTTGACATCATCAACTAGGTCATAGATTACAGAGTAATATCTGACTTCAACACCCTTTTGATTTGCGACCTGACGAGCAGAGGTGTTCGCGCGTACATTAAATCCAATTACTGGTGCATTAGAGGCTTCGGCTAGGCTTATATCTGTGTTTGTAATAGCTCCAACACCATAGTGTAACACACGAACTCTAACTTCATCATTTCCAATCTTTTCCATTGCCTGTACAATTGCTTCTGCGGAACCTTGCACATCAGCTTTAACTAAAATTTGAAGCTCTGAAACATTTTTGTCTTCTTTAGCTTTTGCCATCATTTGTTCTAAAGTGGATGCCCCAGCAGTAGCTCGTTTCTCCTTTGCAACTGCAATTCGGTAGTCTGCAATCTCTCTCGCCTGGGCCTCAGTTTCAACAACGTTCAAAACATCACCAGCTTCGGGTGTCCCATTTAATCCTAGCACTTCGACGGGTACTGAAGGTCCTGCGGTATCAACACGTTTGCCCTGGTCATTGATAAGTGCTCTCACTTTACCCCATTGTTCGCCTACAACAAAGATATCACCCTGTTGCAAAGTCCCGCGTTGAACTAGCACGGTTGCTACGGGTCCGCGTCCCACATCTAGTTGAGCTTCAATCACTGCACCCTGAGCAGCCCTGTTTGGGTTCGCAGTAAGTTCCAATATTTCTGCCTGTAGCGCTATAGCTTCGAGTAATTCATCCAATCCAGTTCCATTTATTGCCGAGACTTCGACATCTTGGACTTCGCCAGAAAGTTTTTCTACGATTACTTCATGTTGAAGTAGATCAGTCCTCACCTTATCTGGGTTCGCTTCGGTTCGGTCAACCTTGTTAATAGCAACAATCATTGGAACATTTGCAGCCTTCGCATGATTTATTGCCTCCACTGTTTGTGGCATGACAGCGTCATCTGCAGCTACCACTAAAACTACAATATCGGTAACTTGAGCACCCCTTGAGCGCATGGAGGTGAATGCAGCGTGCCCCGGAGTATCAAGAAAACTTATTATATCACCTCGTTTTGTCTCGACTTGGTACGCCCCGATATGCTGTGTAATTCCGCCTGCTTCTCCAGCTGTTACCTTGGTGTTTCTAATTGCATCCAGCAAAGATGTTTTGCCGTGATCTACGTGCCCCATTATTGTTACTACTGCTGGTCTGGGCTTTAGATCAGATTCAGCGTCTTTCACCTCATTGATAACATCCTCGACGTCTGCATCTGAAACTCTTACGACTTTGTGTCCAAATTCTTCGACGATTAACTCAGCAGTATCGGCATCAATTACTTGGTTCTGGGTTACCATCATACCCATTTTCATAAGCGCTTTTACAACTTCTGCTACACGCTCTGCCATTCTATTTGCTAATTCAGAAACGACTATGGCCTCAGGTATTTGAACGTCTCTTACAACTTTTTCGCGCTCCTGCATTTGGCCCATCGCTTTTTGACGTGCTCGTTCTTGTTTGCGCTTCATTGCGGCCATTGATTTTTGTCGACCGCCTTCACCCTCTAGGGCTTGACTTATAGTTAACTTGCCAGATCTCCGACCAAATCCTTCACGACCCTTTGTGTTTCGTCTTTCACTAGGTTCATCCTCGCGAGTTTTCTTTCTTTGTACTGACTGAGGGTGTTTTTGCTCCTTCAACACAGTTTCTGGGTCGCCTTTTGGCACAGGCGTATTAAGGGCAGCCTGTTTTGCTAGTTCCTCGGCTTCTACTCTTGCCTTTTCTTCATCAGCTTTTTTGCGAGCCCGGTCTTCAGCATCTCTCTGTTCTTTTTCTTTAGCTTCCTGCTCAGCTATTCTTCTGTCGCGCTCTTCTTGCCTATTTTGTTCTTCAGCTATACGTTCCGATTTTTCTTCTGCTTCGCGAGCTTTTGCAGCTTGCAAAGCTTTCATTCGACGTTCCATTTCTGCATCTGTAACACCAGAAGGTCTTGCACTAGCCGTTTTCTCTGTGGCCTGTGTTCCATCCATAGGTTTTGCAGTGCCAGATTTTGGCACAACTATCCGTTTACGTTTGGTTTCGACAACAACACTCTTGCTACGGCCGTGGCTAAAGCTTTGTTTGACATTACCTGCGCGGGGTCCACCCCGCAGACCTAGAGTTTTTTTGCCATCACTATCGCTCATTTAGTTGTCTTTTCCTTTCAGGTGATTTCTCACCAAAATTCCGTCGAAGACCTGTTAACCGGTGCGCCTCCTGTACTATACGTTTAGCTAAACCACCAGATGTAACTGCACAATGAATTGCATTTTGTCTCCCAAATGCCTCTCCCAATTCCAGTGAGCTTAAGCAGCCAATGAATTTTGCTTTATCTGGCGTGCTAAGTTTTGACTTGCCCCTACCAGAACCATCATACGCTTGTATCAGTAGTAAAACTTTATCTTTTGAAAGCCACTCCTTCACCTTTTCATAGCCACATACTGCTTGGCCAGCTTTACGTGCCAAACGAATAAGATCTAGTAACCTTTTTGATTGGAGGCATTCTATCTCAGAAATTAAATTCTCTTTCACTTTTAAAGTTTTTTTGGCCGACTTCTCAAACAGATTTTTTTCTATAGCCAATTTCAAAGATAATTGATTAGCCGAGACCCACAGACCCCTTCCTGGTAATTTTGCAGCCAAATCGGGCAGAACTTGACTGTCCGGGCCGATTATAAAACGGTACATTGCGTCTCTATCTCCAATTTTACCAGTTGCGATACACTTTCTTTCGTTACCCTGTAGTATATCTTTATGCTCAAAAGTGTCTGTCATGTTAACTTTCTTGTAAATTTTCCTCTTCAGCTTCGGCAGAATTAACTGGCGAAATTTCATCTGGATTTACCCATCCCAGAATAACTCGTGCTGTCATAATTAGATCTTGGGCCTCTTCAAGAGTGACGCCAAAAGTTTCCAAAAGTCCGTCATCTTTAACTCTTTCACCGTCAACCGTTGTCCAGCCTCCCGCGAGTTCCCAGTCGGCGCATTTTGCAAACTCTTCAACATTCTTTATTCCATCATCAGCCAGAGCAAGTAGCATTTTTGGAGATAGCCCATCAAAGTTTAGCAATGCTTCCTCTACACCCAGATCGCGCAATTTGTCTAAAGCTTCCTGGGCTTCTTTCTCAAGGAACTCACGAGCGCGGGTTTGCAGCTCACTGGCTGTCTCCTCGTCCACCCCGTCAATTACCATTAACTCATCTAATTCGACGTAAGCTACTTCTTCCAAACTCGCGAAACCTTCAGAAACAAGGAGTTGGGCAAAAAATTCGTCCAAATCCAGAGTATCCATGAACAAAGTAGTACGCTCTTCAAATTCTTTTTGGCGCCGTGCGGACTCCTCAGCCTCAGTCAGGATATCGATATCAAGATTGGTTAACTGACTAGCTAAGCGAACATTTTGCCCTCTACGCCCAATTGCAAGAGATAGTTGATCGTCTGGAACAACGACCTCAATTTTCCCAGCCTCTTCATCCAAAACAACTTTACTTACTTCTGCAGGCTGCAGCGCATTCACCAAAAATGTTGGTTGGTCCTCATTCCATGGAATAATATCGATTTTTTCACCCTGCAATTCGTTTACAACAGCTTGAACGCGGCTGCCTCGCATTCCAACACAAGCTCCAACGGGATCAATTGAGCCATCATTCGTAAATACTGATATTTTTGCGCGTGATCCAGGATCTCTTGAAACCGATTTGATTTCGATGATTCCCTCATAGATTTCGGGAACTTCCATTTTAAATAGTTCAGCCATAAATTCAGGCGCTGTTCTCGATAAAAAGATTTGAGGGCCTCTCATTTCTCTTCTTACCTCTTTTATGTAACACCGGATCCTGTCTCCGGAGCGGTAACTCTCGCGGCCAATTTTTTCATTTCTCCGAAGCATTGCCTCGCCTCTTCCAACATCAACTATAACGTTCCCGTATTCCTCACGTTTCACAACACCGTTTATTATTGTACCAGCACGATCCTTAAATTCTTCGAACTGTCTGTCACGCTCTGCTTCTCGTACTTTTTGTAAAATTACTTGCTTAGCTGATTGAGCTGCGATACGTCCCATGTCGACTGGAGGTATTTCCTCAATGAATTGCTGTCCAACTTCTGGGTTTTCCATATATTGCTTGGCTTGTTCCACGGTCATTTCAGCTTGGTAATTCTCTAAAAGTTCTTCTTCTACAACTGTGCGAACACGTCGGAATGTCGCTCGACCAGTCTTTCTGTCAATAGAAACTTGTATATCCATTTCAGAGCCGTAGCGTGATTTAGCTGCTCGCGCTAAACTTTCCTCCATAGCTTCCACTACTAGACTTGGATCGATCATTTTTTCGCGTGCTACAGCTTCAGCTGTTTGCAACAATTCTAACTGATTTGCGGAAGTTATAGCCATTTTCTACTCCTCATTATTTTCCAACTGGGTTTCAATTTCGTCAAAGTTTTCTTCATTCAAAATACCTGCCTTAGTATTTTTCTTAAGCATTTTTTTAATTAAATCATCCGATAAAACTAATCTCGCATCTGAAAGCCAAGTAAATTTTAAACCAATGGTACCTTCCTCAAGGTTGATAAGCACTTCATCATTATTTAACCCAGCCAAAACGCCTCTAAATCGTCGTCGTCCATCAATTAGTTCCGTTGTTTCTACCTTGGCTTCAAAACCTTGGAATGAGTCAAAATCTTTTTTTCTTGTAAGCGGTCGATCGATGCCAGGGCTTGAAATCTCTAATGTATAATTTTCTGGTATTGGATCCTCTACATCTAAGATTGTTCCGACTGATGTATTAATTTCTGCTAACTCATCAACTCCTATTTGACCGTCTAAGCGATCAGCCATAATCTGTAAGGTGCTAGGATTACCATTGGATAATCTAACTCGCACCATTTCAAATCCTAAATCCTCTAAAATTGGATTTAAGAGTTCTGCAAGTTTTTTATCCATATAGGATTTTGCTATTAAGTTGTTAATCATTATCTCATACAAAAAAACGGGCCTGCGGCCCGCTGCGTTAAATCGGTGGAGTGTAAGTTGCCCAACACACCGCTGTTGTACGTCGTATAATTGTAATATTCTCTATTTGCAAGTGTTCAATTTTGAAGTTGTCAGTCACTTTAGCTACATGATAAAACGCAAGCATAAGTAATGGATAGTGGTTTTGGAATTAAGCTCTCAGGAAATAGATGCAATTTTGTTATCAATAAAGGTGTCAATTTGGTCTGTTGTCTTTAGTTTATTACCAGCAGTCTATATCGCCTATGTTTTATCCCGAAAAAAATTCTGGGGCCGACAGGCACTAAATGTCATAGTTCATATTCCATTAATACTACCCCCTGTAGTTACCGGGTATTTTTTATTGCTTTTATTCAATCGGACTGGGATAATTGGACGTTTTTTAGATACCTATTTTGGCGTCACTGTAGCCTTTCATTGGTTTGGCGCTGTGCTTGCTGCTGCTATTATGTCTTTTCCATTGATGGTTCGAGCCATTAGATTAGGGTTTGAGAGTGTTGATCCAAAATTAGAAGTGGCTGCTTACTCATTGGGTGCAAATAAGTTTATAATCTTCCTAACAATAACTTTGCCATTAATTATCCCAGCTTTAATAACGGGAGCTGTTTTAGGCTTTGCAAAATCAATGGGAGAATTTGGAGCTACAATCACCTTTGTATCAAACATTCCCGGGCAAACCCAAACAATACCATCGGCCATTTTTGAATTTTTGCAGATTCCAGACAATAATTTTATGACATTAAGATTAGTCTGTCTTTCGTTACTGATTTCTATTGGAGCGTTATATATTTCCGAAGTTCTCGCCAGCAGGTTGAGCAGAAGAGAAGACAACGAATGAGTATAGCTGTAAACATTGAAAAAACTATGGGTGACTTCCAGCTCAATACAGAATTTTATGCCGACATTGGTATAACTGCAATTTTTGGACCTTCGGGTGCTGGTAAATCAACGCTGGTAAACCTTATCGCAGGATTAGTGAAACCAGATACCGGTTATATAAAAATACTCAATGAAGTAATTTTTGAAAGTCAGCAAAAAATTAATGTGCCCGCTAACAAGAGAGGGATTGGTTTTGTCTTTCAAGACGCAAGACTATTCCCACATATGAACGTTGAGAGTAACTTAAAGTATTCAAATAGATTTGGCCGAAAGGGTCACCTCAGCTCATTTACAGAAATTGTGGAAGTGCTAAATTTAGGACAAATTCTTCATCGCTTACCTGGAAATTTATCAGGTGGTGAGAAGCAAAGAGTGGCAATCGGTCGTGCCTTGCTGAGCAATCCAAAGATACTCATTTTGGATGAGCCGTTGACCGGGCTTGATGAAGGCTTGAAAGCAGAAGTAATCCCGTATTTAGAATTCTTACGTGATAATTTTAAAATACCAATCCTCTATATAAGCCATTCTCAATCTGAGGTTGTCAGACTTTCCGATAGAATTGTAGTTCTTGAAAAAGGCAGGATTCTCGAACAAGGCAAGACCTTGCAAATATTGTCTAGTTTCAGTGTTGCAAAGAAGTTGGGTTTAAGAGACCTTTCATCTTTTGTTGAGGCTAAGGTCTCAAAACATGCATCCGATGGCATTACAGAACTAGATTTTGCAGGTTCTAAATTATTTTTGCCCAAGATAGATGCAATTTTAGGTAGCAAAGTTTATTTAAGAATCCTGGCAAAAGATATAACACTTGCAATCGAAAAACCTAAAAAGATATCGGCTCTTAACATTTTGCAGGGTAAGGTGGATGAGGTAATTCTAGGGAATGGACCTGGTGCTATTGTTGGTATTGAAGTTGGAGGTCATAAGCTAACAACAAGAATAACGCAGCGTTCTCTTAATGCAATGAATTTAAAGCTTGGCCAAACTTGTTTTGCATTCTTAAAAACTGTTTCGGTCGCTACTTCGGATATTATTACTTAAAATTTTCTTTTTTAAACCTTGTATAAACTCCTTCGGGAAGATTGATGGCAGCACTTAAGTCCTTTAGCTGTGCCATAGAAAATGTGATTTTATTAATTTTATCAGTACGAGCGTCATATTGTTCAATTGTTACGCATTCAGAGAAACTATTGATGATAAGATCTTCTTGTAATTGAGCAGTTCCTTCATCAACTAAAGTTATGACTGTTGAGTCAAATTCATGTTCGATCGAAAACATCATGGCCCCAGTTTATAGTGTGATTAACAATATCGTAATGCACTAATACTTTATAATTCAATAATCAAAGCTCTATTTTGGTTCTATTTTTTTGCTATAAACATCAAATTATTAGCAGGCATTTCAATAACTGCTTCTGGAGATAGGTTATTTTCTTCGATTTCATCAAGTATATCAAAGTCGTCTTTATACCCGATTTCTTGGTCATAATTGATCAGTGAGTTGTGAAACTGAAAATCTTGATCGCTTGTTAGTTCACCACTTCTCATAAATGGGCCGTAAATCATAAAATAGCCATTTTTTTTTAGCGCAAATGAACTTTCGCGAATAAGATTTTTCATTTCTCTATTGCTTATAAGATGGAAGATATTAATCGTGATTATTACGTCATAATCATTAATTTTTTTGGCCCAGTCGGAGGCTGTGACATCAAGCAATAATGGTGTGTTAATGTTCGCTTGGTCTATTTCTTGGATATAGGCCTTGATGCTATCTAAACGCTTAGGATCAATATCACTTGGTTGCCATTCAAGATTATAAAAAGTCTTAGCGAAGTATGTGCAGTGCTGACCAGTACCACTTGCAAGCTCCAAGACTTTTCCTTTCTGCGGCAGATATTGAGATAGAACTTCCAGTATGACGGAAGTATTTCTTGCAGCAGAATCTGAATATAATTTTTTTTCTTCAATATTTGCAGCCTGGTTGGCTGTTAGTGGTAAGTTTTCCCGAAGTGGCATTAAAATCTTCCTGGTAAAAGGGCCTCAAGTATTTTGCTATCAACTGATACGTTTTCTTCCAGTAACAAATCGGACAATAACTGACTTGCGGCTGCTGCTGTTTGGAAACCATACCCTCCTTGACCTGCAAACCAGAAAAAAGAAGAGTTATTTTTGTCTGGTCCTATCACCAAATTTCCATCTGGAGCAAAGCTTCTCAAACCAGCCCAGTTAGATAGCATGCGGTTGATTGGAAAATTTACTACGCCCTGAAAAGACTGAATGCCAGCCGCTAACGTTTCATCATCTGCCCATGCGTCGTGAGCGCTGACCATTTGCTTGTCAGCGGGTGATACTATAAGATTTCCTGCATCGGGTTTTGCATACCAAGCCTCTCCAACACCATCGAGCATAGGCCAATTTTGCACATCGACTCCCTTTGGTGCCTGCATTCTAGCGATAGAGCGTTTGTAAGGAATTATATTAAGTTTTGAGACTCCACATAACTCTGCAACCTGATCGGCCCAAGCTCCAGCTGCATTTATCAATATGCTGGCCGATAGGTCACCATTTGAGCTTTTTATTTGCCATTTATTATTCTGAAGATAAGCACTAATAAGTTTTGTCTTTTTTCTTATTTGAGCTCCATTTTCTAATGCAATTTTTCTGTAATATTGAAAGAGTTTGTTTGTATCAATATCGTAAACATCGGGTCTGTAGGCTTGTCGTGTGATCCCTTCTTGTTTTAGAGCAGGAAGCAGTTGGAAAGCTTCGTCGAATGAAATATGAGCTAAGCCTAGATCTCCGGCATCAGTTTGAAATTCTTTCTCTTCACCGTATTTACCAATTAATAACAAGCCTCGCTTTTTTAAAAAGTCTTTGCTTTCACTTCTAAGAAAAGCCAAGCTTTCTATATTTAGCTCTTTTGTGACCCTGTTACCATAATCCTCGATAAACGTTGCAGCAGACCTCCCCGATGAATGATAGCATAACTCGGGTTCTGCTTCTAATAAAGTTACCTTTAAATGGGGTGCTATTTGGGCACATGCAGCAATGCCGGCAATTCCTCCACCGATTATTACTACATCTGTCATTAGATTGGTTCCAACGGTGGTTTTAAAGCCCCCATAAAGTTATGGGGGCGATTAATCTTTTTATTGTGGAACGTCACCCTTTATGCCTTCAACATAAAAGTTCATGCCCAAAAGAGTTCCATCGTCTGCAGTTTCACCCGCAGCTAGCCATACCGAACCGTCTTGCTTATTAATTGGTCCTGTAAATGGATGATAATCTCCTGAGGCAATTGCATCTTTCATAGCTAGTGCTTCCGCTTTTACATCAGCTGGAACGGCAGAAGTAATTTCTCCAATTCCAACCATGCCAGGTCCGATACCATCCCAGGTATCAGTTGAAGTCCAAGTTCCATCTAGGACAGCCTGTGTTCTGGCAATATAGTATGGTGCCCAGTCGTCAATAATGGATGAAACTCTCGGCATAGGTTTGAACATTGCCATGTCCGAAGCTTGGCCAAAAGTTATAACGCCGCCTGCTTTTTCTGCAGCAGCTTGTGGTGCAGTTGAGTCAGTATGCTGTAATACGACATCGCAACCTTGTTCAATTAAAGCAGTTGCAGCATCAGCTTCTTTTGCAGGATCAAACCATGTGTAAATCCAAACTATATTAAATTCGACATCGGGGTTAACCTTCCTGGCATGTATGAATGCAGAGTTAATTCCTCTTACAACTTCTGGAATTGGAAAAGATCCGATATAACCAACTTTGTTTGTTTTGGTCATCTTCCCTGCAATATGACCTTGAATAGCTCTTCCTTCATAAAACCGAGCCGAATAGGTCGAAACATTGTCAGCTCGCATATAGCCAGTGGCATGTTCAAATTTTACATCTGGAAATTTTTTTGCAACGTTTATCGTTGGTTCCATATAACCAAATGAAGTTGTAAATATTAAATCTGCTCCCTGTAGAGCCATTTGAGTCATAACTCTCTCTGAATCTGCACCCTCTGGAACCAATTCTTGGTATACAGTTTCTACTCTATCACCGAAATGCTCTTCTACTGCCAGTCGGCCTTGATCATGCTCATATGTCCATCCATAGTCACCAACGGGTCCCACATAAACAAACCCTACTTTGACATCGGCAGCCAAAGCCGCTGCCGCAACTCCGAGCGAAGCTATTGCGCCAGCTATTACAGATTTTATGTACATATATCTCTCCCTAAATTGAAATAGGCCTCATGAAGAGGCGTGAAATGGTCGTCCCAGGGATGCGGGCGCTCCCTGATTCCCCCGTGATGAAATAATAACAAGAACTACAATTGTAATCAAATACGGTGACATTGATAAGTACTCGACAGGTATAGAAGCTCCAGCCGCCTGTAAATTTAGCTGTAATACTGTCACACCGCCAAAAATATAGGCGCCAAACAAAACACGCCATGGTCTCCAGCTAGCAAAAACTACAATTGCTAACGCAATCCATCCTGCACCGGCAGTCATTCCTTCGGTCCATTGTGGAACTCTCGCCAGAGAAATATATGCGCCTCCTAAGCCACTTGTGGCACCACCAAACATTATAGCAAGCATTCTTACCCGAACGACCTTGTATCCAAGCGCATGAGCAGCGTCATGATTTTCACCTACCGCTCTCAAAACCATTCCGGCGTGTGTGTATTTTAAAAACCACCAAACCGAGGTTACTAAAAAAATAGAAAAATAAATCATTAAATCGTGTGAAAATAGCATTTTCCCTAAAACAGGGATATCGCTAAAGAATGGTATTTCCAGCGCCTTGAGAGTTGGAGATTTCATGCCCTCATAGGGCCGTCCCAATAACGCAGATAAACCTAAGCCTACTAATGTCAGGCCAAGGCCAGTCGCTACCTGGTTAGATTTTAAATATTGAGTGAGCATGCCGAATATGATTGAAAATATTCCTGATATAATGGCTGCACAAACAAACCCTAATAGAGGTGTGTCAGTATTCACCGCCACGATAAAGCCTACTACTGCTCCAACAATCATCATACCTTCTACACCGAGATTTAATACACCAGATTTTTCTACAACTGCTTCCCCGATAGCTGCTAATAAGATGGGCGTTGCGGATACCATGAGGGAGGCTATTAGAAGAGCAGGATTGATACTAGAAAAGTCCATTAATTATCGGCTCCTATTTTAACTTTATAATTTGCAAACAGATCTGTTGCGAGAAGGAAGAACAGAAGCATTCCTTGAAATAACTGTATAGACGCTCCAGGCAAACCTAGCATTAACTGTGCTAACTCACCTCCGATATATGTTAGCGCGATCAATAAGCCTGATAGAAATATACCAATAGGATGTAGTCGCCCAAGAAAAGCGACGATAATTGCGGTAAAGCCATAGCCTGAATTAAATTCAATGGTTATCTGCCCAGATGGTCCAGATACTTCAAACATTCCGGCGAGACCTGCAAGCGCCCCGGAGATGCCAAGACAAAAGACAATATTTGCAGTTGGATTTACTCCAGCAAATTTAGAGGCTCTAGGTGCCTGCCCAGTTAGTTGAATATTAAAACCTTGGATATGTTTGGTTAGAATGATGTAGGAGACAATTACTGTAATAAAAGCAAATAAAACACCCCAATGCATGCCTGAGTTAGCGATGATTTCAACATTGGCAGCACTCTCATAATTTTGTAAGTTGCGTGACCCCGGAAAGCCATATCCATCAGGATTTTTTAAAAGGCCCTGACTTACAGAGGCGAGTATTGACTCAGCTACATACACAAGCATCAGTGAAACTAAAATTTCATTGGTATTGAGCTTTGCTTTTAGCAACGCAGGGATCAACCCCCAAAGGAAACCGCCAAGTGCACCAGCGATGATCATCAACGGAAAGATAAATTTACTTTCCATAGGATAAAAAGCTAGCGCAACACTTGCTCCAAAAATAGCACCCAGTATATATTGACCCTCGGCTCCTATATTCCAAACACCTGCCTTAAATCCAAAAGAGAGACCAATAGCTATTAAGATTAAAGGGCCTGCTTTTACGAGTAACTGTGGGCGGGAGTAACTTGCAAAATTTGGATCAAACAATGGATCCCAGAAGATAATGCGTATTGCTTCGAAAGGGTTTTCGCCTAATGCGGCAAATAGGATACCTCCAGAAATCATTGTAATTAAGACTGCGAGGAAAGGAGATAAGTAAATCCATTTTTGAGACTGCTGGGGACGTTTTTCTAATTTAAACATTGCGCGCTTCTAGGTCTTTAGCCCCTCCCATCATGAGGCCAATTTGTTCCATAGACAGGTCGGCCGTTTTTTCTATCCTAGATAAAGCTCCACCATTTAAGGCGGCAAACTGATCACTGATTTCCAATAGCTCATCTAGATCTTGTGAAATAACTAAAATTGCTGCACCATTCTCTGAAAGCGTCAAAAGCGCTTGCCTTATGGAAGATGCAGCAGCAGCATCTACACCCCATGTTGGTTGGTTTACAATAAATACACTCGGATTCTGTAAAATTTCTCTGCCAATAACAAATTTTTGCAAATTTCCTCCAGAAAGTGATCTAGCGGTATTTTGGGAGCCGGGAGTTCTTACATCAAACTTTTTTATAACTTTTTCCGCAAAGGCTTTACTTTTCTTCCAATCAATGAAGCCAAGAGAGACAAGATTTTGAGAATTTTCGGCAGTAATTAATGTATTTTCGATCAGGCTCATGTTAGGCGCAGCGGCGTGGCCTAGGCGCTCCTCTGGTGCAGAAAGCAATCCTATTTTTCTTCGTTGGTTAGGATTGAATTTAGTAATATTAATTTCATTAAAACTGATGCTGCCATGCTGCGAGAATTGCTCACCTGACAAAACCGCAAATAATTCATCTTGCCCGTTACCAGCAACGCCGCCAATACCAAGTATTTCTCCTTGCCTCAAATCAAATGTCACATTGGTAAGCGAAGTCCCGAACTGGCTCTTACTAACGCAGCAAATATTGTCCACATTTAGCATAACCTGCCCAGCAGGTTTATTTAATTTTTCTGGGGCTTTAATAGTAGAGCCAACCATCATTTCTGCTAATTTTTTTGTGCTTGTTTTCTCTGGTGTGCAGGTATCAACTTTTTTTCCGAGACGTAAAATTGTCGCTGTATCGCATAATTTTCTTATCTCTTCCAATTTATGACTGATGTAGAGAATGGAGGTGCCCTCAGATCTTAACTTTAGAAGAGTTTTAAATAATATATCTACTTCTTGTGGTGTCAAAACGGATGTTGGTTCGTCCATCACTAATAACTTTGGATTTTGTAATAGGCAGCGAATAATTTCTACTCTTTGCCGCTCTCCAACCGACAGCTCACCAACTGTCTTTGCTGGGTCGAGTGGCAGTCCGTAAGACTCTGATACCGATTTTATCTTTTTGCCCAAGTCCCTTTGGTTTGGGGGATTATCCATACCTAACGAGATATTTTCAGCAACACTCAATGCCTCAAAGAGTGAAAAGTGCTGAAAAACCATTGCTATGCCAGCTTTCCGAGCTTCGCTGGGAGTTACTGGTTTGAAAGGAACTCCATTTAATAACAAGTTACCACTGTCCGGTTTCACTAACCCGTAGATTATTTTTACTAGCGTAGATTTTCCCGCACCGTTCTCTCCCAGCAAGGCATGAACTTCACCAGAATTTATATCAAAAGAAATATCGCTGTTGGCGATCACGCCAGGATATGTCTTTGAGATACCATTGATCTCAAGCAATTTTTTGATCAAGAATTAAACCCTTTTGCATCTGGTGATTTCTTTCCATCCAATTTACTACAACGCCCAGAGCGATTTGTTGAGGATGCTTTCCATATTTTTTGTATCCTATTGGACATTGAATTCGGTCAATTTTGTCTTTGCTGTGCCCAAACGATACAAGTTTCTTTTTAAAACGAGTAAATTTTGTTTTTGATCCAATTAAGCCAGCCCATTGAAAATCATGGTTTAAAATCTTATCACAGATCTCTAGGTCGATTTTGTGTGAGTAAGTCAATATCAAATGTTCAGCATTTGGTTGCGCTCGCTTTATAAATTGTTCTGGTGTTTCATAAATTATTTTGTGGACATTAGAGAGTTCTAAGTCTGGAAACCTGCTACTTTCTGTATCTAGCCAATAAATTTCCAGGTTTGGCAAAGGGGCCATAAGCGATAATATTGCAGACCCTACGTGCCCAGCACCCCATATCCATATCGGCATCTTCGCAGCAATAACTTTCTCAATTAGCCAGTCCTCGGAAAGTTTGTGGTCAAAGTCAATAGTCTCTGTTTTATAGTTTCTGACGAACTGTGCTACCGTTTTTGGAGTCTCCGTTGTACTCGAAAGTGATCTTACATTTAGGTTCTGATCTTTCAAATTGGAAACATCTTTTTCATCATAATACTCGGTTACTAATTTTACAAAACCACCGCAGCACTGCCCTAATTCAGGGCCAAGCGGATACGACTTAAGTTTTGTCTTCTTTGTTTCTAAAATTTCACGTGCAGCTTTTATCGCCTCGAATTCAAGAGTGCCGCCTCCTATTGTGCCATGTGTGCCTTTGGCCCAGACATACATTTCGGTACCAAGGCCCCTTGGAGTAGAACCTTTTGTCTCCAGAATTAAGATTCTAGCCACCGGTCCGTTGTTTTCTATAACAGTTTTAAGGGTGCTGTAATCAAGTGCCATTTACACGCCTGACGGCCCTTAGTATATTTTCAGGTGTTGCTGGAGCATTTAGGATTGGCCATTCATTGCCACAAGCCGACACTGCATTTCTAAGAGCAAGGAATACAGAAATACCAAGCATAAAAGGTGGTTCTCCAACTGCTTTTGACTTGTAAATTGTGTTTTCGACATTCAAATTATCAAACAGGCTTACGTTAAAAATTTTTGGTCGATCAGATGCACAAGGAATTTTATAAGTTGATGGTGCATGAGTTTTTAACTCGCCCCTTTCATCCCAAACAAGTTCTTCGGTTGTTAGCCAGCCCATACCCTGTATAAATCCACCTTCAATTTGACCGATATCGATTGCTGAATTTAAGCTATTTCCCGCATCGTGTAATATATCACTTCTCAATAATTTGAATTCACCTGTTAAGGTGTCTACAACCACTTCTGAGACTGCGGCACCATAAGCAAAATAGTAGAAGGGTCGACCTTTCCCTTTGATTCTGTCCCACTGCAAATCAGGTGTTTTGTAAAACCCAGTTGATGAGAGGCTAATACGCTGTGTGTATATTTCGTATACGGCATCCTCAAAAGATATATCGAAGTTGCTACCCCTCACTCTTCCATCTTCAAATTTAACATCATTTGTATTTGGTCGATATTTCTTTATTAAATACGATGAAATCCTAGCACAAATAATATCACAGGCCTCTTTTACTGCCATACCATTCAGATCACTTCCAGAGCTTGCTGCTGTTGCCGAAGTATTTGGTACTTTTGCGGTATCAGTGGCGGTTATTTGCACTTTTTTTATTGGTATCCCGAAAATATGTGCAGCTACTTGAGCGACTTTTTGGAAAAGGCCTTGACCCATTTCGGTGCCACCATGATTAATTCTCACAGAGCCATCATTATAAACGTGAACTAATGCTCCTGCCTGATTAAGTTGAGTAAGTGTAAAAGAAATTCCAAACTTAACAGGATTGAAAGCTATACCTCTTTTTAAGATTTTGTTCTCTTTATTCCACTCTGTAACTTTTGTTTTACGGGTATAGTATTCCGAGCTTTCTAAAAGTTCATCCATCATTTCATGAACTATGAAATCTTTAATTTCCATACCATAATGAGACGTTTGGGGTTTAATCCCATCTTTGATTTTCTTTTCACTGGTGTAGAAATTGTGCTTTCTTACTAAACCAGGATCCAAATTAAGTGAAAAGGCTATGTGATCGATTATATTTTCCATGCCGATCATACCTTGTGGACCGCCAAAACCTCTGAATGCAGTTGCACTTTGGGTATTGGTTCTTAATCGGTGGCTTTCCACCCTAAAGTTTGGAATGTGATAACAATTGTCAGCATGCAGCATAGCTCTATCGGCAACTGGCAGAGATAGATCTTGTGACCATCCACAGCGAACATAATGTTTAACATCAAGTGCTTTTATAATGCCTAACTCATCAAAGCCAGCTGTGTATTCTATTCGAAAATCATGGCGTTTGCCGGTGATTTTCATATCATCATCGCGGTCGTATCGCATTTTTGCAGTTGAATTATTTCGCACTGCTGCGATCGCGCAAGCACATGCTAGGGCATTTCCTTGGCTTTCTTTGCCACCAAAGCCACCTCCCATTCGGCGGACTTCAACTTTAATGAGGTTCATGTCTAGGCCCAACGTTTCAGCAACTTTGTGCTGAATTTCTGTGGGATGCTGGGTGGAACTATAAATTACCATTTCACCATCGTCTTGTGGGGACGCTATAGCTGCTTGACCTTCAAGGTAAAAGTGTTCTTGCCCACCTAATTCAAGGGTGCCTTCAATGGTCATTGGTGAACTCTTAAATGCTGATATAACGTCACCCTTATTATAGACTCTTGGACCTTCCTCGAAGCGACTATCCAACTTAATAGCTTGCTCAATGCTTATGACTGGTTGCTCTTCAGCATATTCAATGACGGCTAAAGTTGAAGCATATCGTGCCTGCATATGTGAATTCGCAGCCACTATAAAAATTGGTTGGCCAATAAAATTTACAGATACATCGGCTAGCAAAGGTTCGTCATGTGCATTTGGAGCAACATCATTTCCAAATGGAAGGTCTTTTGAGAGTATAATATCTACAACTCCAGGTGCTTCTCTAACAGCCGAGAGATCAATCGACTTTATTTGACCTTTGGCTATGCTGGATAGGCCAAAAGCAAGATGTAAGATTTTTGCTGGAAGTGGAATATCGTCAACATAGCGAGCTTCACCAGTAACATGCAACTTCGCTGAGTCATGAGGTATGGCTTTATTCATACTCATGGTTCCACCTTTTGAACATTTGTATTTGAGCCAATCGTCTCATAATAACAGCGAAGTAATAAATTGTGAGCTGAAGTTTGGCGGTATTCAGAAGAGCTCCGCAGGTCGGACAATGGAGTAAAATCTTTTTTCAAACTATCGCTGCTTGCCCGTAATACTCCTTCTTCCCATGGTTGATTTAGTAATTTACTTTCTAAATGGAAAGCCCTCCTCGGTATTCCAGCCATGCCTCCAAAAGCAATCACGCATTTTTTTAGCAAACCATCATTTAAAATGATATTAAAACAACCGCAGACAGACGATATATCTTGATCAAAGCGCTTGCTAATTTTATAACATTTTGTCGTCGTATTTGTTTTAGGAATAATCAGGTACTCTAAAAACTCACCTTCTCTCAGATCCTGTTTTTTATAATCAAGAAAAAAGTTTTCTAACTTTATTTTTCGCTGTCCTTTTGCACTCCTTAGGATGAGTTCAGTTTCCATAGCTATCAATGCTGGGGCACTATCGCCTATCGGTGAGCCATTTGCTATGTTTCCTCCCAAAGTCGCAGCATTTCTAACCTGTGTAGAGCCATATCTGGTAAGCAATTCTGCAAAAGATGGTGCTTCGACGAAAGCCCACTTACGCAGTTTTTCGATACTAACTCCTGCTCCAATTTGCCATGCGTCTGGTAGTTCTTCAATATTACAAAAATCAGATACCTGATTTAAAAAAGCAATATTTGTGAATTTTTGAAATTCTTTATTCACCCATAATCCAACGTCAGTTGCCCCGGCAATTAACTGAGTATTTGGCTCGCTCTGTAATATTTCCGCCAACTCTTTTTTAGATTTTGGTAATTTTTTGGATTCTGATTTTCGAAGTTCGGCTAGTTTCTGAAAATCTTCTTCAACCCAGCTTGGCTTTTTTTCATTTTCAGCCGCGCTAGCTGCTTTAATAATTGGTTCATAGCCAGTACATCGGCAAAGATTGCCAGCTAGGGTTGTTTCGTGATCCTTGTCTCTGTTAATATTTGCAGCAACCATAGAGGTAATAAAACCTGGAGTGCAAAATCCACATTGTGAGCCATGGAACTCAACCATTTTTTCTTGTACTTTATGGTGTTTAATTCCCTCTACAGTTCGAACTGCTTTACCATCAAGCTGAGGAAGAAATAGAATACATGAATTTAGAGGTTTGATTGCCTTTTCTTTATCTATAATGATAATAGTGCAAGCTCCACAGTCGCCTTCATTACAGCCTTCTTTCGTTCCAGTAAGCTGATTGTCAATTCTTAACCAATCTAGCAGAGTTTTAGTCGCATCAACCTCAGTTAAAGCGACTGGCTCCCCATTAAGAAGAAACCTGATATCCATCCAGAATACCTACCGCCTTACCCTAGTATGCTTATGATGTACCACCTCGATGCGGTGTAGAAATGGCCACCAAATATTTTCTCTTCATAAAAAGAACCGAAAAATTTTCTTTTTTCAAGTATGAAATTTAATTGTTTCAAGGCCTTTAGTTTTTTTATCTCGCACAATAAACTAAAAATATGAGCGGCTTTCCAAAATATATTCATCTGCGTGTACATACAGAGTATTCTCTACTCGAAGGAGCAACGCGCTTAAAGAAACTACCAGAACTTTGTAAGGCTAATGATATGCCTGCCATTGCACTGACAGAAACCAATAATCTATTCAGTGCGTTAGAATTTTCAGTTCTTTTTAAAGATAATGGTTTGCAACCAATTATTGGTTGCCAAATTGATTTTAGATTTACAGATATGGTTTCAGAGAGGCGGGCTCGAACGACTGCCCCAATTGTGCTACTTGCACAAGATGAACTTGGTTACAAAAATCTTATGAAACTAAGTTCCGAAATGTATGTTCAAAATGATGATGAAAAGGTAGAAATCTCCATCGAAAAATTGGAGAGATATGCTGACGGTTTGATATGTCTCACCGGGGGTTCTAGAGGCCCCCTAGGCCAACTGATCCTGGCGGCTCAAGATAAAGCCGCGAGAGATTTACTTTTAAAATTTCAAAATATTTTTTCTGATCGCCTGTATCTTGAATTACAAAGGCACCCGCAAGGAGCTGGATTGCCCAAAGAAGAGAATGATACAGAGCCTGTTTTTATCGAAATGGCATATGATTTAAGTATCCCATTGATTGCAACAAATGATGTATATTTTGATAATATAGAAATGTATGAAGCCCACGATGCTCTTTTATGTATCGCTGACGGTGCTTACGTTGATCAGCAGGAGCCTCGCCGAACTGTAACTAACCAACATTATTTTAAAACACAGGAAGAAATGGCAGCTTTATTTGCTGACCTGCCGGAAGCTTTAGAAAGTACAGTAGAAGTAGCACAGCGTTGTGCTTTTATGGCCACTTGCCGCGACCCAATCCTTCCATTGTTCGCGAGTGACGAGATAACTGAGCTAAACAGACAGGCCAAAGACGGTTTGAAAAATCGATTAGCAATTATTTCGCATGCTGCGCCAGTTTCTGAGTATGAAGAAAGATTAGATTTTGAACTCAAAATCATTGAGCAGATGGGTTTCCCTGGTTACTTTTTGATTGTCGCGGATTTTATAAAATGGGCAAAAGAAAAGGACATACCAGTTGGACCGGGTCGTGGCTCTGGAGCAGGGTCACTCGTTGCTTACGCACTCACAATAACTGATCTCGATCCTCTAAGATATAATCTTCTTTTCGAAAGATTCTTAAATCCAGATCGCGTATCGATGCCAGATTTTGATATAGATTTTTGTATGGATAGGCGGGAAGAAGTCATCCAATACGTTCAACAAAAATATGGGCACGATAAAGTTGGTCAGATTATAACATTTGGCGCCTTGTTGTCTAAGGCAGCCATTCGTGACATGGGCCGCGTCTTGCAAATGCCATACCGACAAGTTGATCGCTTAGCAAAACTTATCCCTATAGAAGGAGTCAAACCTTTAAGTATTGAGCAAGCTCTTGCTGAAGAACCTCGCTTAAAAGAGGAAGCAGAAAGAGAGGAGGTTGTTGATCGATTGCTCAATTATGGTCAAAAAGTTGAAGGTCTTTTGCGAAATGCTGCTACTCATGCAGCTGGCATAGTTATTAGTGACCGCCCATTAGACGATCTTGTGCCTGTTTATAAAGATTCGCGGTCTAATATGCCTGCAACCCAGTTTAATATGAAATGGGTAGAACAAGCAGGGCTTGTTAAATTTGATTTTTTAGGTTTGAAAACGCTCACAGCCATTCAAAACGCAATAGACCTAATAATTGCTTCAGGACGTTCGCTGCATCAATCAGCAGATGGTCGTCAATTATTTCAACCTATAAAGAATGTTGAAAATCAAATTAATACCATACCTCTAGATGATAAATCGACATACGATTTATACGCATCCGCTAAAACTGTTGCTGTTTTCCAAGTGGAGAGTTCCGGTATGATGGATGCTCTCAAGAGAATGAAACCTACTTCTATAGAAGATATCGTGGCACTGGTTGCTTTATATCGACCTGGACCAATGGAAAATATAGCTACCTATTGTGATGTAAAGAATGGTGTAAAAGATCGCGTATCGATACATCCCATGATTGATCATATTCTTGAAGAGACTCAAGGCATAGTTGTTTATCAAGAGCAAGTCATGCAAATAGCGCAAATCATGGCTGGTTATTCACTTGGTGAGGCGGACTTACTAAGGCGTGCGATGGGCAAAAAGATAAAGGCGGCAATGGATGCTGAACGGCCAAAATTTGAAGCAGGTGCTAAAAATAATGGAATATCTGAAAAGAAAGCCTCAGAGATATTCGATCTATTAGAAAAATTTGCCAACTACGGCTTCAATAAATCGCATGCAGCGGCTTATGCTGTAGTAAGTTATCAAACAGCTTGGTTGAAAGCAAATCATCCTCTTGAGTTCATGGCAGGTGCTATGAACTGTGATCTGCATTTGACAGATAAGCTTTCACAGTATGTCGATGATGTCAGAAAAGGTATGAAATTACCTTTTATTTCTCCCTGTGTGAATCGGTCTCAACCAAAGTTTTCGGTATCAGAAAACTCTTTAGTTTATGGATTGGCAGGATTAAAAAATGTTGGCCTGGAAGCAATGGGTGCACTCGTAAACGTCAGAAATAATAAAGTTTTTGTAAATTTATTTGACTTTGCCAGACGATTAGATTTGCGAAAAATTGGTAAGCGTCCTCTCGAAGTGCTTGTTCAAGCGGGAGCTTTTGATGTTCTGGATAATAATAGACATCGGGTATTTAAGAGCCTAGACGCATTAGTAGCGTATTCTGCGGCTATTCATGATCAGAAGATATCAAAGCAAGTATCGCTTTTTGGTGATGGAGGCGATGATCTGCCTGAACCCGTATTACCCTCGGTTTCTGACTGGTTGCCTGCTGAGCGTTTGTCACGTGAATTTTCAGCTATTGGGTTTTATGTTACGGGGCATCCACTCGACGACTATAAATCTGCTTTTAAAGTAAATCAGATTCTTACAATTGAAGAGGTTGAAGAAAAAGCACTATCAGGCCCTTGCTTGGTAAAAATTGCTGGTGTGGTAGTTGGCCGGCAAGAAAGAAAATCGGCCCGGGGTAACAGGTTTGCTTTTGTTCAGTTAAGTGATTTTACCGGGAATTTCGAAGTTACTTTATTTTCTGAGGTCTTAGAGAAATCCAGAAATAACCTCGAAAGCGGGGCTAGGATCATTTTAACGGCCGAAGCATCTTTCGAAGGCGAACAGTTAAAACTGTTATGTAGATCAATTGCAAATATTGATGAAGCTATTTCTACTGATACATCGCATGGAATCAAAATTTTTGTGGAAGATAAGAAAGTATTTCCATCTATATTATCAGTATTACATCAGGCCTCAGAGAATAAAAAAATTGTATCCAAGGGCCCGATCCATTTATGCTTAGTTGATTCTGGACTGCCAGGGGAAGTTGAATTGGATACTGGAGTTAACTGCGATACAAGCCCGCAAATCAGGGGAGCAATCAAAAGTTTGGATGGTGTCTTAGATGTTCAAGAGATTTAGACATTTATATGAAAGTAGAATTGATTTTTATCGCGAGAATTTTTTATGTTTGATCCGTTTCGGTTCCAACGCATCTGGTCCTAAGCGACGTTTTTTATCTTCTTCATAATCTTCAAAATTTCCTTCAAACCACTCGACATGTGCATCCCCTTCGAACGATAAAATGTGGGTGCAAATTCTGTCCAAGAAAAACCTATCATGAGAAATTACGACTGCGCAGCCGGCAAAATCTACCAGTGCGTCTTCTAAAGCTCTTAATGTTTCTACGTCCAGATCGTTTGTTGGCTCATCCAAAAGCAATACATTGCCACCTTCCTTAAGCAGTCTTGCCATATGAACCCTATTACGCTCACCCCCAGATAAAAGTGATAACTTCTTTTGCTGATCACCACCTTTAAAATTGAATGATGAACAGTATGCTCTTGAGTTGACTTGAGCATCGCCTAATTCAATTATTTCTGCGCCGCCAGAAATGGCCTCCCAAACAGTTTCGTTATCCTGTAGATCATCCCGGGATTGATCAACATACGATAATTGAACTGTTTCCCCCATAGAAATATCACCTGTGTCAGCTGCTAGTTCTTTTGTGAGCATTTTAAATAAGGTCGATTTTCCTGCGCCGTTTGGACCAATTACGCCTACGATTCCTCCTGGAGGTAAAGAAAAGCTTAGATTTTCAATGAGCAACTTATCGCCCATAGCTTTATTTAAATTACTTACTTCGATCACCTTTGATCCTAATCTAGGTCCATTAGGAATTACAATTTGAGCTTTTGTTATTTTTTCCCTCTCAGATTGGCCTGCTAAGTCATTATAAGCACTAACCCGCGCTTTTTGTTTTGCCTGGCGAGCTTTTTGACCTTGCCGCATCCACTCAAGTTCACGTTCTAAGGTTTTCTGCCGACTCTTATCTTCTCTCGCTTCTTGTGCCAGCCTTTTTGCTTTTTGTTCCAACCAACTAGAATAGTTGCCCTCGTAAGGTATTCCTTGTCCTCGGTCTAATTCCAAAATCCACCCCGTAATATCATCCAGAAAATATCGGTCATGGGTTACAATCAGAATTGTACCGTTGTAATCGATCAGATGCTTTTGCAACCAAGCTATTGTTTCAGCATCTAAATGGTTGGTAGGTTCGTCAAGTAATAACATTTCCGGAGCCTCCAACAGCAACTTGCAGAGTGCTACACGACGGCGTTCGCCGCCTGATAGGCTCCCTACATCAGCATCATCTGAAGGACACCTCAAGGCTTCCAAAGATACATCAATTTGACTATCTAAATCCCACAAATTGTCAGCATCAATTTTATCTTGTAATTCTGCCATTTCATCTGCTGTGTCGTCTGAATAATTCATGGCTAATTCGTTATATCTATCGAGAATGGCCTTTTTAGAAGCGACACCGAGCATTACATTCTCACGAACAGTGAGTGCTTCATTTAATTCAGGTTCTTGTGGCAAGTATCCGACTTTAGCACCTTCAGCGGACCAAGCCTCTCCTTGAAATTCTTTATCAATACCAGCCATTATTTTCATTAATGTTGACTTACCAGCACCGTTAACGCCTACAACCCCAATTTTTACACCTGGTAGAAAAGATAAATGAATATTTTCAAAACATTTCTTCCCTCCAGGGTATGTTTTTGAAACGCCCTGCATGTGATATACGTATTGATATGAAGCCATCTGAAACTCCGAAACTTTAAAACTAGTAGAGTGATAACCTGATGATACTTTAGGGGCAATACTCAGCAGAAATAAATAGTATAATGAAGAAATTGACGCTCTTGCTTTTTGAAAATAATTCTGGCTTATGGAATTTATGGAAATTCCTTTAGCTTCTAGACGACAGAAGATTGGCCTTCTAGGGGGCTCTTTTGATCCAGCTCATGAAGCTCACGTACACATTAGTAAGCACGCGCTGAAATACTTTGATTTAGATCAAGTGTGGTGGTTGCTTACACCCTCAAACCCCTTAAAGAGAAATGATCCAAGTCCTGTAGATGAGAGATTACGTGTTGCTAATCTATTGGTTGAGCATCCTAAAATCTTTGTTACTAAAATTGAGAATGAATTAAATACAGTATACACCTCTCAGACCTTAAAGTTAATTCAGATAAGATGTCCAAATGTTAGATTTGTTTGGCTGATGGGAGCAGACAATATGATACAATTTGATAAGTGGATGAATTGGAAAGAAATTGTATACCGTGTTCCGATTGGAATTCTTGCAAGACCAGATCATACCTTGGCGCCTTTAAAATCCAAATTGGCAAAGGCATTTTCATCTTATAGATTGAGAGCTAATCAATCTCGTGACCTCGGAAATTTGAAAGCACCATATTGGTGCTATAAAAACCTTCCCTTACTAAATGTATCATCGTCACAAATTAGAGCGTCATGAAGGAATAGTTTTATGCCTAGCCCTAGAGCCCGTTTCAATTGCGGCGGCGTGTAACCTGTCGATCTTAAATTCGTAACGTATTTCCTCTAACAAACGTAATTCAGTCTCAAGTATTAAGCCATCAGCAGCGGCAACGTCACAGCACAAGGCATAAGCTGTTTCATTCAGTTCTGCAGGTAAATTTTCTTTAACTAGGCCGAATAGGGCATCAAGACCTTCTTCTTGTTCGAATAAATCAAAAACTATCTGTGAAACGGTATTTAACCTATCAATGTCATATTCTGCGAAGATTGGCAGGTTATTTACCGCTGATTGAATTTTTACTAGCTCAGAGGTTCTAATTGTTTCGTCTGATACAGATATTGCGACCATGAGTGCAACCAAACAATCTTGAGCTGTCATCGCATGTGAGATTTTGCGTGTCATTTTTTTGCTTTCTTAAACAATGCTTTTCCCAGAATATTGACCATTCCTGAATGTATCAATAGGAAGCTTACTACTGCACGATATTTATTCAGTGAATATGGAGAATTATGATGTCTGAAATGCGTGAGGCTGGTTTGACTTCTAAATCATGGCCATTTGAGGAGGCCCGCCGAGTATTGAAGCGCTATCAAAATGCTCCTCCAGAGAAGGGTCATGTCCTATTCGAAACAGGTTATGGGCCATCTGGCTTACCTCATATTGGAACCTTTGGTGAGGTAGCTAGAACGTCTATGGTCATGCGAGCTTTTCGTGAGATTAGTGATATCCCCTGTAAATTAATCTGTTTTTCGGATGATCTAGATGGTATGAGAAAAGTGCCACAAAATGTCCCTAACCAGAAAATGTTAGAAGAAAACCTTCAAAGGCCGTTGACCTCCGTTCCTGATCCTTTTGAGAAATATGAAAGTTTTGGGCAGCATAATAATGAGCTTTTGAAAAAATTTCTGAATACCTTTGATTTTCAGTATGATTTTATAAGTGCAACAGAATTCTACCGATCAGGTAAATTTAATAAAATTCTGATTAAAGCAGTGGAAAACTATGATGAGATAATGTCTGTGATGTTGAAGTCACTTCGGGATGAGCGGAGGGAGACTTACTCGATTTTCTTACCTATCCACCCCGAGACTGGAAGAGTTCTATACGTACCGATGAAAGAAGTAAATTCAGACAATAGTACTGTCACTTTTTCTGATGAAAATGGAAAGGATTGGACCCTGCCTGTGACTGGTGGAAATGTGAAATTACAATGGAAACCAGATTTTGGTGCTCGTTGGGCAGCCTTAGGTATAGATTTTGAAATGTATGGCAAAGATCACTCTACGAACACCCCAATTTATGATAAAATTTGTCGAATACTAGGACACCGTCCGCCCGAGCACTTCACTTATGAACTGTTTCTTGATGAAAATGGGCAAAAAATTTCAAAAACAAGTGGGAATGGTGTGTCTATTGAGGACTGGCTGAAATATGCTAGCAGTGAATCCTTATCTTATTTCATGTACCAAAAACCAAAAACTGCGAAACGCCTTCATTTTGATATAATTCCAAAGATGGTTGACGAATATCATCAGCAATTAAGAGCTTATTCAAATCAAGATTTTTCGGGAAAATTAAATAATCCTGTTTGGCATATTCATGGTAATAGCGTGCCTAAATCTCATATGGCTATTCCGTTTTCTATGTTATTAAATCTTGCTTCAGTTGCTGGAGCAGAAGAAAAAGAAACTCTATGGGGTTTTATAAAACGCTATCAATCTGAGGCTACTCCAGAAACACATCCCGACTTAGATCAGGCCGTCGGTTTTGCTGTCGCGTTTTACAATGATTTCGTTAAACCAAATAAGATCTACAGAGAAGCTAGTGAAGTTGAGCGAGAAGCTATATTAGATTTACGGGACAAATTGGCTAATTATAATGGTGATCTAGACGCGGAGTCTCTCCAGAGTGTTGTATTTTCTTGTGGTCGAGAACGTTTTGACCCGCTGCGTAAATGGTTCCAAGCACTTTATGAAATATTGTTAGGCGCATCCCAAGGTCCTAGATTTGGTGGTTTTATAGCCTTATACGGGATTGAAGAGACAATCGCCTTAATCGACTCTGCACTAGAAGGTAAATTTTTGTAATAATTGCTATTGATTAATTCCGCTCTATCTACTGGTGTGGAGGATATAATATGTGGAAAGTTGTTACATTTGCGATTTTTACAATCTTTGCTGCTCAGGTTAGCGCAAGCGGCAATGACGCAATAAAGAGGACTATTGAAGACCAAATAGCTGCATTTAAACTCAATGATTTTGAGACAGCCTTTAGTTTTGCTACTCCGTTTCTTAGGGAAAAGTTTGGCAGTGCAGAGAATTTTGGAAGAATGGTACGTAACGGATACCCTATGGTATGGCGCCCATCCAAAGTAATCTTTTTGGAAAATGAAAGATATCATCATGGACTGGCACAAGTAGTACAAATCGTAGATGCAAACGGTAAATCGCATTACTTGAGATACTACATGATGGAATTTGATGGTTCCTGGCGCATAGGTGGGGTTGAATTTCTACCAGCATCAGACTTTAGTGTATAGCCACTTAGACTTTTCTTCTACTTTTACCTCTGTACGCTCTTGTGCCTCCTTTCCCTGCAGTTGAGCGGCCTGGAATTTTTTCATTTTCAGCTGCATTGATTACCGATTGACGTGCTAGTGGATCATCAGAAATAGCTAACTCAACTGTTTCAAGGCGTCGAACCTCATCTCGTAATCGTGCGGCCTCTTCAAATTCTAAGTTTTCAGCAGCTTTAAGCATATCAGTGCGAAGGCCATCCAAGACCGCTTGTAGATTAGAACCACCCTGTAATTTTGTTTCAACGTTCGCGGTTACCCTAGATTGGTCAGTGTCTCCTTTATAAAGACCTGCCAGTATATCCTCGACATTTTTTTTGACTGTTTCGGGCGTAATTCCATTTTCGAGATTGTATGCTTGCTGTTTCTCACGTCGCCTATTTGTTTCTGCTAGGGCACGCTCCATCGAGCCGGTTATCCGATCGGCATACATTATAACTCTTCCATCAACATTTCTTGCTGCGCGGCCAATTGTTTGGACCAAGGATGTTTCAGATCTTAAAAATCCCTCCTTATCTGCATCCAGGATAGCTACCAATCCACATTCAGGAATATCCAAACCTTCTCTAAGAAGATTTATTCCTACCAGTACATCAAAAGTACCTAGCCGTAAGTCACGGAGTATTTCAATTCTTTCGATCGTATCGATGTCTGAATGCATATATCTCACCCTGATACCTTGCTCATGCATGTATTCTGTCAGGTCTTCCGCCATCCGTTTTGTCAAAGTGGTTACAAGGGTTCTATAGCCGGATTGAGAAACCTTTCTGACCTCATCAAGTAAATCGTCTACCTGCATCTCTACTGGTCTAATTTCTACCTCTGGATCTAACAACCCGGTAGGTCTGATAACTTGCTCAGTAAATATTCCAGCGGTTTGCTCAAGCTCCCATTTCCCAGGTGTAGCCGAAACGTAAATTGATTGCGGCCTCATAGCATCCCATTCCTCAAACTTAAGTGGCCGATTATCCATACAAGATGGTAACCGAAACCCATGCTCCGCTAATGTAAATTTTCGTCTGTAATCGCCGCGATACATTCCACCGATTTGAGGTATACTTACATGGCTCTCATCAGCAAAAACAATTGCATGATCCGGAATAAATTCGAAAAGTGTTGGTGGAGGTTCTCCTGGGTTTCTACCCGTTAAATAGCGTGAATAATTCTCTATCCCATTACAAACGCCTGTTGCCTCAAGCATTTCTATATCGAAATTTGTTCTCTGTTCTAGCCTTTGAGCTTCCAATAATTTTCCGTCAGCAATAAGTTGGTCCAACCGAACTTTTAATTCTTTTTTAATGTTTACTATCGCTTGCTTCATTGTAGGCTTGGGCGTTACATAATGAGAATTTGCATAAATTCGAATTTTATCAAAGATGTTGGTTTTTTGTCCGGTAAGAGGGTCGAATTCAATTATGCTTTCCAAATCATCACCAAAGAAAGATAGTCTCCAGGCTCTATCCTCTAGATGAGCAGGGAATATTTCAAGTATATCACCCCGAACCCTAAAAGTACCTCTTTGGAATGCCTGATCATTTCGTCGATATTGTTGAGCGACTAGATTAGCAATAACTTCCCTTTGGTTATAAATCTCGCCAGCGATTAACTCCTGTGTCATTGCACCGTAGGTTTCGACCGATCCAATACCATAAATACAACTTACAGATGCAACTATAATTACATCGTCTCTCTCAAGTAACGCTCTGGTTGCAGAGTGTCTCATACGGTCAATTTGTTCGTTGATCTGGCTTTCTTTCTCAATATAAGTATCAGATCTTGGAACATAGGCTTCGGGTTGATAATAGTCGTAATAGCTAACAAAATATTCGACGGCATTATCTGGAAAAAACCCTTTAAACTCGCCATAAAGCTGAGCAGCTAAAGTTTTGTTTGGTGCTAGAATTATTGCTGGCTTTTGCGTTTCCTCTATCACTTTAGCCATGGTAAAAGTTTTTCCCGTACCTGTTGCTCCCAATAGAACCTGGTTTCTTTCGCCTCCTTCAATTGCAGCTGATAACTCTGATATAGCGGTCGGTTGGTCTCCTGCAGGGTCAAATTCTGTAGCCATTACAAAGCTTTTACCACCCTCCAATTTAGGCCGAGGTCCCAAATGATCCTTTGTAATAACGTTGATATCAGTCATCCTCTAGTTGTCTCTCTTTCAAAGGATATGTTCATAAAACTTTTGTTACTATTTTTTGATTAGATTTGTAACTTGCTCATGAAAATTAAATAGAGCATAAAGTAATCATTAAAAGAGGGTTTCAAAATGACTGTCAAAATCTTCAGGCCAGCGAAAACAGCAATGTCCTCGGGTTCGGCAAATACAAAATCTTGGGTTTTAGAATTTTCGCCATCGGCAGCTCGCGAGGTTGACCCATTGATGGGCTGGACTTCATCTGTTGATACGCAGTCACAAATTAAATTGAGTTTTCCCTCCAAGGAGGCTGCTCTTGAGTATGCCAAGTCCAATGGATTGCAATTTATTGTGTTGGACCCGCAAAAGCGTCGTCCAAATATTAGAAAGAGAGGGTACGGCGAAAATTTTGCAACGGATAGAAAAACTGTTTGGACCCACTAGAACCTTCTTCAAAGTTCTTTTAATACTACCTTCTACCGAATAACCGCTCTATATCACTCATCTTGATTGAAATATGGGTAGGTCTTCCGTGGTTACATTGTCCAGAATTGGGCGTGTTTTCCATTTCCCTTAGCAGGGAATTCATTTCTTCAGTTCTTAACATGCGCCCTGAACGAATTGACCCATGGCAAGCTATCCTTGACAAAACTGCGTTTATTTTTTTCTCTAAGGTGTCTGAATTTTCAAGATCTGTAAGTTCATCCAGAATATCAAAAATCAATTTTTTTATATTTTCTGAATTCAAAATTGCTGGAATTTCTTGGACCGCAATAGAGTTTATACCGAACTGATTTATTTTAAGCCCATACATACTTAGGTTATCCTTGTATTCTATCAATACAAGAATTTCTGGTTCTGATAATTCTAGAATTTCTGGAACTAAAAGTGCTTGAACTTCGATTTTATTGTCTTTGACTTGTTCTTTCAATTTTTCGTATACTAATCGCTCATGTGCAGCATGTTGGTCGATTATCACGATTCCATCATCGTTTTGTGAAATAATATAGTTCTCACCGAATTGAGCAATTGGCGCGCCTAAGGGAAAACTTTCAAATTCTTCTATAAATTTCGCATGTTCATCCTTGGTTTGGAAATCACGAGCGGATGGCTTCCATGTTTCTTGAAAAGCAGGCTCAACATCTCTTGTGAAAAAGCGTTTATTGCCGCTGTCATCCATATTTTGTGAATTTTTAGTAACCTGTTCATCAGTAGCATTAGGTATTTGGCGAGTTTGCTCGCGCATCGCCCCAAGGGCTGCCGTCGATAGAGTGCTTGATGACCGATGGCCCTCTATTGCGATCACCTGCCTAATTCCTGTTACTATTAAACTGCGTATTCCTTGAGGGTCTCGGAAACGCACTTCTGATTTTCCGGGATGGACATTGACGTCCACAAAGTCGGGTCTGCAATTTATGTAAATTGCCGCTGCTGGAAACCTATCACGCGGCATGAAGTCTGAATACGCCGCACGCAGTGCCCCAATAAGTTGTTTATCTCGTACCTGACGGTTGTTTACGAAAAAATACTGCATAGCATTTGATGCCCGCGCATAAGTCGGCAAGCATACATACCCAGTCAAGTTTACATCTTCTCGAGTTACATCGATAGAAATAGAGTTTTTTGAGAAATCTTGACCTAAAACTCTTGAAAGACGGTTTTTTATAGATGCTAGAGAAACATCTTTCTCTTTCTGAACCTGAATTATCTTCCTACTTTTACCACCAGTTTTGTCTATTAAGGTGAAGGCGACATTTGGGGTAGAGATGGATAAACCCTTAACAATGTCGGTAATAGCTTTTAGTTCAGATTTAGTTGAGCGAAGAAACTTTAACCTAGCTGGAGTGGCATAAAACAAATCCCTTAACTCAATTGTTGTTCCTAGAGTCCTTGCAGCTGGCTTGATATCCGAAATCTTTCCACCGTTTACATTGATTTCATGTGCCCCATTACCGTCATTGTGTGAGATTATTCTTAGTCGGCCTACTGCCCCTAATGAAGGCAAAGCTTCTCCCCTAAAACCAAAACTATTAATGTTCAACAAATTATTATTTGGTAACTTTGAAGTCGCATGTCTTCTAAGTGCTATTGGTAGATCGATGTCAGACATGCCGAGCCCATCATCAATTACTCTAATCAGTGTCTTGCCGCCATCTGCGACTTCGATTGTAATATCACTACATCCAGCATCAATTGAGTTCTCGATTAATTCTTTTACTGCTGATGCAGGGCGTTCTACCACTTCGCCAGCCGCAATTTTATTTATAACAGTTTCATCTAACTGTTTGATCACATTCTTTTGGCTTATTTTGTGGTCATATTTGTTCATACCACAATCACTAGCATGTAAATGTCCGATTCTACCAAAGAAAAATATAAGATTTTAGCAATAAGATACGAACTGCAAAGCTCGTTTACCTGCCATACGCCCTGTAGCTAAGCATGTGGTAATAAGGTACCCTCCAGTTGGAGCATCCCAGTCCAGCATTTCTCCGGCACAAAATACTCCTGGTCTGCCTCGCAACATAAAATTTTCATCGATTGAGCCCATTTTCACTCCACCGGAAGTGGAGATTGCGGTTTGGATTGGGCCAGTTCCATTTAAAGGGATTTTGAGAGATTTTATACTTTTAGTAAGCAAAGCTGGTTCTTTGAAAACATCCATGGCAAACTCTCTTAATATAGCTTGCTTTATCGGCTCAAGTTTTAGACGTTTCCGGAGAACATTTGAGCTGCTAGATTTTCCCCATGGCATAGTTAACAGTTTAAGGATTTTATCATTGTCCCAGTCGGGTAGTAGATCAAGTATAAGGTCTTCTCCTTTTTTTAATTGTGCGGATAGTGAGTAAATTCCTCCCCCCTCTATTCCTTTTTGTGAAATGATTATTTCTCCGCGTGACGATTGGCTCCCAGCACTTAATTTGATTGATTTCAGAGGTTGTCCAAAATATTTGGACATTTTTATGGACCATTTTACCATGAAGCTACAGTTTGAGGCTTGAAAGCTTTCTAACTCAGCTGGGTCAAAAAGTGATTTCCAATCACCATTGGACCCCAGTTTAGGCCAGCTTGCTCCACCTAATGCTAAAACAATTCCGTCGGCAGACTTATTTAATAATCCTTGCGGTGTTTCGAAAGTAGCGACCTTATTTGATATAGATTTTAGCTTCCAGCGATTTTGACGTGTAACACCCAGTTCATCGAGTCTAGATATCCAGTTGCGCAACAGGGGAGATGCTTTCATTTCAGTAGGAAAAACGCGGCCAGTTGATCCGACAAAAGTTTTTATACCTAGCGACTTCGCCCATTCAATTACTTCATTTGGTCCAAATTCTTCTAATGCCTTCTCAATCGTATTATTATTATGGATAATACGTGTTTGAAAAGTTACGTCATCTTCGTGCATGGTTAAATTGAGTCCGGACTTTCCAGCCATAAGGAATTTTCTACCAAAAGTTGGCATTGAGTCCGCAAGAGTAACTTCCACACCGCTACGGCTGGCAAAATCTGCAGCCATTAGTCCTGCTGGACCTCCCCCTACTATAAGTATTTTTTTATTAATCATTCTTAATGTTTACATTTAACAGTGGAAGGTGTCGTTACTTTCTCGCAATGAGTGAATATTAATAAATAGCCTTCTGATTAGAAATAAAAATAAAAAATACTAGCTTTTTGTTATGATTATATGTGGATTATGTAACCGGCCTATCCCTCTTGATGCCCCCCAAAGTGTGCATCACTTAATTCCCAAGTCGAAGGGAGGCAAAAATGGTCCTACCGTTATCCTTCACCACATATGCCACAAGGAAATTCACATAACTCTGTCTGAGGCTGAACTTGCGCGAAATTATAACAATATAGAGGTCTTGAAAACGCACCCCAGGCTAGCAAAATTCATCTCATGGGTAAAAAAAAGGCCACCAGAATTTTTGTCAAGATCGCGGGTGCGAAAAAAAAAGTAACTATGGTATCATTTCTTTAATCGCTGATAGTTGGCCCCTTTTTGAATTTGATATGCCTAAACACAATTCATCAATTCGGGATAATATATTAGTCCCAGCGACTATCTCATCAACTAGCCCAAACTCATAGGCTGTTTTGCAAGTAAGTTTTTGGCCTGCTAAAAGTATAAATTTAGCTCTAGAAGAGCCACAGATTTTGCTCAAACGCAACGCATCACTAGGTTGGGGTAAGTAGCCCAATTTCATAACTGGATAGAAGAAATAGGCTTCTGGGACACTGATCCGAATATCACAGGCCAATACCATTCCCATAGCTCCACCTGCAACCGTTCCGTTTATTGCCGCAATGGTCACACATGACAGCCGGTGTATCGTATCAGATAAAAGCTCCCATTTAGTTGAGGTTGCTAAATCTTTTTTTTTCACTTCATCTAGGTCTGCTCCAGCACTAAAAACTTTACCCGACCCTGTAATAATTAAGGCCTTATTTTCATTTGAAACACCTGCTATTTCGATCATCTCATCAAGCATATTAGCTGTTAATGCGTTGGCTTTCGACGTACGATCAATAGTAATGTACCGTATATCGTCCTTTAAGTGTGAGGTTATCATACCATACCTATTTGTTGTCTTAAAGCTTCGTCTCGCAGACTAACCTCTTTTCCCAAATATTCATTTCCAGGATAAGAGGCTAACCAAACCAACGCTTTTGCGGGCCACTTGGGATCAATATGCGCTGACCACTCTAACTGGCTAACCTGATTAATTTTGCTTTTTTTTATCTCTCGCTGCATGTTTGTAGCAACTGTTCCTGGCGATAAGCCAATCGAGCGAATACCACATTGGCGATACTCTAAGTCTACGCAGCGAATTAGCATATTCACAGCCGCTTTAGATGTGCAGTAGTGGCTCCACGCCTCTAATGGATTATGAGCGGCGCCAGAACTCAAAGTAAGGAAGGTTCCACCACCGCTTTTTAACATGGAAGGAATTGCTAATTTGAAACCGTAAAAAACGCCTTTTAAGTTCACATCTATGATATTGTTCCAATCTTCGATCTTGATATCCGCAAGTCTCTGGATTGGTTTTATTCTTCCTGCGTTATTAACAACTATATCAATTTTTCCAAACTCATTTAATGTCTGCGAAATCATGTTTTCTACTTGCTCGGGTTTAGCAATATTCAGAACATGTACTCTTGCAGCAGATCCAATCTCGCGCGCAACATGCGCCAGTTTGTGTTCATCTTGCGCTGCTAATATGACAATTGCTCCCTTCTGGGCAAACTCTTTTGCGCTAGCCGCGCCAATACCGCGGCTTGCGCCAGTCATTATTACAATTTTCCCACTTAAGTTCATTTTTTGGCCAATTTGTTTTCTAATTACACGTATCTGGGTTGACGATAGACTAAGCAAACCCCAGATTAAAGCATATGTTTTTAAAAGAAATATGATGATATCTAAGAAATTCTTCACTGGTATAGTTTTCGTAATCTGTACGTTTGCCTACTCTCCAACTTATGCACAAATGACTGCAACAATTGTTTGGGATGAGATAAAGCAAATCGCATCAGAAAACGGATTTAAAATTTCTGCTATAATAAACCAAAGTGCAGAAGGCATTAATATTGAAGAATTTTCTTTAATTAACAAAGCTTCAGAAAATAACGAGTTTGAAAGGTTAGAAATTGAGTTAGTAGATATTGCGCTTTTCGAAAGAAGTGACGGGTCGGTGGAAATTCGGCCTGATTATGATCAAGAAATAACGATAAAAGTATATGAAGGGAATGGGGTTTCATCTTTTGTTATCAAGCCTCTCAGCGACAATACAAATATGATCATAAGTGGAAAAGTTGGAGCACCCGATTTCCAGATAAATTCTTCTCTCTTGGGTGTTGAATTAAACGAATACGAGTTGTCATCAGGATATCAAGGCAATGAACTATTTGAAGCGCGGATAACTTTAGACGGTTTAAAATCAACTCAAGCGTTTGCGGGAACAAAGCAAAATAATCCAAAAAGTTCATTTAAAGCAGATTTTGTAAAATTATTCTTAAACTTTGATGTACCAGATGAGCAAATGACAGGACTGATAAATTATCAACTAGAAGATATACTAGTTGTTTCGAGACAAGATAATTCAGTATCATCCAACTCCGCAAATTTACAACTTCTATTAGAAAATGGTTACAATGCTTTAGGCTCTTATAGTGTTGGAAAGGGCTCTGTTGAGTTCGATCTTTCAAGCCCAGACGGGAATTTTAAGGGTAGATTGGCATCAGAGAAGTCTAATGTTAGTAGTAGCCTTACAGAGGATGGACTTATTTTTGATGCATATTTCTCAAACGGGCTTCTTAAGTTGAGTGCATCTGTATTGCCAATTCCAATTGATATATCTGTAAAAAATGCCAATTATGGAATTACTTTGCCGCTTTTAAATAAAAATAAGCCACAGAATTTTGGTGTAAGACTTGGTATTTCGGATTTGCTTATTGCACAAGATTTATGGGGGCTGTTCGATCCGAGTAATAAACTTTCAAATGGTCCAATAAATGCTAAGATTTTTTTATCTGGTAAAGCTGACTTGTTTGAAAATCTAACAGAGTTGAGTACTGACTTTTATGAAGAGAATTACTCAAGTCAAATTCCTCTTGAAATTGAGGAAATCCATCTTGAAAAATTAGATCTTTCTGTTATGGGCACGTCTTTACGAGGAAAGGGAAAGCTAACTTTAGATAATGAGGATCTCATTACCTACGATGGATATCCTAAGCCAGTTGGATCAGCTGAGTTTGTTTTGTCCGGTGTCAATGCTTTAGTTGATAAATTTATAAACAGTGGGTTTATTGACCCTGATACAGGAATGGGTGCTCGAATGATGCTAAGTATGTTTGCCATACCAACGGGTGACGATGAGTTAACCTCGAAAATAGAGTTTAATAGTCTTGGTCAAGTATTAGCCAATGGACAAAGGCTGAGGTAACTCTAGCTTTATAATTAAAGCACTCCAACCCTACATGGCGGTATGATTAAAATGACTAATGATACTCTTGATTTTGTTACTCAGAAACTGCTTGACCAAGCTAAATTGATGGGGGCAGATGAGGCAGATGTTATAGCCACTAAAGGTCAATCTCTAAATGTTGATGTTCGACAAGGGGCTTTGGAAAATGCTGATAGAGCCGAAGGTACAGAGGTGGGTCTACGTGTGTTGGTCTCGAAAAGGCAAGCAATCGTCTCATCTTCAGATATATCTGAGGATACGCTTCATCTTATGGTAGAGCGTGCAATTGCCATGGCAAAGGATGCTCCAGAAGACAAATATGCAGGTTTGGCAAATGTTGATCAATTAACTAAAGAGACAGATTTGTTTGGCTTGGAGATTTGTGACCCCGCGCCTGAACCATCTCCATCTAAATTACAGGAAGAGGCTGAAAGAGCGGAAGCCTCTGCTTTGCAAGTGAGTGGAATTTCTAAGGTGTCAGATGCTTCAGCATCCTATGGAAAATATTCTGTTTTTATGGCTGCCAGTAATGGTTTTACTGCTAACTATGAAAGATCAAGCCACTCGGTTTCCTGCGTTGCGATTGCCGGTGAAGGCTCAGATATGGAGCGTGATTATGATGCGGACATCCGAGTTTATCAATCTGATTTAAGGTCACCTGAGGAAATTGGTAGAACTGCTGGATTGCGAGCAGCAGAGCGTTTGCAACCCAGACGGCCGACTACTGGTAACTATCCCGTACTATATGATGAACGTATCTCATCAGGTCTGGTTAGTCATTTTCTTAGTGCTATAAACGGTGCAGCAATCGCCCGAGGATCAAGTTGGCTAAAAGACTCATTGGGCAAACAAGTGTTGCCTAAAACATGTAGATTGGTTGAAGATCCGCATCGATTAAGGTGTGGAGCCTCTAGATTATATGACTCCGAGGGTTTGGCAACAAAGAAGCGTGAGATTGTGAGTAATGGTATTTTGAACGAGTGGACATTGGATCTGGCCAGTTCACGCAAATTAGACATGAAGCCAACTGCAAACGCCGCAAGGGGCGTTAGTTCGAATCCGTCACCAACAAATTGGAATATTGAGCTCAGTTCTAGAGAAGATCTCCACGATAATTTATTGAAGGAGATGGGGACTGGTCTGCTTGTTACGTCCTTAATTGGCTCAACAATAAACGCTAATACTGGTGATTACTCCCGGGGCGCATCTGGGTTTTGGGTGGAGGATGGTCAAATTTGTTATCCAGTTAGTGAAATCACAATTGCAGGAAATTTAAGAGACATGCTCAAAGGAATTATATTGGGAAATGATGCTAAAAAGCATCTTTCATATGTTGTTCCTTCGATATTAGTTGAGAGTATGACCCTTGCAGGATCCTGATCTTAATCTCCTTATAACTGCAGCAAAAAAAGCTGGTAAACTTGCGAAAAATTATGAATTTAGAAAGCTTAAAGTCTGGGAAAAAGAGGGTGGTGCCGGACCAGTTACACAGGCAGATATTGAAATAGATAGAATGCTTTTTAAATATTTAACTTCGGCCAGGCCAGATTATGGTTGGTTATGTGAAGAAAGTACCAGCGATATTCCTCATTATGAGAAAAATTGTGCTTTTGTAATTGATCCCATTGATGGAACTAGGGATTATATTAAAGGTGGTAACAACTGGTCACATTCTTTTTCCGTCGTAAAAAAAGGTAAAGTGAGTGCTGCAGTTGTATATGTACCAAAACAAGACCTTTTATTCTCTGCTTATCTTGGTGGAGGGTCATGGTTAAACGGTGAGAGACTTCATATAAAAGCGCCAAGTAAATCTGGTGTGATCGACTTAATTGCTGCTAAAGTCGTCGAAGATGATAAAATCTGGAAGGCAAATTTAAAGCCAAAATTTAATCGAGAACATAAACCGTCGATTGCATTCAGAATGGCCAGCGTGTCCCAGGGAAGATACCACGCAATGATGACATTGAGAGATTCTTGGGAATGGGATGTATGTGCTGGCTCACTGTTAATTAATGAGTCGGGTGGCGTTGTAGTAGACCGCTGCTTATCAACGCCTGTTTTTAACACTAAAAGACAAAAAACCAGCGGCATAATAGCTGGGAACAGACTAGTGGTTGAACAGGTAGGCTCTGCCTTAAATCTTTAGAAACGGCTGCACTAATTTGTGTACAAGTGTTTGAAACTTCAATGGAGCATCTGTAACAGCCAGACAAATACAGTCTTCACCGTCCACAGCGATTGGTTGGTGATCAAGATCTTCATCTGCCATTTCTACATCACCGGGACCAAACCGAGAGACTTCGTCTTCAAAAGCTCCTTTAAGCACAAGTGTAAGCTCATTCCCATTATGACTGTGGTGGGGTACTGCAGTACCTGCAGGAATGTAAAGCAATCTAGCTGTCGAATTTCCAGATGTTTTCAGTAGAGACTGCTTTACGCCTAACCCTATTGGCCGCCATTTTATATCTTTCAAAGATCCACCGATATAGTCGCTCAGAGCTGACGGTATATCAGATTCACTACGCACGGTTACCTGTGCCGCTTGCGCTGGCTCCCTTTCAATCAATGCCATGACGTTTTCAAAGCTATCATCACTCATCTCTTCTGGTTCAGATACATCCAACAATGCTCCACCGACGGCTTCATAACTTTCTAATGCAGCTCTGCAATCGTCACACATTGAAATATGAGTAGCAACTGCAAGTGAGAAAGCTTCACACAGTGTCCCATTTGAATATCTCATCAATAAGTTTTCGCTTAAATGGTGTTCAATTTTTCTATCGTTTTTCATATTTATCCCATTGCATGACGCAATCTCTCTAAGGCTAATCTAATTCTGGATTTAATTGTGCCAAGTGGCAATCCTGTTTCTAATGCTATTTCGCTGTGCGATAATTCTTTGAAAAAAGCTTTTTCAACCAATTGGCGCTGTTTGTCAGGCAAATTTTGAATGGCATCTGCTAAAATTTCAGATTGTTGTTTAAGTTCTAAAGCATCTTCTTGCGCCGGCTCGATTTCATCGGGCCAATTTAATTCATCAGGTTCAGGCCTGCGAATTTTTCTGATAGCGTCAATCCTTTTATTCCTAGCAATTGTAAATATCCATGTCGATGCACTTGCCCGGGCTGGATCAAAGAGTTGTGCTTTATTCCAAACGGTTGCCATTGCTTCCTGGCTACATTCTTCAGCCATTGTTGGATCTGCTCCCGCTTTCATCAAGAATGACTTTATTCTTGGAGCGAAGTGGTTAAACAGTTGTCTAAAAGCAACCCTGTCTTTGTCGTTGCTAACCATTAACAGAAGTTCTTCCCAATCATGACCTTTGTTGTCGCTCAATATCCGTGGTCCCATCCCAGTAGAGTGCACTGAAATTCTACCACCCCTGTCGCCAGATGGCGAGTAAGGATTTTCGATATCGTCAATTAATTTCAACATAACAGTTATTCGTTAAAAATTGTGATTTGGATCAAAAACTTTTATTTCATCCAAATTGTGTCCGGAGCCGTACTTATAAATAAACTACCGGAGACGAATATGAATTTTATTACAACGCCTAGCCCACTAAGAATAGCAGTAATAGGGGGTGGCATCTCTGGTATGGGGGCGGCTTATCAGCTGTCCCATTTCGGTAAAGTAACATTATACGAAAGTGAAGTCAGACTAGGTGGTCACGCTAGAACTGTCTTTGCTGGAAAGCGTGGCAACCAACCTGTAGACACAGGTTTTATAGTGTTCAATAAAATAAATTATCCTCATCTAATGGCTCTTTTTGATGAATTAAATGTTCCAATTTGTCAAAGTAACATGAGTTTTGGCGCATCTGTTCGAGGTGGTGAAATTGAATACGGATTACGCAATTTCCAATCCCTATTTGCTCAGCCAAGAAATCTCAAAAACTTTAATTATTTAAAAATGTTAATGGACATACTGAAGTTCAATAAAAAAGCAGTGGCTTTAGCAACTGACAGGTCAATGACAATACGAGAACTTTTGCACAAGTTGGGTACAGGTAAGTGGTTTAGGGACTACTATCTCCTTCCTTTTTCAGGCGCCATATGGTCGACACCCAAAGACAAAATACTTGATTTTCCGGCTCACTCGATGATTAACTTCTTCGAAAATCATGCGCTTTTAAATCGCACTGGGCAACACCAGTGGTTCACTGTAAAGGGTGGATCGATCCAATATGTGGAGCGACTTAATCGAGAGCTGGTTGAGAGGAACGTTGCATTGCGTTTGGGTGATCCAATTAAAGAAGTTAAACGAGGCCCGTTAGGGGTTCAGATTTCCAGTCAGAAAAGTGACTTCGAATATTTTGATCATGTCGTTTTTGCGACCCACAGCGATGATACATTAAAAATACTCGTAGATGCAGACCAGCGTGAGTCTAAAGCACTGGATGCTATAAAGTACCAGTCCAACCAGGCAGTCTTACATCATGATGAAAACGTGATGCCAAAAAGTAAAAATTGTTGGGCAAGTTGGGTATACACAGAGGATAAGAAAAGATCATTGGGCCCAATAGGGTTAACATACTGGATGAATTCTCTTCAACCAATTCCTGAGGTCGATCCAATGTTTGTGACCTTGAATTCAAAAAATAAAATTGATCCTTATAAAATTTATGATGAGGTTACCTTTAGGCATCCCGTTTATGATTTACCTGCACTGGAAGCTCAGAAAGATCTTGCGGAAACTAATGGTCAGCGGAATACTTGGTTCTGTGGAGCATGGATGAAGAATGGTTTCCACGAAGATGGGTTAGCTTCGGCAATAGACGTTGTAGATAAGTTTTCAGATAGAATATCCGTGAAGATTGCAGCACAATGACCAACGTAGATTACGTAGATGGCTTCACATGGCATGGAAGATTGGGTGACTTAAAAAACGCTTTCAAATATAAAGTCGGATTTGTGCTGCTTGATCTTGACGAAAATGCGCGAGGCCCAGCTTTGTTTTCCAGGACTACTGGAAATTTTTTTGGTATTATAGATAGTGATTATGGTGGTCCGCCAGGTGCTGGCAGAAGTAGTGATTGGGTTCGTGAGGTCCTCGCGAGCTATGATCTTAAAGGCGTTGAAAAAATATTTTTACTGGCTCAACCTAGAATCCTAGGCCACGTATTCAATCCTGTAAGTTTTTGGCTTTGCTATAAAAAAAGCAACAGTCTTTTAGCCGTGATTTCAGAGGTTACGAATACGTTTGGTGATAGGCATTGGTATATTTCTTACAATAAGGATCATTCAGCAATTCTTCCCAAAGATCGTTTAAACGCTCAGAAGATTTTTCATGTTTCGCCTTTTCAGCCGATTGAAGGTCAATACGAATTTCGCTTTGACATTAGGCAGGATAAAATTGGCATTTGGATAGATCTGAATCATCGCAGTGGTGGAATAAAAACTAATCTTATTGGAACTAGGCGGAAATTAACCAACCTGGGAATAATAAAGTCGGTAATTTTTCGCCCTCTAGGGTCTAGAAGAGTACTAGGTTTAATACATTGGCAAGCACTAAAGCTCTGGTGGAAGGGCGCACGCTATCGAACTCGGCCAGAACCGCCTAAAATTGATGTTACTCAATGAGGCAGGCTACACACCGCTTTTCAAGCCTTGCTTTCGTGATTGGCATGGCTGGCCTACCTGTATACATACATGCGCCTAAATATTTTGTCGATGTATATGGAATAAGCTTATTTACCATGGGCTTTATAATGTTCATATTAAGGCTTATTGATGTTTTTCAAGACCCTTTACTGGGTATTATCGCTTCCAAAACTACACGTTTTGGGGCTCTACCAATTGCATTAGCTGTAGCAGCAATGTCCGTTGGGATGATAATGTTGTTTGCAATAAAAAGCCCAATATCGCCATCATTATGGTTTTTTATATCACTTTTTATGGTTTTTACTGGTTTTAGTTTTGCGTATATTCGTTCTTACGCCCAGGGTTTAATAAATCTGGGGGCAAACGACCAGATACGTTTGGCAAGATGGCGTGAAGTTGGAACCACGCTAGGAATTTGTGTAGCTGCGATTTTGCCTACCTTTTTTCTTCTTTTCGTAGACGATGGATATGCATACTTTGCGATATTTTTTTGTGTGATGGCTGTGGCAGCCCTCGTATACGTTTGGCCTCAATTTCCTGCTGTTGATAAATTCGAAAGGAAAACTAATTCTTTCCTAAGCTTGCTTAGTGCAACCAAAGATTTACAACTAAGAAAGTTATTGGTACTTGCTCTGGTGAACTCAAGTCCTGTCGCTCTTAGTTCCACTCTTTTTCTTTTCTTTGTTGAGAGCCGTTTAAACGCTCCGGATTGGGCAGGAATATTTCTAATATTATTCTTTTTGGCGGCAGCAATAGCTACACCGTTGTGGACAAAATTAGCTGATGTTCATGGTGTTTTTAACATTTTGAGAGTTTCAATGGTTTTATCCATTCTTTCATTTTTTGGGGCCTCATTCTTGTCGGAGGGAGATATCCTAACATTTTCTTTAATTTGTTTATTAAGTGGCGCAACTGTGGGTGCTGATCTAGCTTTATTGCCAGTGTTATTTGCTCGTCAGATAGAAAGTAGCAAAATAGAGCCGGACCTTGGCTTTAGCTTATGGAATTTTGTGTCAAAATCAACTTTAGCCTTTGCAGCAATAGGAGCGTTACCATTACTTGGACTGGTTGGGTTTAATTCAAGTGGCCCAAATTCTCAAAATGCTTTGTTCGCTCTTACGTTCGGTTATGCGATTTTACCTTGTATGCTGAAATGCATATCCATTGTATTACTTTTCAAATTTATTCGCGGTGAGGGGCTCATTTCTCATGCGTGACCTCCAGAACAAGACTTATTGGATAGTTGGTGCTAGCGAGGGCTTGGGGAGAGCTTTAGCAATCCAGTTGGCTGAAGTAGGCGCTAAAGTTATTATTTCCGCCAGGAATGAAGAAAGACTTATTGAATTATCTGAAGAAATTGGGTCTAGTTCATTAGTTTTGCCTATGGATGTTACAAAGGAATCCAGTGTCAGGAGCGCATACAGAAAACTGCCCAGAACTTTAGATGGTTTTATATATGTTTCCGGAGTTTACTGGCACATGAGCGCCTCTTCATGGGATCGAGAAAAAGCCGAGGAAATGGTCGATGTAAACTTGGTTGGAGCAATGAGGTGTTTGGCTCACTTGGTTCCTAAATTTATGAAACAAGGGTCTGGTCATATTGTATTGACTGGGAGTATTGCTGGTTACCGCGGTTTGCCGGGATCAGTAGGGTATTGTGCTTCAAAAGCAGGTTTAATGTCTCTTGCAGAAACATTGAAAATTGATCTTTCAAAAAGTAATATTGATGTTCAGCTTTTAAACCCTGGATACATTAAAACTAGGCTGACAGATAAAAACCCCTATAAAAAAATATACGTCATGACACCAGAGGAAGCTGCACAATTTTCAGTAATGCATATGAGATCTAATCGTTTTCAGTCATCATTTCCGCGTATTTTTTCAATAATAAGTAAAATTATAAAAAACTTTCCTGACTGGTTATATTTCAAAATTTTCAGTTAGACAGGATATCTGTTTTGTTTGTATCAATTATGCTCAATAATATTTAGGTATTGGGCTAACTCATCGATTATTGACAACCAATTATCTACTATATTTATATTGCTTGGTGCAGCTTGAACTCCTGCCTCAAGCTTTTTTTGTATGACTGCTTCAACTGCAAGAGATACTGGCTGTGACACAAGCCTTGACATAGCACTTTCCCCACCATTTCCCCAAGCATCCATAACGAATGTTTTGTGCCACTTAACTGAGTTTTCAACTTCCGCTTTGAGTGAAACACATAAAACTACTCTATCTGGCTCATTCTTTTCGTAGGCATTATCATTCCATAATTGATCTGACATTTCTTTCAAGCGATGATCACCGGTTTTTCCTGATAATCCTTCTATCTCACTAAAAATATCTTGCCATGCAGAGCTCCATCCATTTAAGCGGAGGGTTCCTCGCACAAAGTTTTTTACCTTCCAAGTGGGGTCAAATTTATAATCCTCCATGAAAGGTAGGCTATCTCGGTTAGGATATACTTCAAATGTTTCTGCTTTTTCTAGTGGTGCCTGATAAGATGAAATTGCGTTCCATGGGCGGTCCACGTTAAACTCTTTGAAATCACGTATTGATTTAGATGGTGACTTTAGTGCGTTTAATACACCTAATGGCGACCAACTAAATTTGTATTTAAACGCATTTTCAAATTTTGGAATACCTCCACAATAAGAGAGAAAGCTTAGTTCATTTTCGATATTATATTCTTTGGACTGGCGATAATCACTAACTAGTTTGTGAGCCATTAAGTGATCAATTCCCGGATCTAAACCTATCTCATTGATGCAAACTCGATTTATTTTCTTGAATTCACTATCAAGTATCCGCATCTCGGGTGCTATATAGGATGAGCTAACAAAGTGAGCCTTTTTTAAAATTGCCAATGAAGCTAAAGGCACATGCCAATCTGCTGGCAGCATGGATACGATAATATCGTTTTCTTTTAAACAATCTTGAAGTGAGCTTTTGTCAAATTCTCTAATATTGTTCGTAATGTCTCCAACGGCAGCATTAGCCTTGTCAAGTGTTCTGTTCCAGACAACTACATCATACCCATTTTTTATTAGTCTCCTTAGACCTGGAATTGCTGATAAACCTGCTCCACACCAATGAACTGTCATTTTATACTCGCTTCACATTTTCTAAATAAGTTTGATGTGCTCTTAACCAAACGCCCTGATTTAGTCTGTCTAAATCCAATAAACTTGGCAATAGCTGAGATGCAAAATCTACAGAGCTTTCTAAGGGGAGAAGTGAAGGTAGGTTATCAATTGCCATCACGTCTAAAATAGGTTTTTCACTTACGCGAGTTACTGGCTCTGACCAAGTTGTTACAGAATCGTATAAAGCAATAGGATTATGCTCACTACCAGGATCACAAGCTATGTCTCCTATTATGCTGAGGTTTTGATTTTGTTGAATTATTTTCTCTGAGATAAAGGTTGGTGTTTCTTTATTTGCAACAACACAATTGAAGAACAAATCATGGTTCAAGATATCAAAGAACGCCTCTTTTTCTTTTGTCTCCGTAATATCCCACTTTGTTGTCTTGATATTCATCTTTTCACAGAGATCTATAACGCCGCTACCAACTCGGCCAAGGGCTCCAATAACAATCGCACTTGTTGGTAAGAGTTTGCTACTTTCTAGTTCACTTCTTATTTGTTCATCCAAGCTATCTCTATCCTTATAGGTGGTAAAAACTTTTGACCTTTTTTTTGACTTCTGAGAAACCCAGCATGATATTGTTACTGCTGCACCAGCATATCCAGCCCAATACCCAAATGCAGCTACTCTCTTGCCTGCAGGACTTACCAAGTATTCAATATCGTACAAAGCACCGCCACCAACTTTAAATCTTTTTAACAAAGTCTCAGCCATTGGTTGGTCTTTAAATGCGTGACCAAACATAATATGCCGATGTTTTAGTGGAAACGGTTCATCTGGTAGCTCCTTTAAACCAAATATGATTGTTTCCAAGGGTGCATTTGGCCAACTTTTTTCTTCGAGAATCTCGCATCCTACGTCATGATATTTTGAACTAGGGATAATTCGTGAGTTACTGTCCTCTATTGAAACTTTAATACCCTTTTTTAGTAAGTGCTCAGCCTCTAGTGGTGTAATACCAACTCTTTTTTCGTTTTCTCTACACTCTGATCGTACTAAAATATGCGTCATTTAGGTTGTAAATCCTTGGGATATTAGAAAAATGTTCGGGATTTAATTCTGCTAAAATGATCCAAATGTGGTAGAGAGTTTACTTGTTCTACATTAAATTGACCATTCGAGTAATTAAGAGTCGTTACTCCCGTATTCATTGAAGCTAGCAGGAATTTTATCATAGAGCTATCACTCAAATCCAAACAATTTTGAAGAACTTTCGCGATGATACCTCCAGAAGTAACGACTAGAACCCGGTCTCCACTGTCTTTTAGAACATCAGAAACTTGGGATACTCTTTCTACAAAATCAACATAAGGCTCGGGTGCATTTACTATTTCAGCGGCTTTCCATTTTGACATAATAAACTCAAAGTGTTCTTCAAAATCTAGACCAGACTTTGGTGGTCGTTTGCCAAATTGTTCTTCTACCAGTGTGGATAAGGTATAGTATTGGATCTCATTTAACCTGGGATCACGTATTATTTCTTCTTGATTATGAGTCTCCAATAAATCTGCAGTATCTCTCTGACGAAAAAGGGTCCCACTGAAGCAAGCATCAAAGGAAAATTCATTTTTCTTAAAGTACTGTCCCAACCATCCGGCTTGCATTTTTCCTAAGGAACTCAGCTTGTCGTAAGATATTTCATCTTTAGCCTCAGAGTTAGCCTGCCCGTGGCGTACTAAGAAAATTTGAACCATTTATATTGACCGTATAAAACTTGCTTTAATTATTTGTATAAAGTTCGTGTGAATTTTTAAAAGATAGAGACAACAACATAAATGCTGATTTGGCAACCTTTTGGTGATATTTAGCCCTGGTTAATAACCATTCTCTCTATCAACCAAATATAGTAGTTCTTCACCATTTTCTGCTTTTTCTATGTTCATGGAAATGACTTGTGACGCTGTTTTTGGTCTTGTCTCGGATGCTTTATGAGGTATGACTGTAACTTTATTATTCGACCAATACTGATGATTTTGGGGAAGGGGCTCAATCCTGAAAACATCTAATGTGGCGTGCTCAATTTGACCACTGTCTAATGCCGCCAGTAAAGCATCATCATCAATCAGCGGACCACGACCTGGATTTAGTACAAAAGCACCCCGTTTTAAAAGATTAAGTGTATGTTGATTTAATATATTTTGAGTCAGTGGTGTATCTGGTAACAGCAAAACTACTATGTCGGCATCCATTAAAGATGAATCGATTTGCTCATCACCATAAAAGCATAGAATGCCATCTACTCTTTTCTCTCTCCTAGACCATCCGCGAACATTAAATCCTAGTCTTTTCAGAGCTATTCCGCATGCAGTTCCGAGAGTGCCCAATCCCAGTATTGTTATAACGCGGTCTTTTGCTAGTGGTGGAACATATGAACGCCATATACCATCTTGGCCATGAATATGTTTATCGATTCCAAGGTGGTGACGTAAGGTGTGCCCGGTAACCCATTCTACCATTCCATCAGTCAAACCTGAATCGACCATTCGAGCTAGTGGTACCTTTAGCGTTTTATTGTTTGTGACTCCCTCCACTCCAGCCCATAAGTTCAAAACTGCCTTTAGTTTGGTATATGGTGAAAAATCTTGCAGAGAGCTACTCGGAGCATAGATTATGTAATCCACTTCACTTGGTGTGATATTTGTTCCTAATTCGTAATCTAAAGATTTGTCATCAAGTGCGTCTTGCAGTGGTGCTTTATAACGTTTCCAATTCTCTTCATTTGCTGAAAATAAAATTTTGATCGTCATATGTTTCCTCTTGGTCTGTGGACATGAGCCGACTGAATTAAACCAAATGCACCCATCAGAACTAACATAGCAGATCCCCCATAACTAATTAGAGGTAAGGGAACTCCCACTACAGGTGCTAAGCCCATGACCATAGACATGTTCACTGCAAAAAATAAGAAAAATGTTACCGTGAGGCCCAGGGATAATAGTGACGAAAACCTTTCTTTGTGTCTCAACGAGGAGTGCAAACAAAAAATTATAATTCCTACATAAATTGCTAGAATCGAGATTGTTCCAATGAAACCGAACTCTTCAGCAATAGTTGTAAATATAAAGTCAGTATGCTTTTCGGGCAAAAAATTTAAGCGAGACTGAGTTCCCTCCATGAAACCTCTCCCAGTCCAACCGCCTGAGCCCAAGGCAATTTTCGACTGAGTAATGTGATATCCTGCTCCTAAGGGATCTTTTTCGGGGTCTAAAAATGTGTCAATTCTTAAAAATTGGTAGTCTTGAAGTAATTGCCAGTCTGTACCTCGGCTTTTGAAAAGTGCTACAACAACGCCACTTGATAGCGCGATGACTGTCCCAAAATAAACCCAGTGCACACCTGCAAGAAACATCACAATTACGCCTGATATAAGTAATAGAATTGAGGTGCCAAGATCAGGTTGTTGGAGAACGAGTAAAACGGGTAAAGATATAAAAATTACTGGAACTAAGACCCAAAGTGGTTTTGATACTTTATCAGTCGGGAGCCAATCATAGTAAGCCGCCATTAGCATTACTAATGCTACCTTTGCCACTTCTGATGGTTGTAAGTTGATGAATCCTAAATTTATCCACCTCTGAGCGCCCATTCCGGTACGCCCTAAGAACTCGACGAGTAAAAGTAGTAAAAGAGCAACTATATATATTGGGACCGAAACATTTCGCCAAATCCAAATGGGTGTCATGGCGATTATAAACATCGCGAGCAAGCCAATTGAAAATCTTTGGATTTGAGCTGATGCCCATGGCTCCAAACTTCCACCAGCAACTGAGATAAGCATTACAAAACCAGAAAAGGCAGCACCAATTATTAATACTATCAAGCCCCAATTAATAAATAGAACTTTTCTCCATCCTGTCGGTACTGTTTTAACTCGGTATTCAAGGTAGCTCATGCCTGAACTTTCGAAGAATTTGTCGTTTTTGGCATTAATTTCTTCAGTTCGCGTTGCTGATTATAAATTCTGGCTCGATCTTCGACAGGGTATGCGGTTATAGGCGGCGTACCTTTGAAAATGGCTTGGAGCGTAATATCCCTCGCAATGGGTGCAGCAACAGTCGATCCACTACCACCATGTTCTACGACAACTGATACAGCTATTTCTGGATCATCATACGGCGCGTAATTCACGAACAAGGCATGGTCACGTTGCTCCCAAGGTAGATCTTTGTTTTCCAGAACCCCTAGGGTCCTCTCAACGGAAGAAATATTTCTAACCTGTGATGTGCCAGATTTGCCAACAATTTCACTTTTCTTATCTAAAACTCTTGCGGGATAAGCGGTGCCTCTTTTATCATTAGTTACTTCAAAAAGAGCTTTTCTTATAAGGTGTAAGTTATTTCTGTTTAGCTTTAGCTTATCTTGTATCCTTTCATTCTCAATTCCATTTATTGACTTAATAAGCTTTGGTAAAATTTCACGGCCAGTTGCGATGCGCGCAATCATAACGGCAAGCTGCAAAGGAGATGATAGTACGTACCCCTGACCTATTGATGAGTTAACAGTATCACCAACAACCCATTCGTTAGACCGAGTTTTTTGTTTCCAAATTTTATCTGGCACAATACCCGATGTAACGGCGGACATTTCGATATTGAAAGATTGTCCTAAACCTAGAATACGAGCTGCCTCGGCTATTTTCTCAATCCCCACCTTTTGAGCTAATTCGTAATAATATACGTCACAACTTTCTCTGAGGGATTTTACCAAGTCTACGTTGCCGTGGCCATCTGCTTTCCAGCAATGAAACTTTCGATTTGAGACTTCTACGTGTCCATTGCATCTAATTTTTTTTCTATGATCAATAATTCCTGCTTCAAGTGCTGCAAGGGCGGTGACCATTTTAAATGTAGAACCGGGTGGATATGCATCCTGAACTGTCTTTGAAGCTAAGGGTCTACGATTATCATCTCTTAATGTACCATAATCATCAAAAGAAATCCCGCGGACAAATTTATTTGGATCGTAAGCAGGAGATGAACAAATAGCCAAAATTTCCCCGGTTTTACAATCTAACACAACGACTGAAGCACTCTCAGTCCCCAACCTAGCTCGTACATATGCTTGCAAATTCGTATCCAATGTCAGTTTTAAGTTGGCGCCTTTAGATCCTTCTTTTCGCTCTATTTCTCTCATCACCCGACCAAGGGCGTTTACTTCTACCCTTTTTGTTCCTGCCTTACCGCGAAGAGTACTTTCTAATTCTCTTTCCACTCCAACCTTCCCAATCTGAAATCTGGGTATTCTTAAAAGTGGATCAGGGTCGTCTCGTACTTCGAGATCACGGCTACTTACTGGGCCTACGTATCCAACAACATGTGCAAAAATTTCACCTAAAGGGTAAATTCTTGAGAAGCCTATTTCTGGGTTAATGCCAGGCAGCATTGGGGCATTAACTGCAATTTTAGCAATATCGTCTTTTTCCAGTCTATCAATGATTGTTACAGGTAGAAATTTTGCACTTCTTTGAAGCTCTGCTTTGGAACGTTCAATATCTTCAGTGGATAAATTTATAAGTTTTGACAGGCGTTCTAAAATTAAATCTATATCACCCGCATCTTCTGCGACCATTGTAACTCTGTAGCTCGCCTCGTTTTCTGCTAATTTGACACCATTTCTGTCATAGATTTCGCCTCTTTGGTTTGGGATTAGCCTAACGTTTATCCTATTTTCATCTGCAACAAGTCGAAAGCTTTCTGCTTTCTCAACTTGAAGTTGGTGCATCCGCCAAGCCAATAATCCGCAAAAGCCAAGCTGCAGGCCACCAACTAATAAGCCACGTCGTCCTGTGCGAAAATGTCGATATGAAACTAAATTAGATTTTTGCCACATGTTCAAATCTCTAGATTACGCGCCCACTCCTGGTAAAATATGGTCTTTTCACACGAAATATATAATGTGAAATCAAAACAACAAACGGATAGGTAGAAATATTAAATATTGTTTGGATCAGGCTTATTCTCAGTTCCGTTGTCGCCACAAGTGATAGTGATAGTACTAAATGATTGATTAATGAAATAGCAGCAAAAGCCAACGCTACTCGCATCCACTCAGCTAGAAATGATTTGTCGTCGGTGCTAGCTGTTATAGCCTTTATCCAAACTAGTATTAGAATGGTTATTCCTGAAAATAATCCTGGTGGGCGATGCAGTAAAAAGTCTTGGGAAAGAAGGACAAATGTAATTAGTGGAATTGGCACAAAATTTGGCTCTCGCAATGACCAGCAGAATATGACGAGCAAAAGAGTATTTGGCCAAGGCCAGATTTGAGGCATTGTTTGAAGCGGCATTAGATTAGTCAAAACGAGAAAAATAGAGATTGCTATGAAAACTATACGGTAAATCCATATGCGTTCGCTTGGAATGTTACTCACTGGAACCCTCATTTACTGTCTCAGAAGTTTCTGTAGTGGTGGAAACGCCACTTTCTATTTCTTTTCGGGTTACCAAATTTCCGAAGTTATCTATTTTTTCTGTACCATAATCCCGCAGCACCTTCAGGAACTCTAATCTTTCGTAGTCAGCGGCTAACCTTGCTCTTAGTCTATTATTAGGGTCCAAGGCTATAGTGCCAATCAGAAGCCCTGCGGGAAGAACACCTCCCCTCCCAGATGTTACAATTCTATCTCCAGGACGAACAAATTCAACATTCTCTATAAATTCAACTGGTGGAGCATACGAATTATCGCCCATAAGTATAGCCTGTTGTCCAGAAGGTTGAATGATAACGGGTATCTGACTCGCATTATCAGTCAATAAAATAACGCGACTTGTCGAAGAACCAACACCGGAAATTCGACCGACTAAACCTAAACCATCCATAGCAGCCCAACCATCTTGTATACCATCTTTTGAGCCAATATTTAATAAAACTGATTGACGAAAGGGCGATCCACTATCTGCGACTACGATACCACTAACATGCGTCAGTTTGCTGTCGACTCTTAGCTGATTAAGATCCAGTAAACGCGCATTTTCTTGTTCTAATTGCAAAGCTGCCTCTTTCCAGCTTTTCATTTGTTGTAGTTCTCGTCTTAATTCTTTATTTTGTTCTAAAAGTTTTTCATAGCTTTGGTAATCCTGCGCAAGTTTTACGACTGATGTCATTGGACGCAACATCCATTCAAAACTAGGTACGAATGTGTCGATTACCAAAGCCCTGAATTTTTCAACTCTAGGACTATCTATTCTCCATAAAACAAAAAGCCCGAAGAGACCTAAAAGCAAAATAACAGTTATTGCCCTGCGAATAGGTGCAAAGTAGTCGGTCTGCGTCTGTCTATCATTACTCAAAAGATGAATTTACTCGTTTTAACTATCGTAATCTATTGCATGTCGTAGATGCTTTTCGAATTCTAAAGCTTTTCCAGTCCCAAGAGCTACACAATTTAAACTTTGATCAGCTATTGAAACGGCAAGGCCTGTCCTTTCTCGAAGTGCAAGGTCCAAGTCCCCAAGTAATGCGCCGCCTCCAGTAAGCATGACACCGCGATCTACGATATCTGCTGCTAAATCAGGTGGGGTTGTTTCTAACGCTGTCATTACGGCTTCGCAAATTTGTTGAACAGGTTCGCTTAACGCCTCTGCGATATGTAATTGGGTGATTTCAATTTCTTTTGGAATACCATTTAAAATATCACGCCCTCTAATCATCATAGATGAACCTCTGCCGTCATCTGGAACCCGTGCTGTTCCAATTGATGTTTTTATTCGCTCTGCCGTGCTTTCCCCAACCAACAAATTGTGGTGTCTTCGAAGATAATTTATAATACTTTCATCCATCCTATCGCCACCAACACGAATGGATCTAGCGTATACTATGTCACCCAGTGATAGCACTGCTACTTCCGTTGTTCCTCCGCCTACATCTACAACCATATTTCCCGTTGGATCAGTTATTGGCATGCCTGCACCGATAGCCGCTGCTATGGGTTCTGCGATTAATCCTGCTTTTCTTGCGCCCGCCGAAAGAACTGACTGGCGTATGGCTCTTTTTTCCACAGGTGTCGCCCCGTGTGGTACGCAAACGATAACCTTTGGCTTAGAAAATGTTGATCTCTTATGCACTTTCCTTATGAAATGTTTTATCATTTCTTCAGCCACATCAAAATCTGCTATTACTCCTTCTCTCATAGGACGTATGGCCTCAATACTGCCTGGAGTGCGTCCAAGCATTAATTTTGCATCTTCGCCTACGGCTAAAACTTTTTTTCCACCATCCTTAACATGGTAGGCGACTACTGATGGTTCGGATAAGATGACACCTCTGCCTTTTACATAAACTAATGTATTCGCGGTTCCCAAATCTATTGCCATATCCTGCGATAAAATACCGGTGATACTTGATAACCCAACCATAAACCCGCGCCTTTTTTAAAAGTTTTATCCTGTATGATTCTTATACAAGTCTTTAAACTAACCTTATACGCATCAACTGCATTTAGATAAAGGTTTATCTAATAAGAGACAGATTATTTTACATACGTTAAGTAATTAATATCATTAGAAATAAATGCTGACCTGATAGTAATTATATTCGTCAATAAAAGGGCATACGTCGTATTTTTGATTTTTAATGTCGGCTGGGTTCGGTGTTAACACAAGATAATGCTAGAGAAATATTATCGGTAGGAGAGAATAATGAAAACCAATGTTAAAGCAGTTGTAGTTGGTGGTGGTGCTGTCGGAACATCTATTGCCTATCATCTAGCTAGAGGGGGCTGGAATGATGTCATGCTATTAGAGCGGGACGAATTGACATCTGGCTCAACATGGCATGCCGCAGGGCTCCTTCCTTTATTCAATATGTCCTATGCAACAACGCATATTCATCAATATTCCGTCGAATTTTATAAAACGCTTGAAGCCGAAACTGGGTTGAATGCAGGTTTTTCAGTGGTTGGAAATCTCCGCATGGCTCAAAGTCAGCATAGAATGGACGAGTATATGTTATATGCTTCTACAGCTGAAACTTGTGGTGTGCCATTTGAATGGATGACGCCAAACCAAATCAAGGATCGCTGGCCCTTAGTCCGTACAGAAGATTTAGTTGGGGCTATTTATCATCCAACAGATGGTTATATAAACCCTGCGGACGTTACTATGGCCATGGCAAAAGGTGCTCGCCAAAGAGGTGTATTTATAGAGCGCAAACTACAGGTTGACTCTTATCATTGGACGGGGTCTGAGTGGGAGATAATTTGTAGTAAAATGGTGGAAAAGGGCGGTAATTTAGTCCAAAGCAATGAAAAAATTACAATTACTGCTGAGCATGTAGTTACTGCAACAGGCAATCATGCACAAAGGACTGCAGCTTTATTAGGAATTAAAATTCCAGCGATACCAGTTGAGCATCAATTTATCGTTACTGAGCCAGATAAAGAATTAGTTAAATTTAGGGAGTTAGGTAATTCGGAACACCCAGTTTTGAGGGATGCAGACGCCAAATGGTATGTACGTGAAGAGCGAGGTGGCTGGATACTTGGGCCATATGAAAAAAATGCACCTGCTAGATTTGAGTATGGGGTGCCAGATAGTTTTAGAGCTGATCTATTCCCTCTAGATTTAGATCGCATTGAGCAAGAATATTTATCAATGATCCATAGAATACCTTCTACTGAAGAGGTAGGCCTAAAGGATGATTTTAATGGTCCGATCTGCTACACACCCGATGGGAACCCTCTTGTTGGTCCAGCGCCCGGTTTGCGAAACCTTTGGCTCGCTGAAGGCTTTAGTTTTGGTATCACGGCGGCTGGTGGAACCGGCTATTATTTAGCACAGATGATGATTGAGGGTGAGGCTGAAATCGACATGGCTTCATTAGACCCTAAGCGGTACGGGAAGTGGATGACCACTGAGTATGCTGCAAGAAAGAATGAAGAATGCTATGAGCATGTTTATATTTTGCACCATCCTGATGAGGAAAGAGAAGCATGTAGGCCATTAAGGACTGCTCCTGCGTATGATCGGCAGAAAAAACTAGGAGCACAATTCGGTCAGGTGAATGGTTGGGAACGTCCGAATTATTTTGGGCCTGTTGGTGCTGATGAAAACTTTGACCTTCAGTCAAGAAGCTTTCGAAGGGGAAACTGGTGGAAATATGCACTTGCTGAGGCAAAAGCAATCAGAAATGGCGTGGGAATAATTGATGCTACAGCTTTTACAAAGCACATTGTAAAAGGTCCGGGAGCATCGGGGTTTTTGGATTGGTTTACTTGTAACAAACTGCCAAACGTCGGCCGTATTAATTTAACATATGCTTTGACAGATGCCGGAACAACAAGAACGGAATACACAATAGTTAGGTTGAAGCAAGATGAATTTTACCTTGTTTCAGCTGGTGCTTGGACGGACTATGATGCTGATTTCCTAATAAAGAGTGCTGAAGATAAATGTCCTGAATTTGGGTATATTGAAATACAGGATGTAACATCGCAATGGGGTGTTTTCGCTGTAGCAGGGCCTAAATCTCGTGATTTCTTATCCCAACTTATTAGGGACGAAGACCAAGATACTGCTTTATCAAATGCCCGGTTTCCTTGGCTTAGTTTTAAAAGAGTTGAATTAGCAATGTGTCCAATTAATGCAATCCGAGTCTCTTACACTGGTGAATTAGGTTGGGAATTGCATCATCCAATCGAAATGCAAAATTACCTTTTTGACTTACTAAAGAGTGCTGGAGCGAAATATGAGTTGAAATGGGTCGGAGCTAGAGCTCAAAATTGGTTGCGACAGGAAAAATCATATCGGGCATTTGGCACTGAATTGGGCAGGGATGCTACGCCGCTCGAGGCAGATCTTCCGCGCTTTGTGGATATGTCAAAAGACTTTAATGGTAAGATGCAAATGGAAAAAATAGGCATAAGGTCAAAATGTGTTACTTTTCTTATAGATGGCCCAGTGGATGCAGATCCATGGGGTCGAGAAGCGCTCTATACTGAAGACGGAACTGAAAGAGTTGGCAGATTAACATCTGGTGGTTATTCGGTTGTTTTTGAAAAATCAATAGGTATGGGTTATGTAAAGCCAAGTTACGCAATTGAAGGAACAAAGTTGAAAGTTAAAATTCAGAATGCTTTGTGGGATGCTGTTGTAACTTCTGATAGTCCTTACGATCCAAAAAATGAAAAGCTTCGCAACGGATGATGTTGTTGAAGGAGAGGTGCTGAAATACTTGGTCCAAAAGAAAACAGAAAAACTTGGGGCGTGGTATTAGCTACTTTAAGAAAACAAATTAATTCGTTACGAAACGAATAATAGTAAAGAGAACGCCACTTTAAAATGGCGTCCTCCATAGTAATGCTTAGCTTTCCTTTTTATCTTCAACTATTTCTTCACCAGTGTCTTGATCTACAACCTTCATTGATAATCGCACTTTACCCCTATCATCAAAGCCCATCAGTTTAACTTTAACTTCTTGGCCCTCTTTCAATACATCAGATGGATGGTTAAGCCGGCGGTTTTCAATTTGGCTCACGTGCACTAGACCATCTCGCTTACCAAAAAAGTTTACGAATGCCCCAAAATCAACCAGCTTTACAACCGTTCCAGTGTATATGCTACCGACTTCTGGTTCTGCGACGATAGAATAAATCATATCATATGCTTTTTGAATCGATGCACCGTCTGGAGAAGCAATTTTAATTGTTCCATCATCACTGATATCTACTTTGGCTCCAGATGTTTCCACTATTTCGCGAATAACTTTACCACCCGATCCAATTACCTCTCGAATTTTATCGGTTGCAACTTTCATAGTCTCAATTCGTGGCGCGTGAACACTAAACTCCCCAGCTTCAGAAATTGCTTTGGACATTTCTTGAAGTATATGCATGCGCCCATCTTTAGCTTGAGATAGAGCTTGCTTCATAATTTCCGGTGTTATGCCTGCAACCTTGATGTCCATCTGAAGAGAGGTTATTCCATTTTCTGTACCTGCTACTTTGAAGTCCATATCTCCAAGGTGATCTTCATCACCGAGAATATCGGTTAAAACGGCATAGGAACCGTCTTCTTCGAGAATTAAACCCATAGCTACTCCAGCAACCGGACTTTTTAATGGTACCCCAGCATCCATCATCGCTAGTGAGCCTCCACAGACAGAAGCCATAGAAGATGATCCATTGGACTCAGTAATTTCTGAGACAACACGTATCGTATAAGGAAAATCGGTTGCTGCTGGTAATACTGCTTGTAGTGCTCGCCATGCTAACTTTCCATGACCAATCTCTCTTCTACCAGTTGCACCAACTCTCCCAACTTCTCCAACAGAGTAAGGGGGAAAATTATAATGCAGCAAGAAATTTGATCTAAAATTACCATGCAATGCATCTATAATTTGCTCATCGTCGCCTGTACCAAGCGTGGTTACTACGAGCGCTTGAGTTTCACCGCGAGTGAATAAGGCAGAACCATGCGTTCTTGGCAGGAGGCCCGTTTCAGAAATTATTTGGCGGATATCAGTAGTTGATCTGCCGTCTATTCTTTTGCCACCTTTAACTACATCGCCTCTTAGTATACCAGCTTCAAGTTTTTTCATTGCTGACCCAAGGTTAGGATCTTCTAACTCTTCTTCTGATAATTTTGTTTTTATATATTCGCGCGTTTCGTTTACAGAAGCTTGCCGCTCTTGTTTGTCAGTTATTGCAAATGCAGAGCGCATTTTTTTCTCACCAATCTTTTTGACATTGTTCAGCAGTTTTGTAAAATCTGGAGCTTTAAAATTGAATGGTTCTTTTGCACAGGCTTCTGCGACTTCAATTATCAGATCGATTACAGGTTGTATTTGCTGATGAGCAAAAGTCACAGCCCCGAGCATTTCATCTTCAGATAATTCATATGCTTCAGACTCTACCATCATCACAGCATCCTTGGTTCCTGCGACGACCAAATCCAAGCGTTGGTCTGGATTATTTCTGAGCCCTTGCATATCATCTACCGTCGGGTTCAGGATATAATCACCATTTTCAAAACCAACCCGAGCAGCAGCTATTGGCCCCATAAATGGCACGCCAGAAAGCGTAAGCGCCGCGGATGCTGCTATCATAGCTACTACGTCTGGTGAGTTGACTAAATCGTGCGAAAGTACAGTGCACATTACCAAAACTTCATGCTTAAAACCCTCTACAAAAAGGGGCCTTATTGGGCGGTCAATTAATCTTGCTGTTAATGTTTCAGCCTCTGAAGGTCGTGCCTCTCGTTTAAAAAACCCACCAGGTATTTTACCAGCAGCGTAATATTTTTCCTGGTAATGGACAGTTAGTGGGAAGAAGTCCTGTCCTTCTTTCATTTCTTTTGCGAATGTTACATTCGCCATTACTGAAGTTTCACCAAGTGTCGCAATGACAGTACCGTCAGCTTGCCGAGCTACTTTTCCAGTTTCTAATGTGAGGGTTTCCTCACCCCATTCTATTGATTTTTTTGTTACATCAAACATCTACATATCCTAATAAGGCTTTACAGCCATTCCAATAGGGGGCGTATTCCCCCTGACCAATTTGTTCATACCAAACCACGGTCACTAGCCCGGTATTTGCATAACGCGCGTATATATCACGATGAAAAGAATTAAAAGCGACGAAAGCGAACTAATCAAAGCACTTTAACCCGCCGTCAAAGTATATTTTGGAGGCTTCATATAATAAGTTGATTTTATCTTCGGATACTAAGGCGACCAATAAGATCTTTGTATCGCTGTTCTTCTTTATTCTTTAAAAAATCAAGAAGCTTTCGTCTCTGAGCTACCATTTTCAATAACCCTCTACGGGAATGGTTATCTTTTTTATGCATTTTAAAATGCTCAGTTAATGTATTAATTCTCGATGTAAGAATTGCAACTTGGACTTCAGGAGATCCAGTGTCTCCTTCTTTTGTTGCAAACTCTTTTAAAACTTTAGCTTTCTCTTCTGCTGTAATCGACAACGCACTATCCTCTTATTTTATGGTACAAGCCAGGATGTCGTCCAGCAAGACCGTTACTAATTATGAATCACTTCAATGGTGGTATCTATTTTAATCTTTCCAGAAAGTGAAGTGCTTTAATTCCATAATAAAAATGCTAGGATCGAGAAACATAAAGCTGAAAAACTTAGACATTCATACCACCGTTTAGCCATAACTGTGGTTTTACTTTATAACTAAGGTAAAGTGGATGCTTAGGATATCCTAGCTTTGTGATTCCTAAGCTGAATATTTGTAACTTTGCCTCAAGGAATATTTTTTTTACGACTACCCCTCTATCACGATGACTTCCATGGGTACCCCATGCCGCAATATTGAGGTCTGAATTTAAGCATGTTTTCAGAATTATACTATCATTTTTAGGCCCTACTGGATCACTGACCTTTTCCATTTTTCTTGGGTCTGTTTCTCGCCAGGCAAAAATATTAGTAACAGAAAATGCGCCATATCCGAGTGACCGTGCACGGCGTTCGCATCTTTCCACAGTAGGGTCATTTTGAGACTCCGTCGCAGTAGATGGATTAAGCATTATAAAATGCACTCTTTTTTTTGTGTCGTCCCAGTCTCTTGAAAGGTAATACCTGTACTTCTCACACTTCGAATATGTAGCTTCTGAAATAGCATCACCCTTGAGAAATTTTTTTGTGATCATCAAGCTTGATTCATATTAAATTAAAAACTTTTTTTGGCAGGAATGCTCCCGCTTCATATTTTCCGATTGCAATTGGGATTTCGCTATAGCTGACCCAAATTTCGTCCCCAGTTCTTGCTCCTTTGCATAAAATGGGCGCTGAGTTTCCATTCTTAATTTTTTCAGCCGCCGTTGAAGTGCATGTTCCATGTTTTATTGTACTTAAGCCCAACTCCACGGGAAGTATAAAATTATTTACCGCTGACGTTTTATTCAATTTCAATATGGTATCTAACGAATGTGCCATTGATAGATTGAAGGATCCTGATGCTATTCTTCTTAACCACTTCACATGACCGTAACAACCTAGTTCCAGTCCTAGGTCTCTGGCGATTGATCGAACGTAGCCGCCTTTACCACACTCTAGTGAAAGGATAGCACTATTCTCACTGATATATTTTTCTAATTTAAGGCTACTAACAAATAGAGATCGTGATTCTATATCAAAGTCTTCTCCGCTGCGTGCAAGTTCATAAGCTCGCCTCCCATTTATTTTAACAGCTGAGAAGAAAGGTGGAGTTTGTTTTATTTCCCCGCGAAAACGAGGGAGTATGGCAATTATGTCTTGTTCAGATGGCCTCACCTGAGATGTTTGTATAATTTTCCCGTCCGAGTCATCTGAATCTGTTGCTTCACCCCATTTTACCTCGAAAGTATATGATTTAACTTGTTCGGTTACGTAGGGGATTGTTTTTGTTGCTTCGCCCAAAGCTATTGCTAAAATTCCTGTAGCGCTTGGATCTAAAGTCCCCGCATGGCCAGCTTTTCTAGCGCTGCATGCCCACTTTATTTTATTTACTACCGCGGTAGACGTCATTCCTGTGGGTTTGTCTATTATGATCCAGCCGTTGATATTTTGGGCCGCGTTTGACTTGCTCAATTTTTCACCAAGATTTTGAAATTTGAAGAACTGCAATCAGAACCTACCGCGTAATCTGAAAATCAAACACTTAAACAAACATATTTCATTTCTAAGAAGTCATCTATCCCATAATGACTTCCTTCTCGACCTAGCCCTGACTGTTTGACGCCACCGAAAGGGGCCAATTCTGTTGAGATTATCCCGGTATTCACTCCAACAATACCATATTCCAGCGCTTCAGCTACCTCATATACACGGCTCAAGTCTTTCGCGTAGAAATATGAAGCAAGCCCAAATATTGTATCATTGGCCAACTCTATAACTTCTTCAACCGTTGAAAACTCAAAAAGTGGAGCAAGTGGTCCAAATGTTTCTTCGGTAGCTACTTTCATATTTCTTGTTACACCCGTGAGAATTGTTGGATTAATAAAGTTTCCATCTTCCTCGCTATAAGTATTACAATAAACAGGCTCAGCGCCTTTCGATATTGCGTCTTCTATATGTGAATTTACTTTTTTAACTGCATTCAAACCGATCAATGGTCCAAGTGTAGTTTCAGGGTCAAAACCATCTCCTACTTTTAGCTTAGAAACTTCCTTCTTTAGCTTTGCTGCAAACTCTTTATACACCCCAGTTTGGACATATATCCTATTTGCACAAACACATGTTTGTCCGTTATTGCGGAACTTACACATAATTGCACCTTGAACTGCATCATCCAAGTCAGCATCGTCAAAGACAATAAATGGGGCATTACCACCTAACTCCATGGAACATTTTAAAACATTTTTGGCCGCTTGGCCCAATAAAACACGCCCCACCTCCGTTGAGCCTGTGAAAGTGAGTTTTCTAACCTTTTTATTTTCACAGAATTCTTTACCTGTGCCAGATGCATCAGTGGATGGTAAAATTGAAAGAATACCCTTTGGTAGTCCTGCCCTTTCAGCAAGGACACCCAGTGCAAGAGCTGAAAAAGGGGTCTCTGTAGCTGGACGGGATACAAATGCGCACCCAGCAGCTAGTGCAGGTCCTGCTTTCCTTGTAATCATTGCATTTGGAAAATTCCAAGGAGTAATTGATGCTGTCACGCCAATTGGTTGTTTAAGAACCATTATTCTTTTATCTTTTTGATGCCCTGGGATTAATTCCCCATAAACTCGCTTAGCTTCTTCTGCAAAAAATTCTATAAACGAAGCACCATAAGCTATCTCACCATTTGCTTCAGCCAATGGTTTTCCCTGCTCGGCAGTTAAAATTTTAGCTAAATCTTCGGAATTTTCCATCATTAGGTCAAACCAACGTCTCAGGATATTTGCTCTTTCCTTTCCGGTTCTACTGGCCCACTCTTTTTGTGCCTCGTATGCAATATCAATGGCTGCCGAGATTTGCTCGCGACTAAGATTTGCCACCTTTGCGATAGTATCTCCTCTTGCTGGGTTTATAACATCGAAGGTTTGGTTTTTATCTCCACTAACCCAATCTCCCGCTAAGTATCCCCTTGTCTCTAGAAGAGAGGGGTCATGTAACATGTTTGAAAGGTTTGTAGTTTTAGTAGACATTGGCTCTCTCCGAGTAGATATAATATTCAGCAGTATAACAGGTATTGCTTTTTTTTAATTATAGGAAGAAAAAATTGTCGGAAGTTGACTTAAGCGACGATTATGCAAACGCGAAGTATATAGCTGATGCAAAAAGTTTCCCAGGAAAATGGCAGGTAAAAGCGACTAATTTTAGAAACAATAAAGCTCTTCTTTCCAATGTAGAATTAGATATTCGATATGGCGCTTCAGAACGAGAAAAAATGGATATTTTTTATCCAAAAATAAGAACTGTTGGCCTTTTTGTTTTCATACATGGCGGTTATTGGAGAGCTTTTGATAAGTCGAGCTGGTCACACCTATCTTTAGGTGCTGTGGAGAACGGATTTGCCTCGGTAATACCAAGCTATAGATTATGTCCAGAGGTAAGCATCGCTCAAATTACTGAAGATATAGCGCGATGTATTACCTTTCTATCTAAAAGAGTGAGCGAGGGTCCGATAGTGCTCGCAGGCCACTCAGCTGGTGGGCATCTTGTATTAAGAATGTTATGTGAGGGGGTGTTGCCAAAAAACGTTTCTGATCGTCTGAAGCGTGTTGTACCAATTTCGCCACTTGCTGATTTACAACCATTAATTTTTACGGATTTGAATTCAGATTTAAATCTCTCACTGGAGTCTGCAATTTCTGAAAGCCCTGTCTGTTATAAACCACTTGCAGTAAACACAAGGGTTTGGGTTGGTGAACACGAGCGCCCAGCCTTCTTACATCAAGCGGAAATACTTTCAAAAAAATGGCAATGTGGGTTAAATATTCAGCCTCATGCTCATCATTTCGATATAATCGATCAGCTTTTAAATCCAAAATCGGATTTGTGTAAGTATTTATTCCAAAAAGTCTAACCTTATTACGAATTATTTTTTTGCAAAATTTCAATTTCTAAACGTTTTTGTGCAAATTTTTCGTGTTTTTCAGCAATTATATTTTCTTGTAAAGTTTTACTAATAAAATCCAAATGTGCCTCAGCTGAGATGCGAGATGCACGTGCGTCTCTTCTAACTAAATTGATTAGGATTTTTTCATGTTGTTCGAGAAGTATTTGGCGGTTGGATTTGTTCACAAAAAGCGCCTGTCGATTGTAGAATACACCTTCCTTTAAAAGATCATACATGGAACGCATCATATGTAGCATTACAACATTATGGCTAGCTTCAATTATAGAAAGATGGAACTCAGCATCTAAACTGGATTCTTGTCTAGAATTGTCGCGCTTATGATGCGCAGTCACCATTTTCTCAAAAATCCTTTTTATAACATCAAGATCTGCCTCTGAAGCTTGTTTTGCAGCACGTTCCGCTGCTATGCCCTCTATATCTCGACGAAATGAAATGTAATCAAATACCGCTTCATCATGCGATTTAAACAAATTCATGAGAGCAGGGGAAAAAGCATTGCCTAAAACATTTGCAACAAAAACCCCTGATCCAGCTTTGGTTTCTAGCAAACCATTATTTGTTAATATCGATATTGCATCTCTTAGAGAGGGGCGTGAAACACCAAGTCTATCGGCCAAATTTCGTTCGGCTGGCAATCTCGTTCCAGGACTAAGAATACCTCTTAGTATCATCTGTTCTATCTGGTTAACGACGAATAAAGATAATTTATTGTTAGGGATTTTTTCAAATGGCATTGTGGCCTACAATTCATAAGTTTCAAAATTGGGTAAGAATATTTGATTAAATTTTCAATTTTTTTTCCATGAACACAGAATAATTGTTTTCAGTATAGTTAGCAAAGGCATCACAATACCGAAAACCATGCTTATGATACAAATTCAGAGCACTTTTCAGTAGAGTTCCCGTTTCCAATCTAACTACAGGTACCGAGTTATCAGCCATAGTTTCTAGCATATGAACTAAAAGTGCATCTCCAATCCTTTTACCACGATAGTTAGGGTCCACGAACATTGATTTAATTTCTGCATAATCACTAAATAGAACAAATGCACCACAGCCAACATATTTACCATTTATGTCCTGTGCAGCAAAAAAATGTACCGCCTTGTCCAGAAGAGCCTCTATTTCTAGATAATTATTAGTCTCATCTGGAAATAGCTTATCCATTAAGTTGTGACTTTGTCTCAAAAGTTCGGTTATCTGAGGGTGGGTCGGATCTGCATAGTCTATTTGATACTTCATATTATTTTCCAAACAGTATTTTCTGTTCTTATGCTGTTAGTTTATATGATATCTACGATATGTTGTGGATAATTATTTATTTTCTTCCATATACGGTATAGAATTGATTGACTTAAACTTAATTGAGCTTCATCCATTTAGAAATAGAATCAAAAATCATGGGTATATAGTTGCACTTCTCCAAACTGCGTTTGACTGGATTTAAGAGCTTTGTAGATCAGACTGAATTAATAATTCAAGATGGGTTGACGGGTATTGTGGGCCCAAATGGTTGTGGCAAGTCTAATCTCTTAGAGGCTATTCGATGGGTCATGGGGGAAAACAGGCCAACAGCAATGCGTGGCGGCGGCATGGAAGATGTAATTTTTGCTGGAGCAGCAACGCGCACAGCTAAAAATTTTGCTGAAGTATCATTGATATTAGACAACAGTCAGCGACTGGCCCCCAAAGCTTTCAATGATAATGATCTTATTGAAATTGTTCGACGGATTACCAGGGATGTAGGGAGCGCGTTTAAAGCTTCAGGCAAGGATATCAGAGCTCGTGATGTTCAAATGCTTTTTGCAGATGCCTCGACGGGTGCCCATTCACCAGCATTAGTGCGCCAAGGGCAAATTGCTGAGTTAATTAATGCTAGGCCTCAAAATAGAAGGCGAATACTTGAAGAAGCAGCAGGAATATCTGGACTTTACCAACGTCGCCATGAAGCTGAGTTGAAACTTAAAGGTGCAGACAGCAACCTCGTAAGAGTTGATGACGTTTTAGAGCAACTCGCTACGCAGCTACATCAACTTTCACGTCAAGCAAAGCAAGCTGTGAGATATCGTGAGATAATGCAGGAGTTAATCGAAGCAGAAGGTGTTTTGCTATATCGTCGCTGGAAAGAGGCCGATGAAGCAAGTCTGAAATCTCAAAAAGAGTTGCAGGAATGTACAATTAAGGCCTCCAACAGTGAGCAAGCCGTCAGAGAACTTTCTGCACTACGGTCTGATGCCGAAGAAAAAATTCCACCTTTGAGAGAAAAAGAGTCCATTGCTTCTTCATTACTTCAAAGGTTGGAAGTTGAGCGAGATACTTTAGGTGCAAAAGAGGCTGATGCAAAGGCGAGGATAGAAACGATAAATACCCGTTTAAGTCAATTAGTTTTAGATTTGGATCGTGAAGCTGCCTTAAACAGTGATGCAGTGGGAACAATAAAAAGTCTCGAATGGGAAGCTGATCAATTAGATAAAGCTTCAAAAGGTCATGACACGAAGGTGAAGAAAGCAGCTGAAGAGGCACATGAAGCAGCACATAATTTACAAGAAAAAGAAGCTCAGCTTTCTGAAATTACAGAAGATATGGCTCGGCTAGTGGCGCGTTATCAATCTGCAGAAAGGTATTTGCAAGAGATTGAGCTTTTAACAAACAGGTACAAATCAGAGGCAGTTGCCGCCGAAGCATCTAGAGCCGAGGCTCTCAAGGCACAAGAAAAAACAAAAGATGATCTTAGAGTGGCAGAAAAGTCTTTTGATAATGCGATGTTGCAAAGTAAGGAAGCCGATGAAAACTTAATTAAAGCTGAAGAGACAAGAAATCAAACACAAGCCCTTGAGGTAGATGCTAGAGCTGCCTTGTCTTCGGCTGAAGGCGAGGCTAACGCAATAAGTGCAGAAGTTGCTGCTTTAGCAAAAATCCTGGAGCGAGACACTATGGAGGGCGGTCAGGTAGTTGATCGTCTCCAGGTTGAACATGGTTTTGAAAAAGCTCTCGGTGCAGCACTAGCTGATGATTTAAGATCACCGCAAGTGCCGGAAGATGGGCCATCGGGGTGGGTCTCTCTAGACGAACTGGCGATTCAGCAAGATTTACCTAACGGTGTAACCCCTTTGACCCATCACGTGTCCGTGCCAGAGGTTTTAAATCGACGGATTTCTCAAATTGGCCTAGTAGATGCAGATGAAGGGCCGAAGTTGCAGAGATTGTTGAAACCTGGTCAAAGGCTTGTTTCCACAGAAGGTGACCTGTGGCGATGGGACGGCTTCAGGGCTTGGTCTGAAGATGCGCCAACGGCAACGTCATTACGTTTGGAACAATTAAATCGACTAGAAGAATTAAAGCAACTCAATGAGAGAGCCAATGTGCAATTAGAGGCTGCAAAAGCAGCACATGGATCTTTGACAAAAAGACTTGCTGCTGACACTAATAACGATAGGGCTGCAAGAGATAGAATGAAGGAAGCAGATAGTACCCTATCTGATGCTCAAAGGGCCCAAAATCGAGCTGAGGCGGAGCTAAGCCTAGCGATAAACCTTCTTGATACATCATCAATGGCTCTCTCAAGGCACAAAAAAGACCTTGAAGTTACACAAGCACAAATGGTCGACGCCCAAAAAGTATTAAGCCAGCTTCCTAACTTAGAGGATGTAAAAGCAGAGGTTGAAGAAGCAAAAAATAGTGTTGAATTGCATCGAGCAGCAATGTTGTCAAAAAGGGCTTTACATGATGAGGTGCGCCGAGAGGGTGATGAGCGTATAAAAAGAATACAAGAAGTTGTAAAAGAGCTAAGTGGTTGGAAGTATCGCTTGGAAACAGCAGAAAAACGGCATTTAGAATTGGTACAGAGACAAAAAGACAACAAAGAACAGTTGCAAAATGCTCTTGCTGAGCCAGAAATGTTATCCAAACGCCGAGAAGAAATTGTAATATCTATATCGGAAGCAAGTAGAAAAAAAAATGAAGCTACAAGTGATCTTATAGGTGCAGAGAAAATTTTACGCGATTTCCGAGAAGAAGAGCGAGATGCTGAGCGATTAGCATCAAACCTGCGAGAACATAGAGCACGCACACAAGCGATGAGTGAGGCGGCGCAAGAAACCGTAGATAATGCAGTTGAGCGTATTCGTGATGAACTTCAAGCAACTCCTGATGAGTTACTGAAAAAGCTAGGCAAAGATCCAGAGAAATTACCGGATTCAGAAAAAATTGAGATCGAGGTGAATAGGCTAAAAAGACAACGTGACTCCCTTGGTGCTGTTAATTTGCGAGCTGAAGAGGATATGAAAGAAGTGCAGGCCGAGCACGATAATTTAGAAGGAGAAAGAACAGATCTACTTGAGGCTATCAGATCACTCCGAAATGGCATAGCGTCTTTAAATCGAGAGGGCCGTGAAAGACTTCTTACTGCATTTGAGCAAGTTAACGTTAATTTTTCAACATTATTTAAACATTTATTTGGTGGAGGAGAAGCCAATCTTGTTATGGTCGAAAGTGATGACCCCTTAGAAGCAGGGCTTGAAATTATGTGCCAGCCACCTGGGAAAAAGCTATCAACTCTATCACTGTTGTCTGGTGGAGAGCAAACTTTGACAGCATTAGCACTTATTTTTGCCGTTTTCTTAGCAAACCCGGCTCCTATTTGTGTTTTGGATGAGGTAGATGCCCCACTAGATGATGCAAATGTTTCACGGTTTTGTGATATGTTAAATGAAATGTGTCGACGGACCGATACGCGTTTTTTGATAATTACCCACCATGCGGTTACAATGGCGAGAATGGATCGGCTTTTTGGCGTAACAATGCAGGAAAAGGGTGTGAGTCAGCTTGTTTCAGTCGATCTAAAAAAGGCTGAACAGCTTGTAGCCTAGTTAAAGAAGAACACCGCAGCCCAGTCAAGTTTTGTAATAAATTGTCACATTACTTGTACTGTAAATTGTTATGGCGACGCGATTCCGTAATTCAAGAAAATAAAAATATCGTCTGGGACATATCTCATTCTTTTAACGGCTGTTATGCCCGTCTATTAAATAAATCGCGATTATGTTGTATTTGTGTCATATTAACCGCATAACAAACGAACGTATCGCCCTCAAGATCTAGTAAATGTTGCTTAAAGTATACGTAAATATATTCGCTTTTATAAAAAAATGCATGATATTAAACGAATTCTAATACTGCAGCATATTTTCGGTTGCAGGTAAAAATTCCCCGCAAAAATAAAATACTTGATTTTCCTGTATGTAAGTCCAAAATTCTGTGGTCAGGAGGATTTATGACGACTTTTCTATCAAAAGAATTGCATGCTGATCTAACCAGAGCGCAAAAAGACAAAAAGGTGAAAAAAAGTAGGCTGAGGGTCGAGTTTGATGGAGCTCTTGTTCCTGTATTAAAGCTTTGGGATAAAGGTTTTTCTATGGATATTGAGCATGCCCCGCAGTTGAGGGGCTTGGTAGATATTTTCGATGGTTCCCGTCACTTATCGCAGTGTCTAATTATAGCATCAACAGAAGAAAGTGGTGAAATTCATTTTGAATTTAAACGAAGTACAGATGTTACAGATACTCCTGCTTTAGATTTCGTATTACCTAAAGATAAGCCAGTGGCATTGCTTAACTAAATTATTGAAGATCGGAAAAAGCGTCCTTTAATCGCTTCGTTGCTTCAACAACTAACGTTCGTGGAGTGGCTAAATTAAAGCGTAAAAATTTTTCACCACCAGTTCCAAAAGTGCTTCCATGATTTACTGCGATTTTAGCTTTTTCTTGAACCCTATAGATAAATTCTTTTTCCTCCATACCGGTACCAGAAAAATCAACCCAAGCTAAGTATGTACCTTCCAAGGGCATAGAGCTAAGGCCTGGAATTTTATTAATTTCTCTATCAAAAATAACGCGATTGCCGTCAATATAGTGCATAAGCTCATCGAGCCACTGGGCGCCCTCTGGTGAGTATGCAGCCGTTGCCATAAATAAACCAAAGCTATTGGGACTGATCCCAAGGGCTTTAATTCTTTGCGAAAATTTTTGACGTAAGTTTGGATTGGAAATAATTACATTTCCCGAATGGGCGCCAGCAATATTAAATGTTTTTGTTGTTGCCGTCATCATTACTAAACGATCACACACGTATGGGTCTGCAATTGGCATTACAGTATGGCTCTTGTTCGGATAGACTAGGTCGTGATGGATTTCGTCGGATACTAATACTAGATCATGTTTCTTCGCAAACTTAGCAACTTCCTGCAGCTCATTCTTTGTCCAAACACGCCCACCTGGGTTGTGTGGAGAGCATAGAATAACCATCTTTTCATCACCTGACAGGTTTCTTTCGTATGCTACAAAATTAAAATGGTATTGGTTGTCTATTAATTTTAGTGGGCATTCCAATACTTTTCTTCCTGCGGCTTCAACTAGGTTAGAGAATTGATAATAAACTGGAGTAAAAAGGATTATACCATCTCCAGGTTTTGAGAATGCATCTATGCATAACCCTGTACCATTCACCAAACCATGTGTTGTGAAAATCCATGAAGTATCAATTTCCCAATTGTGCCTATTTTTCATCCACCATTTAATAGAATTATTATATTCTTTGTGATCTCCATAGTATCCGTAGATACCATGGGAGTTTATACCACGAAGTTTTTCTTGAATAATTTCAGGAGCGCGGAAATCCATGTCGGCGACCCACATAGAAAGACCAGTATCAGGAGATACACCATAAAGTTCCTCCATAGTATCCCACTTGCTAGAGTGTGTTCCTCGTCTATCTATTACTTCGTCAAAATCCATAAATTTTCCAAATAATTTTAGAGTGCCATAACTAAGGCAATGGAAAGTGTAAAACAAGCACCTCATTAGGTAATAAAACCCTTCGAAGTTGCATGTAATTACTTTTTAACCTAAATGAAATCTATGCTTAGACCTATCTTATTACATCCAAATCCTAAGTTGAAAAAGATCTGTGAACCAGTCTTAGAGATTGATGACACACTTATTGAGTTATCGGATGATATGTTGGAAACCATGTATCATGCACCAGGAATTGGTTTGGCTGCGTCTCAGGTTGGTGTTTTAACTCGAATTATCGTTATGGATTGTGAAAAGGAAGAAGCTGCTAAAGGTAAACCGATTGTAATGATAAATCCTGAGATAGTTGCTAGCTCTGATGAAGAAAATATTTATGAAGAAGGGTGCTTATCTATTCCAGAGCATTTTGCTGAAATTAAGCGCCCAACCTCTGTTCAAGTTCGATGGCTAGACCAGAATGGAAATCAGCAAGAGCAAGAATTTGATGGCCTATGGTCTACTTGCGTTCAACATGAGATTGATCATTTAAATGGAAAACTTTTCATAGATTATCTTGGTACAATAAAGAGACAGTTGATTACGAGAAAAATGCAAAAATTCAAGCGTGAAATGGAGCGAAAAGAAAAATAGATGGCTATAAGAAAATTGCTGATGTGGCCAGACAGAAGACTCAAGCAAAAAGCGCAGCTTATAAAGAAAATTGATGGAAATATAGAAAAAATCTGGTCAGATTTAACTGATACTATGGAAGCCATGTCATGTATCGGTCTCGCATCTAGTCAATTAGGTATTATGTCTAGTCTAGCGGTTGTGGATGCGTCGACGAACCGTGGCCAATTTATTCTTCTGGCAAACCCAGAAATCTTGCAAGTATCTAAGGAAATGAATGAAAATGTTGAAGCTAGCCCCAATCTTCCAGGCGTGTCGGCAAAAATTACAAGACCAAGAAAAGTAACAGTCAAATATTTAGACAAAGACGGCATGATCGTAAGAACTGATTTTGAGGGCCTTTGGGCTACTTCTGTCCAGCATCAGATCGATCATTTAAATGGAGTAATGTATTTTGATAGGCTTTCGGCTGTGAAGAGAGATATGTTAATTCGCAAGGCTAAAAAAAGACAATGAAAATAGTATTTTTGGGTTCAGCGTATTTTTCAATTCCAACACTCGTAAAATTAATCGAGGCTGGGCATGAAATTACTTGTGTTTATAGTCAGCCACCTAGGCGTGCAGGAAGGGGTAAGAAAGTCAACCTTACTCCCGTGCATGAAATGGCATTAAAATATGGGATAAGAGTTAGAACGCCTGAAAATTTCAAATTGCAAAAAGATAAATTAGCATTTTTTGATCTGAATGCTGATCTTACGGTCGTAGTCGCCTACGGTTTGATTTTACCCGTAGAGATTATTGAGACTGCTACGTATGGTAGCCTAAATATTCATGCATCTATTTTGCCGAAATGGCGAGGGGCGGCTCCTATTCACCGCGCAATAATGTCTGGGGATAGTGAAACTGGGGTTTGTATTATGAAAATGGATGCAGGCTTGGATACGGGGCCAATAGTTGCAAAGGAATTAGTGCCAATTAAACCAGACGATACAACTAGTGTATTGAGCGAGCGATTAGCTGATTTAGGAGCAAAGTTGCTAATTGAAGCAATAAAAAAGATTGACGAGTTTATTCCAAAACCTCAGTCGACTAAAGAAGTTTCTTATGCCAAAAAAATTGATAAAAGAGAGGCAAAGATTGACTGGTCATTAGATTTTCAAAAAATAGAGCAGCAAATCAGAGGCCTTTCGCGATACCCCGGTGCCTGGACCTATTACAACGGCGAGCGAATAAAATTTTTGAATGTTAGAATAAATAGTTCGAAGCAAAATAATCAAGCAGAGCCAGGTATGGTAATTGGAACGCCATTAGTAATTGCTTGCAAGGGAGGGGCATTGGAAATTACTTTACTCCAAAGACCAGGGAAGTTGGTTCAGACCACTGAGGACTTCTTACGCGGTTTTCCAATACAAATCGGTAGTTCTTTTACCTAGCACCTGATCATGAAAAGAAATCATTGCCTGCTTGACTTAATAGTTTTTGCGCCATTTCAATGCCGACGAGAGTGGCGTCCTCTTTAGAAACTACTTGCTCATCACTAAAAACCTCGGATCCATCAGTTTTTAAAATCTCGCCGCGAAATCTAAGGTTCTCATTTTTAAACTCAGCCAACCCGGCGATCGGGGTCTCACATGAACCATCTAAGGCTTCTAAGAAAGCTCTTTCGGCAGACAGTAGCAATCCCGTTGCAGAATTGTGAATTGCTTCTAGCATTGTTGCAACTTTTATGTCCTTTTCACGACGCTCAATGCCTATTGCACCTTGTGCAACGGCTGGAAGCATCTCGTCTGTTGAAATAGGTGCAGTTATTATATCTTCCATCTTAAGACGATTTAGTCCAGCAACTGCTAAAAATGTACACTCAGCCACACCGTCGTCTAACTTCTTCAGCCTTGTTTGCACGTTCCCGCGAAATTCTACTATTTTTAAATCAGGACGCTTTGACATAATTTGAGCTTTTCGTCTGAGCGATGAAGTGCCCACCGTAGCCCCTTGTGGAATATCTGCTAAACTTGTGTGGATCCTCGATACAAATGCATCTCGCACATCTTCTCTGGGCAAGAATGTGTCCAAAATTAGGCCGTTGGGCTGCTGAACGGGCATATCTTTCATTGAGTGCACTGCAATATCAATACTCTCTTGTAGTAATGCTTCTTCAATTTCTTTGGTAAAAAGTCCTTTTCCACCAATCTCTTTTAGAGGGCGATCAAGGACTTTATCGCCAGTTGTTTTAATTACAACAATTTCAAATGAGTCGAGTGACAAGCCGTATGCTATGCTAAGTCTCTCTCTTGTTTCATATGCTTGTGCCAACGCTAGAGGTGAACCCCTGGTACCAATGCGCAATGGTGATTTCGGATCTGGTAATTTTAATTTCATAAATAGGGTTTAAGCGGTGTTTTGCATCAAAGCAAGATACCAAGCTTGACATTTATTTAAAGAACGTGAACCAAGTACTCAGAGAAAGGCAGAAGAATGACCATTAAGAAAAAAATTTTAAAAGCTCTTGCTGGCGAAGTGCTAGACACACCGCCTATTTGGATGATGCGTCAGGCTGGTCGTTACTTGCCAGAGTACAGGGAGACCAGAGCTCAAGCGGGTGACTTTTTATCACTATGTTACAACAGTGATCTTGCTGCTGAAGTTACGTTGCAACCGATTAGAAGATATGGATTTGATGCGGCAATTTTATTCGCTGATATCCTGCTTCTTCCCCAAGCTCTGGGGGCAGATTTGTGGTTCGTAACGGGCGAGGGTCCAAGGCTATCAACAATTAACTCTACCGATGAATTGAATTTGCTTAAGCCTGTTGATGAAATTCACGATACATTGCGTCCAGTCTATGAGACTGTCCGGATTTTATCAAAAGAATTGCCCGAAGAGACAACACTTATTGGTTTTGCAGGAGCTCCATGGACGGTCGCCACTTATATGATTGCCGGAAGGGGTACGCCGGATCAAAAGCCAGCGCATGATTTAAAAGATAATAATATATTAGTTTTTGAAAATTTGATTGAGATTTTGACAAAAGCAACCATTAAATACTTGTCTGCACAAATTGATGCGGGAGCTGAGGTGGTAAAAATATTTGATAGCTGGGCCGGTTCTTTGAAAGGAGATGATTTTTATAAATATGCTCATGAGCCGACAAAAAAGATAGTAATGGAGTTAAAAGCCAAATATCCAACGGTGCCAATAATAGTTTTCCCGAGACAGGCGGGCGATTGTTACAAAGGCTTTTTAAAATCCACAGGTGCAGACTGTCTCGCGATTGACGATAGTATAAGTTCAGCATGGGCTGCTAAATATTTACAAAAGGATGGTTGTATACAGGGAAATTTAAACTCTTCTCATATGGTCTCAGGTGGTCAAAATATGATTGATGAAATCGAAACTATAGTTTCAGATTTGTCACAAGGTCCTCATATATTTAACTTAGGTCATGGTATTACCCCTGAAGCTAACCCAGATAACGTTGCCCTAATGATAGAAACAATTAGAAACTTTAAACGTTCCTGATTGATACTTCCATCAAAAGAATATTTTAACATGACAAATATGCTGTCTATTACTGGACTTTCGAAAAGATATAATGATGGACAAGTAGCGCTTGAAAACGTCTCTTTTGATGTTAACGAGGGTGAAATTCTTGCCCTCCTTGGGCCGAACGGGGCGGGAAAGACTACTCTTATTTCTGCAGTTTGTGGACTGGTTGTGCCAACGGCGGGTCAAGTAACAGTTGGGGGATTTGACACGAGATCGAATTATCGGTTGGCACGATCTCTAATTGGCTTGGTGCCCCAAGAAATTGCATTGGAGCCGTTTGAAAAAGTTATCAATACAGTGCGTTTTTCAAGAGGCTTATTTGGAAAGAGTCCTAATGATGATCAAATAGAAATAGTTCTCCGCCAGTTATCGTTGTGGGACAAAAAAGATTCTAAAATTTTGCAGTTGTCAGGCGGTATGAAAAGACGCGTGCTAATTGCTAAAGCTTTGGCGCACGAGCCAAGAGTATTATTCCTCGACGAACCATCTGCAGGTGTAGATGTAGAGTTAAGAAGAGACATGTGGAAACTGGTGTCTGATTTAAAGTCTCAAGGTGTTACAATAATATTGACCACGCATTACATCGAAGAAGCAGAAGCAATCGCTGATCGAGTTGGAGTAATCTCAAAGGGTAAGTTAATTTTATTGGAAGAGAAAAAAGCTTTAATGAAGCGAATGGGCCGGAAAAAAGTAGAGATCTCATTACAATCTCCAATTGCGGTCATTCCTGTTAAACTGCAAAACTTTGATCTCTACCTTTCAAACGATGGTTTGACCATAAATTATCTATATGATGCTAAAGCTTCTAGTAATGAAATTACGAAATTACTAAATGAGATTTCGATTTCAAATTTGCAAATAAGTGATTTGAAAACATCACAGTCCTCATTAGAAGAAATATTCGTCTCACTAATCGAGGAGCCGTCTAAATGAATTTTCGATCTATACGAGCAATATATATTTTTGAAATGTCTAGATTTTTTAGAACATTATTACAGAGTTTTGTCTCTCCAGTCATATCAACTTGTTTGTATTTTGTCGTTTTTGGGGCGGCAATTGGTGGCCGGATAGATGCTGTTGATGGTGTTAGTTACGGTGCATTCATAGTGCCTGGATTGATTATGCTCAGCGTAATGACGCAGGCGGTTTCAAATGCATCATTTGGTATTTATTTCCCAAAGTTTATTGGAACCATATATGAGGTTCTGTCAGCTCCTGTAAATTTTTTGGAAATTGTTATTGGATATGTCGGTGCTGCGGCATCTAAAGCTTTGTTTATTGGTTTAGTAATATTGGCGACATCACTATTCTTTGTCGATATAGAAATCATTCACCCTTTTATTTTGATTTTTTTATTAGTGGTGACTTGCATCTCTTTTTCGTTACTTGGCTTCATCCTAGGAATTTGGGCAAACAATTTTGAACAGCTGCAATTAGTACCCTTGTTAATAATCACTCCCTTAGTTTTCTTGGGTGGGTCATTTTATTCGATATCGATGCTTCCAAAATTCTGGCAAGTTGTAAGCCTTTTTAATCCAGTTGTTTATTTGATTTCAGGATTCAGGTGGGCTTTTTACAATAATTCTGACGTTTCCATAGCAGCAAGTCTTTTTGCTATAACAATATTTACTGTTTTCTGTATCTTTATAATTTTTTTAATTTTCAAAACTGGTTGGAGACTAAGGCCATAATGCAACTAAACCCATGTTGAATAAATGTCGCTAGTAGCAGGTTTAAGTAATCTGTATATTGAAGTAAATGAGCACTGTGCCTAAATGATACTTATGTTACGTATACCTTTCCTCAACAAATTGAACAGGCGAAAGACGGTTTCAGTAGTTCGGCTCAACGGTCTAATTTCGTCAGGAGCGCGTGGGGGTATTTCTGATAGTGTGATTGCACCCACACTTGAGAAAGCATTCCGAAAAGGAAATCCCAGTGCCGTTGCTTTCATTATTAATTCACCCGGTGGATCGCCAGTCCAGTCTTCTCTTGTCGGCGACAGGATTAAAAGACTATCGGAAGAAACAGAGGTGCCTACTATTGCATTTGTGGAGGATGTTGCCGCATCTGGTGGGTATTGGATAGCATCAGCCGCTGATGAAATTTATGCAGACCATGCCTCTATTATTGGTTCTATTGGTGTAATTTCCTCAGGATTTGGTTTGCAAGAGTTGCTTTCAAGATATGGAATTGAGAGGAGAGTATATACCGCTGGTAAATCTAAGTCGATGCTTGATCCTTTTAAGAAAGAAAAAGCTGAAGATGTCAAAAGATTAAAGGATATTCTTTCGCAGTTACATGAAGTTTTTATATCTCACGTGAATGGGGCTAGAGATGGAAAATTATCGACCGATCATGATCTGTTTACAGGAGAGATTTGGTTGGCCGCTCGAGCAAAAGAACTTGGTTTAATAGATGGTATAGGGCACTTTGTTCCGGTTTTGAAAGAGAGATTTGGCGAAAAAACTCGTTTTAAGGAATATAGTCAGAAAAAATCTCTATCTCAGAGATTTGGAGTTAGCATTGCAAATGATGCAATCAGCCTAGTGGAGGAAAGGGCAGAATTTGCTAAGTATGGGCTTTAAAAGATGATCTTAAAGATTGTAGTTCTTTTTTTAATCGTGATGGGCGTGATGGCCATGTTTGGAAAATTGAGGGTACCAAAAGTTAAACTGTTAAATTCTAAACGATGTAATAAGTGCGGTAAATTTAAAATCGGCAAAGATTGTCAATGTTCTAAAAAATCTGGATAGTTATGGTTTGGCTTCAAGCACTTATCGGTCTGATCATCCTCTTAATTGCTGGTGATATTCTCGTCCGTGGTGCGGTAAATTTTAGCTTAAGGATTAAAATTCCAGCGTTTATCGTCTCTTTAACAGTGGTTGCATTAGGCACATCGGCTCCTGAATTATTGGTAGCAATTAGAGCTACCTTAGACAATTCACCGGGAATTGCTTTGGGAAATGTAGTTGGCTCAAATATCGCAAATGTTCTTCTTGTCTTGGGTATACCTGCTCTAATTGCTGGAATTAATACAAGTGAGTGTAAGACGGGAAAAAACTATGTGTTTATGATGCTTGCAACACTTGTTTTTCTCTCGTTAGCATTCCTAGGTAATTTTTCAGTTTCTGAAGGAATTATCTTCCTAATTCTATTAACCTTGTTTCTATCTATAGCTTTTCGAGACAGTTTAAAGGGAAATGCAGAAGTATCCTATTCAGAGGTGGAAAATGTGGATCCAAACCTCGCACTGTGGAAAATAATGCTCTTCTTGTCTTTAGGATTAATAGGCTTGCCAATTGGTGCTGACATATTAGTAAAAAATGCCTCATTGATAGCCACATCTTATGGTATATCTGATGAGGTGGTTGGGTTGACACTCGTAGCAGTTGGCACTTCTCTGCCTGAACTTGCAACCACATTTATGGCTGCTGTTCGAAGACAGGCTGATGTTGCACTGGGCAACGTGATAGGATCAAATATATTTAATATACTCGCGATAGTGGGAATAACCACAATGTTTGGAGATATCCCGATATCCTCTTCGTTTTTCGAATTTGATTTTTGGATAATGTTAGGGGCAGGTATTGTTTTGTTTCCATTTGTTTTTATGGGGCTTAGCATTAACAGGCTTTGGGGTGCCTTCTTGACGCTCGCGTATGCGAGCTATCTGTATTTAACGGTTCAATGAAAGTGAAATTTAGTAATGCGTGCATTAGTAACCGGTGGGGCTAAACGGTTAGGCCGTGAGATATCAACATACCTGGCAAGTCGCGGGTATGATGTGGTCGTACACTATAATAATTCAGAAAGCGAGGCGCTTGATGTCACCAAAGACATAAATGATCTCGGCCGTATATCTGAGTGCCTTAAATGTGATTTGCTGGTTGAGAACGAGGTAAAGGAATTAGTAAATCGCGCGTCTGAAGCGATCGGCGGGCAAATTACTTTATTGGTTAATAATGCTTCTATATTTGAGTATGATAGTTTTGAAGATGCAACCCGCAAAAGTTGGGATCGTCATATTGAGAGTAATTTAAGAGCGCCATTCGTATTAACACAGAACTTTGCAAAGCAATCCCTGGCACCAATCTTAGATGAAAAAAATGAGCCAATCTCCCAAGGGTTAGTCCTGAATATGATCGATCAGAGAGTTAAAAAGCTAACACCAGATTTTGCAAGCTATACTATTGCAAAGATGGGTTTATGGGCAATGACGCAAACTGCCGCCAGAGCTCTTGCTCCGGGCATTAGGGTAAACGCAATTGGTCCGGGGCCTACTTTGATTGGAGCACGTCAAAAGGAATATCATTTTGATGGGCAAAGAAAAAATACGATTTTAGAGCGAGGAGCTAACGCCGAAGATATAACTTCTGCTGTTGGTTACTTTATTGATGCTAAAAGCGTAACGGGGCAGCTGCTATGTGTGGATGGTGGACAGCATCTAGGCTGGAAAACACCTGATATTCAAGGAGTTGAGTAGATTACAACTTGATTTTGGGTGATAGTTTTGCACTGCAGCAGTTAAAATAGATGTTATAGTTTTAAAAATGTAATAATTTCAGCCGTTTACTAAAAAGATAAAAAATAAAACTAATAAAAACAATAGGTTAGTATTTTGCCTAAATTTTAGGCAAATCAGTGAAATGCCGAAAATACAACAAAAAATTCCTATTTTCAAAAAGTTATCTTCAGGTTTATCCACAGGAGACGTGGAAACATTTCCTCTTGAAAAATTTCCGCTTTCATTGCAGCCATTAGAGAATCAATTTCATCCTTACAAGACTCTTAAAAAATGAAGCCTTCAAATAAAAATTCAGGTTATGAGTTGATACACTCGTACTTAACCGCTCTGGATAACTCGCCAGGGGTTTATCGAATGCTTGATGAACAAAACAGAGTACTGTATGTTGGAAAAGCCCGTAATCTAAGAAACCGAGTTTCAAGTTACTCACGACCTTCACCGAGTCACTCATCTAGAATCGCACGCATGATTTCAGAAACTGCGTCTATGATGTTTTTGACAACTAGTACCGAAACGGAGGCACTGCTTTTAGAGCAAAACCTTATCAAGCAATTAAAACCGCGCTACAATGTTTTGTTACGAGATGACAAGTCGTTTCCAAATATCTTGGTATCCAAGGAGCATAGCTTCCCACAATTAAAAAAGCATCGGGGCAATAAAAAAGAAAAAGGATCTTATTTTGGTCCTTTCGCGAGTGCAAGTGCGGTAAATCGAACTTTAAACCAGTTGCAAAAGGCGTTCATGCTAAGGAATTGTTCAGACAGTATTTTTAGTAATCGTACAAGACCCTGCCTTCAGTATCAGATTAAACGCTGTTCGGCGCCGTGCGTGGGGCGTATCTCTGAACAGGAATATTTTAAAAGCGTTAAAGATGCTCAAAATTTTCTTTCTGGTAAAACAACCAATATTCAGGAAAATCTGGCAAAAGAAATGAAGCGAGCATCAGATCAGATGGAGTTTGAAAAAGCGGCTTCTATTAGAGACCGAATAGGCGCTTTAACCCAGGTGCAAACCAGACAAGGGATTAATCCTCGCTCTGTAAAAGAGGCTGATGTTATTGCCCTGCATGTAGATAAGGGTCATGCGTGTGTCCAAGTATTTTTTATAAGAGCGCATCAAAATTGGGGTAATAGTGATTTTTATCCAAAGATATCTGATGATATGTCCAATGCGGAAATTATGGAAGGTTTTATTGGTCAGTTTTATAATTCCAAGGAACCTGCAAGATTACTAATTCTATCTCACGAGCCAGAAAACTCCGATTTAATTACAGATTTACTATCGGAGAGATTAAGTCGTAAAGTTGAGGTATCTGTTCCTAAAAGAGGGGAAAGGTTGGAGCTAGTTAGTGGTGCCCTTCGTAATGCGGTTGGTAGCTTAAATAGAAAAATGGCCGAAACGGCTACCCAAACTAAACTTCTTAAAGATTTAGCAAAAGTTTTTGGGTTAAGATCAACGCCAAGACGGATAGAAGTCTTTGATAATTCGCATATACAGGGTGCGCATGCGGTCGGCGCGATGGTTGTTGTTGGCCCAGATGGGTTTATGAAAAACCAATATCGAAAGTTTAATTTCAAAAATGAAAACCTTGTTCCTGGTGATGATTTTGGAATGATGCGAGAGGTCCTCGAAAGACGGATAAGACGATTAAGTAAAGAGGATCCTGATAGAGGCCTTGGTATGTGGCCAGACTTAATAATTATTGACGGTGGAGCAGGGCAAGTCAGTGCAGTTGGGAAAGTTTTGGCGGACCTTGGTATTGAGGATGTGGCTATGGTAGGTGTCGCCAAAGGTGTCGATCGCAACCATGGAAAAGAAGAATTTTATATGCTCAATCGGCCTGCTTTTGCATTAGGAAAAAATGATCCAGTTCTATATTTTATACAAAGGATGCGGGACGAAGTTCATAATTTTGTTATTGGGACCCATAGATCAAAAAGGTCAAAAACGATTTCTGCTAATCTATTAGACGATATACCAGGCGTTGGTGCCTCCCGCAAAAGAGCTCTTCTTGATCACTTTGGTTCATCTAAGCGCATTAAGAGTGCGCACTTATCTGATCTAAAGTCAGTCGATGGTATATCATCTGGTCTGGCGGAGCGTATCTATAATCATTTCAATGATACTTAGATCGTTTCATACTTATCCTGAAAACACTTCATAGTATCGTTTTCATTTGAAGAAGCATGATAAACAGCTCTAGCAATAGCACGAGACATTGTGACACTTGATAAATGGCATAGCTCTGCAAACTCTTCGTTTGAAAATATTATATTTAGCTCTCCGGTACTAACAGAAAAGACCAAGTCGCCATCGTACGGTAAGTGGGATGGGACGATGGCTCTAGAAAGGCCATCATGCGCACACGTCGCAACACGCTTTGCTTCAGACTTTGTAATTGTTGCATTGGTGGCAACGATGCCTATTGTTGAATTAGCTCCCTCTTTTATTGAATTAATCTTGCTATATTTGAGTGCAGAGCCGTAAATAGCATCCCCAGGAGCCCCATACCCGCCGAACTCATTTTCAACTTCGAAAGGCGCGGCCCAAAACTTTCCAGAAACTGGGTCAATAACATTTCCCATTGCGTTAACGATGACTAACGCGCCAACTATTACTCCATTACTCAGTATAGAAGAGGCTGATCCTAGTCCACCTTTTACTTGTCCGGTTGTTGCACCAAAGCCCGCCCCATGGCTTCCTAACTGAAAGTTTTCTGACGCATTTTCAATTGCTTGTCTCCCCAGTGCTGGATATGGATTTTTATGCCAAGTTTTATCTCCGCCGTTTCGTAAATCAAAAATAATTGCTGTAGGAACAATTGGTACATTGAAAGGGCCCATTGCAAAGCCTTTACCTTGTTCACGTAAATATTCTACCACACCATTTGTAGCGTCCAAACCAAAGGCAGACCCTCCGGAAAGAACAATAGCATTAATACCATGTACTGTTTTATCCGGCTCGAGCAAATCAGTTTCTCGGGTACCAGGTGCACCACCCATAACACAGTATGAAGCTGTCATTGGGTTTGAACTTGTCAAAACGCTAACGCCCGATTTCAGGATGTGATCCTCTGCATTTCCAACAATCAATCCCGGCACATCAGTAATTAAATTTTTAGAGCCTGGTTTAAAGGTCATATACAGCGTCCTCCATCAACCTCAAGGCATACGCCAGTTATCATTGATGCTTCATCAGAGCAAAGGAAACAGGCGGCATTTCCCATGTCTTCTGGAGTTGAAAACCTTCCAAGGGGTATGGTTGATAGAAATTTAGATCGTATCATTGGGGTATCTTCGCCCATGAAGGTGGCTAATAGCGGGGTTTCGCCCGCTACTGGGTTAATTGCATTGACTCTTATACCGTGGAGGGCGAGTTCGATAGCCATAGTTTTCGTTGCAGTGTTCATCCATCCTTTAGATGCATTATACCAATTTAAATTTGGTCGAGGGGAAACGCCTGCAGTGGATGCAACATTTAGAAAAACCCCAGATTTTTGTTCTTTCATTTCTGGTACAAATAGCTGAGCCATTAGGTAAACCGACTTACAATTAACAAAAAATACTTTATCAAAGTCATCTTCTGAAATATTTTCCAAGGCGTCAGGGGTATGCGTTATTCCTGCATTGTTTACGATAATGTCGGGTATGCCAAAGTGCGATAATGAAAAATCTTTCAACTTTGCTACAGATTTTCTTTTTGAAACGTCAACCAAAAATGGATAAGCGCGTTCACCAAGATCTAAAGCAACTTTTCGTGCCATTTTCTCATTTAGATCCGCAATAAGTACCTCAGCGCCCTCTTCAATAAATTTTTTAGCGATGCCAGCACCAAATCCAGAAGCAGCCCCAGTAACTATTGCTCTTTTGCCGTTTAATCTCATAAAGACTTCCTAACCATGGTAATGAGCTACCGTTTTGATTGTTGTAAAACCAAACATTGCCTCAAAACCCTTTTCACGTCCATGGCCAGATAAGCCGCGCCCACCGAATGGAAGTTCAACTCCACCACCTGCTCCATAGTTGTTTATGAAAACTTGACCAGATTTTAGACGTTTAGCCATTCGCATTTGTTTTGATCCATCTTGTGTCCAGACTGAAGCCACCAGCCCAAAACCAGTCCCATTTGCAATCTCGACCGCGTGGTCTTCGTCGTCGAAAGGCATAATAATTTGAACTGGTCCGAATATTTCATTTTGCGCCAAACTGTGGTCGGCGGGAACGTCTACAAAAAGATGAGGTAAGCAATAAAAACCACCCTTATTTATTTCTTCTTTGTATTTGCCGGTTGCTACTAACTCTAAATCTTTACCTTGTTGAATATAGTTTGAAACGATTTCATGTTGTTTTTTCGATATTAGAGGTCCAACGTCTAAATCATCCATGGCAGATCCAACCAAAAGCATCTCATACTGCTTGGTCATCATTGATACAACTTTTGGATAAACTTCCTTTTGGACTAGGATGCGGCTTGAAGCTGAGCAGGTTTGCCCAGCGTTTTGTACTCCTGCATTAACTAAAAAAGGTAACGCTGCATCTAGGTCTGCATCAGCAAAGACAATTTGCGGAGATTTTCCTCCAAGTTCTAGAGTAACAGGGATAACATTTTGTGCAGCGGATTGTTGAATTTTGATGCCAGTTGATACAGATCCAGTGAAGCTAATATGATCGATATCGCTGTGTTGGCTTAGGCTTGCCCCCGTCTTTCCTGAACCTGTTACAATATTTAAAACCCCATCGGGGAAGCCAGCTTTTTTTGTTAATGCGCCAAATGCTAATGCAGTTAAGCAGGCTTCTTCAGCCGGTTTAAGGATACAGGTGTTTCCAGTTGCAAGTGCTGCTCCTACAGATCTGCCAATTATTTGCATTGGGTAGTTCCAGGGGATTATATGCGCGCATACGCCATGAGGTTCTCGTAAAGTATAAACTGTATAATCCTCTAGATATGGGATTGTATCACCATGCAGTTTATCCGCCGCACCTGCATAAAATTCCATATATCGAGCTAGAGCCTTTACGTCTGCTTGTGCTTGCCGGAGCGGCTTACCAACATCTGTGGCCTCTAGGCTGGCGAGTACGTCATAGTTTTCTTCTATTAAGCGCCCGAGTGTACTTAAAAGAGTACTCCTTTCTCGAGCAGTTATATTTTTCCATGTATTCTCAAGGGTGTCTTTTGCTACGCCAACCGCATCATTTACATGTTCATTATTTGCCTCAGAAACTTGGGCAATAACATCCCCTGTTGATGGATTGATAAGGTCTATTTCTGTATTTGAGCAGACCCACTCACCATTTATTAAAAAGTGCTTATTCGGAAAATCTACTGTCATAATATATTCCTTTAATTAAGCATGACCAAATTCAGGAAACTTTGGTGCAGCATCAATAAGTGAATGAGTATACTCATTTCTTGGATCGTTTAAAATTTGCTTAGTTTGTCCTTGTTCGACAATTTTTCCATTTTTCATAACTAAACATTTCTCAGTGATATTTTCGATTACTGTAAGGTCATGACTGATAAACAAATATGATAGCCCATGACGTTCCGTTAAATCTGAAATAAGTTTAAGAATTTGGTTTCGAATTGATAAATCAAGCGCCGATACAGCTTCATCGAAAATTATAAGTTTCGGTTTAATCACAAGTGCCCTGGCTATCGCTATGCGCTGTCTCTGACCGCCTGAGAATTCATGAATATACTTTTCGGTACTGTTTAGCGGTAATCCAACTTCTTCGAGCATTTCCTTCACGATACTTTTTTGCTCGGTTTCATGAGGAGCTTCTTTACCTAATGCAAAAAAGGGTTCTGCAATTAAACGTTCGACTTTGTGCCTAGGATTGAAAGAACCGTAAGGGTCCTGAAAAACTACCTGTATATTTTTTTTAAAACTTCTGTTGTCTTTAGAAATTTTTTTCCCTTCAAATTCTATGTAGCCAGAGCTGGTTGATTGCAAACCCAGAATGGTTCTTGTTAGGGTAGATTTTCCGCTGCCAGATTCCCCAACTAACCCTAGGCGCTCACCTCTTTTGATATCGAATGAGACATCGCTCACCGCCTCGATAGATGTACCTTTTGAAAAAAGTCCCCTATTGTGAGATTTATAGTTAACCGATACTGAATTTACTTCTAGTAGCTTTCCTTTGGAAATCTCATTTTCTTTTAAAATCAATTTTTGGCTGGAGGCTGAAAATAATTTTTTTGTATATGGGTGTGCAAGGTCTCTAAAAACCTTTTTTGGTTCTCCCTGATCTACTAGAATGCCCTCTTTCATAAGAATTAAGTAATTAGCAATATTTGCAACTATCGCCAAATCATGTGTGATTAGAATAATGCTAATACCATCTTGTTCAGCAAACTTTTTTAGAAGTTCTAGGATTTTCGCCTGTGTTGTTACATCTAAAGCAGTTGTTGGCTCATCTGCAATTAAAATGCTTGGTTCCAAACAAACAGCCATAGCAATGACGACACGCTGACGTTGGCCCCCCGACAGTTGATGAGGGAAACGTGACGGGTCTATACCGCTTAATCCAACCCGGTCCATTGTATTTCGAACTCGATTCTTTAATTCGTGTGGAGCACAGGCTTTATGTTGAACTAATGTTTCAGAGATTTGCCTTCCAATATTTTTCAAAGGATTTAGAGCTGTCATTGGTTCTTGAAAAACCATACTTATCTTTTTTCCCCTGAGCTTACAAAACTTGTTTTCTGATATTTTATTAAGGTCATTTCCGTCAAAATTAATTATACCCCCTTTTTTTGAGCCGAGGGGTAAGAGACCCATTAGGGCCAATGCAGAAATTGATTTACCAGACCCACTCTCACCAGTTAGAGCTAGAATTTCACCAGCACCAAGATTAAAGGAAATATCTTTGACGATCGGTTTCTCGTGAATTGCAACAGAAAGATTTCTTACCGAAAGAAGCGTCATTTCTTCATGCTTCCTCTAAGCTTGGGATCAAGTGCGTCACGCAGTCCATCTCCTAAAAGATTTAAACCTAAAACTGTTATAATAATCGCTACTCCTGGTACAATTGCTAATCTTGGCGCCAAAGAAACCATTGTTTGTGCATCTGCCAGCATTCTGCCCCAACTCGGCGTGGGAGGTTGTGCTCCCAAGCCTATGTAACTTAGTCCAGCCTCTGCAAGAATACCGAGTGAAAATTGAATAGTTGCTTGTACTATCAATATATGCATCAAATTGGGCAGGACGTGTTCGGTCGAAATTCGCAAACCAGTTTTTCCTGCAACCTGTGCAGATAAAATAAATTCACGTTGCCATAGAGATAAGGCAGCCCCCCTAGAAATACGGGCAAAAACTGGGATATTGAAAATTCCTATAGCAACTATGGCATTGAATGCACTTGGCCCAGCAATCGCAGTAATGAGAATGGCGATTACTAAACTTGGAAATGCAAATACCAAATCGTTAAATCGCATTATGCCATCGTCTATGAAACTGCCCCTCCAGTTTGCGGCGAATAGTCCTAGTGGGACACCAAAGAGCACCCCAATCCCAACCGCGACAAAAGCTACAGCAATTGATGTTTGGGCTCCCACCATTATCATTGACAGCATATCCCGACCAAAGTGATCTGTACCAAATGGGTGGGTTAAACTTACAGGCTGTAATCGGTTTGATATATTTAGTTCGGTGACATCGAATGGCTGCCAAAAAAAAGAAATAGTAGCCATAATCATTGGTATCAAGCACAATAAAATACCAAATTGTAAGCTTGTGCTTGGTCGTATCATATACTGTCCTGTCGTAACCTTGGGTCGACTAACATGTAAGTGATATCCACGATAAAATTGACCAGTATCACTGCAAAAACAAGAAGCATAACAACACTTTCTACAACGATTAAGTCTCTTTGGGTTATTGCTTGAAATACGAGACGTCCCAAACCTGGAAGATAAAATACTTGCTCAATAATTATTGCGCCTGCCAGTAAAAAAGAGAATTGAAGCCCAATTATTGTAAGGACTGGAATTAAAGCATTGCGAAGTGCATGTGTCCAGATCGTTTGCGATGAACTTAGGCCTTTAGCGCGAGCAGTGCGAATGTAATCTTCTCCAAGCGTCTCAATTAGAGCACTTCGCATGACACGAGACAAAATTGCAGCTTGAGGCAGCGCAAGAGCAATTGCGGGAAGGGTAAGCGAGGTAATTCCGTTAAAGAGACCATCCTTCCAACCTGAGAACCCTCCTGCAGAAAACCATTGCAGTTTGATTGCGAATATTCCAACTAAAATTATTGCAAACCAGAAGTTTGGAATTGCAATTCCAAGTTGAGTTGCACTTATAACAGCAAAATCGCCGGTTTTTCCTCTTTTTGCAGCGGCATATATTCCGGTGGGTATAGCAATTACCGTGGATAAAAAAAGCGCATAAATTGCCAAAGGAAGTGAAACCCATAAACGGTCTCCAACCATTTCTGTAACGTTTGTTCTATATGTGTATGAGATGCCAAAATCTCCTGTGAGCATTCCACCTATCCAATCGAAATATCTATTTATTTTGGGTTGATCCAACCCCAGTTCAGATCGAAGCGCTGCAATTGTATCTGGTTGCGCATTAATACCAAGCATAAAGCTCGCCGGATCACCGGGCGCAATTTCTACCAGGGAAAAAATAACAATGGATGCTAAGGCAAGACTCAATACAAACGTAAATAGGCGTCTGAAAAAATATTTAATCATAAATTTGCCAGTTTAATTATGTCCCCCAAAATAATGGGGGACATAGCAGTTGAATAATTAGTCAGCCCATTTAACGTCTGTTAGATCAGTTGCTTGGGTTGGAGCGTTTTCCCAAAGGCCCATAATTTTGGCATTTGCTACTGTTGGAAAAGCCAACTCGAAAAGATACCCATTTACATAATCTTCTGAAATAATTCGTTGGGCTTTCCTTAAAAGGTCACTTCGCTTTTGTGGGTTACTTTCAACATTGAGCGCCTTTATCACCGCTTGAAATTCAGAACTATCATACTGAAAATAGTATTCGGGCCGGGCGTATATCCCTATATCCATTGGTTCTGTATGGCTTACAATTGTCAAACCATAGTCTTTGCCTCTAAAGACTTCTTCTAACCATTGAGCCCATTCTAAATTTGAAATTTCTGTCTCGATTCCTACGGCTCTTAATTGCGACGCAATTATTTCACCGCCGCGCCTCGCATAAGATGGGGGTGGTAGTTTCAAAGTTGTTGTGAAACCCTCGCTAAATCCGGCTTCAGATAGAAGTTTTTTTGAAATTTCAGGATCATAGTTTGAGTTTGCCTTTAGGTCCACATAGTCTGGATGGTGTGGCGCGAAGTGGGTGCCAATTGGGGTGCCATAACCAAACATTGCACCATCTATAATTGCCCGCCTGTCTATTGCGTGTGCGATGGCTTTTCTGACTTTTACATTGTCCAAAGGTGGCATTTTGTTATTTGTAGACAAAATAGTTTCACCTTCGGTATTTCCAACCAAGACCTGAAAGCGGCTGTCTGATTCGAATTGCGCTAAATTTTCAGGAGCTGGAAATCCCGCAAATGCGTCAATATCTTGTGCCATCATTGCAGAGAAAGCAGCACTTGGATCTGAAATAAATTTGAAGGTTGCAGTCTCTAGATGAGCAGGCTTGCCCCAATATTCCTCGTTCCTTAGTAGCTCAATTTTATCGCCTTGAACCCAGTTAGAGAATTTAAATGCGCCTGTTCCTACTGGATTAGTTTTTATGTCGTCTATCGTTTCGGGAGCAACAATAACTGCATCCCCCCAAGCCATATTAAATAGAAAACTACCATTCGGAGAAGCTAAAGTTACCTTGACTTTATCGCTTGCCAAAACTTCAACATTTTTGATACCAGAAAATAAGGCCTTTTGAGCGTTTGTGCTATCTTCTGCTCTTGCTCTATCTAACGAAAACTTAACATCGTTTGCATCCATTGTTGAACCATCATGGAAGGTCACAGCAGAATTTAAGTGAAATATATATTCTGTCCCGTCCTCAGATATTTCCCATGATTTCGCTAACCCAGGAATTACTGCTCCATCCGAAGCAAATCGAGTTAAACCCTCGAATACATTTGAGTAAAGCACACTGTCTATGGCACCAGCTGCGGCACTCGTTGGATCCAAATGAGGGGGTTCGAGCTGCAACGCAATTGTCATGCTAGTTTTAGCTGCATGTGCGCCTTGAATACCTAATGATGTTGCTATAACCCCCGCGGATAGCAATAATTTAAAATGATACTTCATTTTAGTCTCCCTTTTTCTCCCATGTCTTTACTATATCCCCAAAAATAAAAAAAACTCCAAAAATTTTTTCAATGATTTTGGAGTAATTAAGCCAATTCCTTAATTCTTTGTTATATTAGTGTAGCATCAGACTTTTATTTGAATAATTGATAAGCAGGACTTGAAAAACGGAACTCTTGATTTCCGATGGAAAAGCTTTCATCGATTTTGTAATCTTCTTTACTTAGCTCGATCCAAGTTTTGGGTTGACTTATTGAATTTAAAAAATGGACTACGTCCAGCGTGGGAGTATCAATAAAATTTAAATTAGTCTTTAGTTGAAGTTTGAACTCGATGTTTTGCTGTTCAGTTTCTATTCCTGAAAAATTAACAATAATCTCAGGTTTTGCATTGACAAATTTCTCATACAAAAGCGATATTTGGAGTTTTTTTGCCTGGAAGCGAAATTCTTTTTCGTCATTAATCATTAGATTTTCGGCTTCAATTATCAATCTGTCTTCAAAAGTGTCCTTTACTATAGAGGCTTTTGCATTTTCCCATTTAATATTAAAATTATAGATAGATAATTCATTTGGGAAAATAATTATTTGGTGCTTTTTATTATAAATCAGCCGTATAACTTGAATAAATGGAAACGTTGCAATTTGTTTGCCATTGCGGTTTTCAATTGAAAGATTATTCACGGTTACGTCGTATCTATTTGGAAAACCAACCTGACTAGTTGATCCATATTTTATGTTTATTGAGCCGCTCTTAGGGTTTTCTAGACTTTTATAAATATTTTCCAGGTTATCGTTGGCACCCCAAAACCAATAACCACTCCATATTATAGCCATCAGTAGTATTGGTATTAATATGCGTGCCAAAATTCTCTCCTAGTATAGCGGAAGAAGTTCTGTTTTAAAGTGAGTTATCACCAAATACTAGGGGTAGCTAATGTATGTTTTTGGCTATGGATCTTTAATTTGGAATCCAGGTTTTGAATTTCAAACAAGTGAGCTTGCAGAAATAAAAAATTACAAGCGAAGTTTTTCCATGTGGTCAATTCATCATAGAGGAACTGTCAAAAGGCCTGGTTTGGTTTTGGCTTTGGAAAAATGTAATGGTCACAGCTGTAAGGGGGTAGTGTTCAGGGTATCCCCAGATAACTATACCCAAGTTTTATTATATCTTCGAGAGAGAGAACTCGTGTCATCGGCATATGAAGAAACCGAAGTTCAAGTCGAGTTAGCTACTTCTAAACAATTGGTAACAGCAATTACTTTCGTCATAAAGAAAGATCATGATCAGTACTGTCAATTAACGCTTGATGAGCAAGCAAAGATTATCGCGGAGGCAGAAGGAGGGCGCGGTAGTAATGATGAATATCTGTTTAGTACTGAAAAAAACTCACGGAGTTAGGAGTTTCTTCCGTTGATCTGCGCTATTTGGTGCAACAGGTTAAGAAAATTAAGAGCTGATAGCTTTCACTTTTGTTCACAGAGCGTTAGAATTAAAGAAAAATTAAAACAGGCCTTATTTTATGGTAAAATTAGAACAAGAGGTCGAGCTACATTTTTCTCAGCCAATACGTCAAGTTTTGTTGATGCTCAGCATTCTAGCGCTTACCAGTGCAGGAACAGTTGTAGCGGCACCGAGAGTGTTGGCAGTATTTACAGCTAATTTGTGGTTGAACGGCTTTATCCTTTTTGTCTTTTTTGTTGGAGTAATAAGCTGCTTTGTTCAGGTTGTTCAGTTAATAAAGTCTGTTCGTTGGATAGAGGAGTTCGTAAATAAGCCAGATAAGGGTTCTGCAAAGGCACCCCAGCTACTGGCTCCATTGGCAACCTTGTTAAGGTCGCGTGGAGCAAGTATCCAAATCTCGGCTTCTTCATCGCAGTCAATTCTTGAATCTGTCTCTACTCGAGTCGAAGAGGCTCGAGAAATAACTCGCTATATTGTCAATTTGTTGATTTTTCTAGGACTATTGGGAACATTCTACGGTTTGGCAACAACGGTGCCAGCACTTGTAGAAACAATAAGATCGCTAGCTCCTCAAGAGGGTGAGACAGGCTTTGAGGTTTTTACTAGATTGATGAGTGGCCTTGAGGGACAGTTAAGCGGAATGGGGGTTGCTTTTGCTTCTTCTTTATTGGGGCTTGCAGGATCATTAGTAGTTGGATTGTTAGAACTGTTTGCAGGTCAAGCGCAGAATAGATTTTATCGTGAACTTGAAGAATGGCTTTCTACAATTACTAGTTTCAATGTGACAGTAGACGAAGGCAATTCTTCAACAGACAACACGATTCTCCTAGGTATCTTCGAGCGTTTAGGGGATCAAATCGAATTGATGGAGCGTTTCTTAAATAAAGATCAATCCACTATGGCACCAACCGATCGCGAGTTTGCGATTCTAGAAGATAAATTTGTTAAAGTTATGGACGAGAATAAGTCTAATTTGGAGAATTTGATCGGCAATTTTACTAAATCACAGAAACAATTATTAGATTTTCTTAAGTCAAAAGAGTCGGTTGAGGTTGGGATTGATGCTGAAAGTAGGATGAGACTAAGATCAATCGATGTTCAAATGCTTCACATATCAGAGGAAATAGCCGTTGGAAGGCAGGAAGCTATCAAAGCTATCAGAGAAGAAATAGCTAATTTAGCAGATAGTTTGCAATCAACTAGTGCTAAGAGTTCTGATCGGAAAACATAAACATGGCTCTATCGAGACGCACAGGTCAACGATTTCAGGCATCCATTTGGCCTGGTTTTGTGGATGCAATGACCGGTTTATTGCTCGTATTGATGTTTGTATTAACCATTTTCATGGTCATCCAATTTGTTCTAAGAGAAACTATCACTGGGCAAGAAAGCGAACTTGATGCCCTTGCTGCAGAAATTGTTGCTATTTCGGAGGCCTTAGGCCTTGAAAAATCTAAAGTAGTCGAACTTGAAAGTGACTTGGGAATTTTAACAAGTACACTAAATGACAGAGACGCAGAAAACGAGCAGAAAAGCCTGTTAATAGAAAGCCTGAGGCTTCAAAACAATGAAAGTAAAGTAGCTTTAGATGATGCGCTAACTCAAATCACTCAGTTTGAGGTCCAGGTAGCAAATTTATTAGCAGCACAAGCTACATCTAGAATCCAGATTGATCAATTGGAAACTGAACGCAAATCTTTGTTGGATCAGCAAGAAGCACTTGCTTTGACCCTGTCTCAAGCACGTGATGAAATAGACTTGGCAGAGCAAGAAGCGAGATTGAAAGCAGCGGAGAGAGAAGCATTAGATGCTCTAATTAGGTCATTAGAGACCGAAAAAAGTGATGCAAACAAAACTATAGAATTGCAAGCTAGTGAAATTCAGGATTTAAAAATAGCCCTTGATGATGAAGAAGCTGCCAAACTAATTGAAGCTGCCGCTGCCGCTGAACTCAGGAAGAGGCTTGAAGAAGCCGATGCTGAGCTTACAGCAATGACTTTGGTTTTGGAGGAAGAAAGAAAACGTGCAGAGGACACCCTGACGCTATTGGCAGCTGCAGATGCAGCTAAATTAGAAATCGAAGACAATCTCAGGCAAACTATCATCGCTTTAGAGGCTGCTAATCTAACAATTGGAAATAGTGAAACGGAACTTAAATCTCTACAGGAAGATATTCAGAGTAGTGATGCTGAGTTAGATGAGACCAAAATTGCACTTGCTGCATCGTTAGCAAGGCAGCAGAGATTAGAGTTGGAGCTGTCAAATTTAAGTCAAAATATTAACGAGAAAACAGCACAATTTAAAGATTACAGTGAGAAATTAACAATTGCTGAGAGTGATTTGGCTAGTGCATTAATGGCGTTGGAGCAAGAAAAACTGAGTCGCCAAACCTTTGAGGACGATAGCGTACAAGACATTACTGATCTTCGTTCAAAATTAGCAGATGCGCTAGCGGCTCGATGGGCCGCCGTTCAGTCTCAGAAAGAGGCACTAGAAAATCTTAAAAATGTCCTGGCAGCTAAGCTTGTTTCTGAAAAATTAAATGCAGAGAACACCTCAAATTTAAAGCAAAAAGAAATTTTGTTGCAAAAGGCCCAACAGCAGTTGCTAGAACGGTCTGAACAATTATCTGAAAGTTCTGATAGCCTTTTAAAAAGCCAACGAGAGACGGCACTTTTGAACAAGCAAGTATTAGAGCTTCGTCGTCAGCTGAGTTCGCTACAATCAATTTTAACCCTATCTGAAGAAAAAGATAGGGAAGATGAAATTCAACTCCAAAACTTGGGCAACAGGCTTAACGCTGCACTAGCCCGCGTTGCGTCGGAGGAAAGAAAGAAAAGGCATCTGGAACAAACCTTGAGACTAGAGATTGAAGCTAAATTAAATGAAATTACGATCCTTAATTCACAGTTAATTGCCTCCAAAACAGATTTGGAACGTGCGGAAACAAAAGCCCAAGTCGAAGAAGATAAGCGAATAAAGCTGGAAGTTGCCGAGTTTAATAGATTGCAAGCAGAGCGTGAGCGCCTCCAATCTCAGGCAACTCAATTGGAACGATATAAGTCTGATTTCTTTGGGAGAATAAGAGAATTAGTGGAAGGGAAGGAGGGTATAAAAATTGTAGGCGATAGATTTGTTTTCTCATCTGAGGTATTATTTGATGTTGGAAAAGCCGATTTATCTATGCCGGGTCGATTAGAAATCCAAAAAGTGGCCGTGATTTTAAATCAAGTAGTAAAAGAACTCCCAAAGAATTTAAATTGGATAATAAGAGTTGATGGTCATACGGATAATACTTCCATGGTTTCAGGTGCGGAATTCAAAGATAATTGGGAGCTAAGCCAAGCAAGGGCTCTCTCGGTAGTACGTTTTATGATTTCTGATCTGGGATTCCCAAAAGATCGATTGGCCGCAACTGGTTTTGGAGAATTTCAACCGGTCACATCTGGATCTTCGCCAAAGGAAAGGGCTCAAAACCGTAGAATTGAGATCAAGCTTACTGAAAAATGATTAGTGAGTACAACTAACCTAAAAATCAATTTGCAGGCAGTAACCTGGGTTTTGTTTTCGCAATACGGGCCTTTTGAGGCGGTTTAAGTTCAATATCAATTTTATCATCCTTAATACCGACCTTCACAAGGCCACCTTTAGACAATTTGCCAAAAAGAAGTTCTTCTGCAAGAGGTTTTTTAATATGCTCCTGTATCACACGAGCTAGCGGTCGAGCCCCCATCTTGTCATCATAGCCTTTATTGGCTAACCACTCTGCAGCCGCTTTCGATAACTCGATTGAAACGTTCCGATCCATTAGTTGTACTTCTAATTGAAGTACAAACTTTTCGACAACTTGAAGTATGACTTTCTTTGGCAGTGGGCCAAAACTAATCGTGGCATCTAAACGATTTCTGAATTCTGGTGTAAAGGTACGCTCAATTGCAGCCGTATCCTCTCCTTCTCTCCTGTCACGTCCAAATCCAATTGCTGCTTTGGCTTGCTCAGTAGCCCCAGCATTTGATGTCATTATAAGGATGACATTTCTAAAATCGACAGATCTGCCATTATGATCGGTTAGTGTGCCATGGTCCATAACTTGTAAAAGGATATTGAAAACGTCTGGGTGGGCTTTTTCTATTTCATCTAGAAGCAATACACAGTGGGGATGTTGGTCAACCGTATCAGTTAGCAGCCCGCCTTGATCAAAACCTACGTAGCCTGGGGGTGCCCCTATTAGTCTGCTAACAGCATGTTTTTCCATATACTCAGACATATCAAACCTGTGCAATTCTACGCCCAAAGTATCAGCTAGTTGCTTTGCAACTTCTGTTTTGCCAACTCCAGTTGGACCTGCAAACAGGTAATTGCCAATCGGTTTGTCTGGTTCTCTCAAGCCAGCTCTGGCCAGCTTGATTGCACTTGATAATGCTTCTATAGCTTCGTGCTGACCGAATACTACTCGGTTTAGGTTTTTCTCTAGGTCTTTCAAAACAAGGGTATCGTCCTTGGAAACGTTCTTAGGTGGAATTCTCGCGATTTTTGCTACGACCTCTTCGATCTCTTTGACACCAATAGTTTTGCGTCGCTTGCTGTTCTGTAGATGCTGTGCCGCACCTGCTTCATCTATTACGTCAATTGCTTTGTCTGGTAGCTTTCTATCCGTAATGTAGCGGTCTGACAACTCGACTGCTGTTTTTATTGCATCTGCGGTATATTTTAAGTTGTGGTGATCTTCGAAATAACTTTTTATTCCTCTCAGTATTTTTATTGTGTCAGGAACAGACGGCTCGTTGACATCAATTTTTTGAAAGCGCCTACTAAGAGCTCTATCTTTCTCAAAATGTTGCCTAAACTCTTTGTAGGTAGTAGAACCCATCGTTCGGAGCTTGCCACCTTGCAATGCGGGTTTAAGCAAGTTGGAAGCATCCATTGCTCCTCCAGAAGTAGCTCCAGCTCCTATAACTGTATGAATCTCATCAATGAAGAGTACCGCATCAGGATGGTCTTCCAGCTCTGTTATAACTGCTTTCAATCTTTCTTCAAAGTCGCCCCTGTAGCGAGTGCCGGCAAGCAAGGACCCCATATCTAGAGAAAAGATAGTAGTTTCACTCAAAACTTCTGGGGTGTCTTTCGAAATTATTTTTCGTGCTAGCCCTTCTGCGATCGCCGTCTTCCCGACTCCCGGATCCCCCACAAGTAGCGGATTATTTTTCCTTCGACGACAAAGGACCTGAACACAGCGCTCTATCTCAAAATCCCTACCTATAAGAGGATCGATATCCCCATCTATTGCCTTTGCATTTAAATCGACGCAATATTTTGCCAGTGCACTCTCTTTTTTTTCTGTTTCAGACTCGGCGCCCGACGTAGCAAAATCATCTCCGCCTTCATCGGAACCTTGTACTGATCTTTGTTCTCCAAAAGCAGGATTTTTGGCCACGCCGTGGGCTATAAAATTTACCGCATCATAACGAGTCATTTCTTGTTCTTGTAAAAAGTATGCAGCGTTGGACTCTCTCTCAGCAAAGATTGCTACCAAAACATTAGCACCTGTTACCTCGCTTCGTCCTGATGATTGCACATGTATTGCAGCGCGTTGAATAACTCTTTGAAAGGCAGCTGTTGGTGTTGCCTCCAGATTTTCGTCTTCTTTTGTCATCGATGACAATTCTTCGTCTATAAAGTCGCCTAGTGCTTCGCGTAGTATTGCTAGATCAACGTCACATGCTTTGAGCACGCGTTCTGCATCTGGTTCGTCAATAAGGGTTAAAAGTAAATGTTCCAAGGTGGCGAATTCGTGAGACTTAGAATTTGCTAATGCTAATGCTGCGTGTATGGAATGCTCCAACGTTGTTGTAAAAGAAGGCACGTTAAAATCCCTTTCGGCGTTTACTTTTCACATACTATATAGTGTGGGTGAGAATTCGCACTATTCAAGTCAATAATGCTATTTATGTGCCAAAATTTTTATTTTACCGGGTAAAATCTCAAGATTTCAGCTAATAAGCATCTTTGAGCGCTCTAATTTTTGCGAATACTTCATCATCTGTGGCATCAATCATATCTAAATTAGCTCTGATGTTTTTGCTCCACGGACGCAGGAATGGATTGGTAGCTCGCTCTTCACCCAAATTGCTTGGAACGGTAGGTATGCCGTCTGATCTAAGCTTCTTAATATTTTTATACCTTCGTATTAAATCTTGGTTATGAGGATCGATATTTAGGGCGAAATTAGCATTTGTTTCGGTGTATTCATGGCCGGAACATACAACTGTTTCATCTGGTAAGTTTGAAAGCTTTTTTAGCGATTGCCGCATTTGACCAGGGGTTCCTTCAAATAATCTACCACACCCAAGAGCCATTAAACTATCAGCAGTAAATAGCAATTTGCTCTCTTCAAAATAGACTGCGATATGTCCAATTGTGTGTCCTGAGACCTCAAATACTTTACCAACCTTATTTCCAATTTTTATTTTATCATTTTCTGCGACTGATAAGTGAAGAGGTGGTAAGCGATTGACGTCTGATGAAGACCCTATTACTTGCGGCGAATAATATTCAAGTAATTTAGATAAACCGTCCACATGATCCCAATGATGGTGCGTTATAAGTATGTGAGTTAAATCCCAGTTTTTTTCTCGAAGTTTTAGCAATATAGGATCAGGTTCTGGCGCATCGACTAGCAAAGTAGCCTTAGTGTCAGGATCATGGGCCAAAAATGCGTAATTATCTGATAAGCAGGGTATGGTTAAAAGTTCAAAAGACATGACGTGCCACCAAAAAATGTTTAACGTACACTTATGCTGTCCCAAATGAGAGCTTTATGCAATGCACCTTGATGTTCAAGACTTAAAAAACTTTTATTATAGATCAGCATTAGGCAGAGCTGCTCAAAAAGAAATTAGTAGGGAAGTTGTCAAGATGTGGCCTGTCGGGTCAGGCTATAAAATGATGGGATACGGCTTTGCAAATCCTATTTTGCGGCACTTTTATGATCACTCTAGAAAAATTATTTCGCTTATGCCTGGACCGCAGGGTGCTTTGCATTGGCCGCTAGGGCATCCAAATCAGTCAGTTCTAACCCATGAACATCAATGGCCAATTGATACTGGGTTTGCTGATCGCTTGATAATAATGCATGGGTTAGAGACATCAGAATATCCATCAATGATGCTTGACGAAGCCCTGCGGGTGCTGGGCCCTGGTGGTAAAGCATTATTTATTGTTCCCAACCGAGCAGGACTTTGGTGTCGAAGCGATAAGACACCGTTTGGATATGGGCGACCTTACTCGATTGGACAACTAGAGGCGCAATTGAGATCACAGTCATTCATACCGGAGAGACATACAATGGCTTTGTATCAGCTTCCATCTCATCGAAAAAGTTTGCAAAGAATCGGTCAATTTTTTGAAGGATCTGGAAAATTCCTTCCCATTTTGGCTGGTGGGATAATCATAATTGAAGCAAGCACTCGGTATCCGCCCGTTCACAAAATTAAAAAGTCAGCAAAGGAAAAAGCTATTGGGCTTTTAGGAGGATTGGCTGAGCCCAAACCAGTGGGCTAACCTGCTGCTTTATTCTAAGAATCATATATGAAATTCATCTCAAGATTCCACCTAAGCAGCAGTGTAAAAACATCATAACGGCAAATTATTGAAATTTTGTACGATTAAATCCATTTTAGCATGTTGCTAGAACTGATTAGCTCTGCTAATACCGCATCGATTTCAGTTTGTTCTGAAACGAGTGAGAAGAACAGCGTCAAAGTGAATGTAACTGGCGCATTACTAAGCCGAAAGGTAAAACGTGTCTGAAACTGCTTCAATTTCTATGGGTGTGGCCTCCCGTTATTCAAAAGCTATTTTCGATTTGGTTCTGGAAGATAATGAAGTGGCGAAGTTAGAAACTGACGTTGAAAGTTTAGCTAGAGCACTAAAAGACAGCCAGGAACTTAGGGATCTTATCAGCTCGCCCATGTACACTAGGGATGAGCAAAAGGGTGCCATTGTAGCTATTGGAAATAACATGAAGTTGTTGGTAAATCTCACTAACACTTTGGCTCTCATGGCATCAAAAAGACGTCTATTTGTTATGGACTCATTTCTACGCCAGCTAAAAGCTCTAATAGCTGAGCATAAAGGTGAAATCACGGCTGATGTAGTTAGCGCAAAAAGTCTAACCAAGGCACAATCTGACAAAATAGCGAAAGCTATTAAGGATCGAGTAGGTAAAGAGATTAAAATTAATGCATCTGTTGATGAATCAATCATTGGTGGCATTGTAATTAAGGTTGGATCGAAGATGATAGACACTTCAATTCGATCTAAACTGAATTCCCTTCAAACTGTTATGAAAGAGGTCGGGTAATGGGTATCCAAGCTGCAGAAATATCTGCCATTTTAAAAGATCAAATAAAGAATTTCGGTCAAGAGACTGAGGTTGCCGAAATCGGGCGTGTTTTGTCAGTGGGCGACGGTATTGCCAGGGTTCACGGCCTTGATAACGTTCAGGCTGGTGAAATGGTTGAATTCCCAGGGGGTATTCGTGGAATGGCTCTAAATTTGGAAAGTGACAATGTAGGCGTCGTTATTTTTGGGTCTGACCGGGATATCAAAGAAGGCGATGTAGTAAAGCGTACTAATTCCATCGTGGACGTTCCGGCAGGTGATGCTCTTCTGGGCCGCGTGGTGGATGGTCTAGGAAATCCTCTAGATGGAAAGGGTCCAATCAAAGGGGTAGAGCGTAGAGTAGCGGATGTAAAGGCTCCTGGTATTATTCCCCGCAAATCAGTACATGAACCCATGGCGACGGGTCTGAAGTCCGTTGATGCGATGATACCCATTGGTAGAGGTCAACGAGAGTTAATCATTGGAGATCGTCAAACGGGTAAAACAGCAGTAGCTTTGGATACTATTCTTAATCAGAAAAGTTATAATGATGCTGCAGGCGACGATGAGAGCAAAAAATTATATTGCATCTATGTTGCAGTGGGTCAAAAAAGATCAACAGTTGCACAGCTTGTAAAAAAACTAGAGGAAAGTGGTGCGATTGAGTATTCAATCGTAGTTGCTGCAACAGCATCGGATCCAGCCCCTATGCAGTTCTTGGCACCTTATTCAGCCACATCTATGGCGGAATATTTTCGCGATAACGGCAGACATGCTCTTATCATTTACGATGACTTGTCCAAACAAGCAGTTGCTTATCGTCAAATGTCATTGTTGCTTAGACGGCCGCCGGGACGAGAAGCATATCCTGGAGATGTTTTCTATCTACACTCACGGTTGCTGGAGAGATCAGCTAAATTAAATGAAGATAATGGAGCTGGATCTTTAACAGCCTTGCCGGTGATTGAAACGCAAGGTGGGGACGTTTCGGCGTTTATTCCTACAAATGTTATTTCCATTACTGATGGTCAGATTTTTCTTGAAACTGAGTTGTTTTATCAAGGTATACGCCCTGCAGTTAATACCGGGCTATCAGTATCTCGAGTGGGATCATCTGCTCAAACGAATGCCATGAAATCAGTTGCAGGACCAGTGAAATTATCTTTGGCGCAGTATCGTGAAATGGCTGCATTTGCTCAATTTGGATCAGATTTAGACGCAGCCACCCAACAGTTATTAAACCGTGGTGCTCGGCTGACAGAACTTATGAAGCAAGCGCAGTATTCACCTCTAACCAACGCTGAGATTGTTTGTTTGATATATGCGGGGACAAACGGTTACTTGGACAAAGTTGACGTCAATCAAGTTGGCGCTTTCGAGACAGGTTTGTTGGCGCATCTAAGGGGTAAGCATGGCGGGTTGTTAGATCATATTACGAATGATGATCCTAAAATCAAAGGTGAAGTTGAAGATAAAATCCGTTCAGCCTTGGATGAATACACGGCAGATTTTTCTTAAGGGGATTCGGTTATGCCAAGTCTAAAAGACTTAAAAAATCGTATTGAGAGTGTGAAAAACACTCGAAAAATCACCAAGGCTATGCAGATGGTTGCAGCCGCGAAACTGCGACGTGCTCAAGATTCTGCAGAAGCAGCCCGACCCTATACTGAGAGGTTCAATTCTGTATTGGGCGCTTTGGCCTCTGCAAACAATAAAGATTCAGGCGGACCTCAATTATTAGTTGGAACGGGTAAAGACCAGACGCACCTGCTTATCGTAATGACCGCTGAGCGTGGTTTGTGTGGCGGTTTCAACTCTAACATTGCGAAGCTAGCAAAAACACACGCTTTAAAACTTGTAGAGCAGGGCAAGACTGTAAAAATCATAACAGTCGGTAAAAAGGGTCGTGACGTTATAAAGAGGGACCTTAGTGAGCATTTTGTTGATCACGTTGATTTGTCTGAAATAAAGACAGTACGATACACGGATGCGCAGGGGATATCCAAATCAATTTTGGATAGGTTCACGGCTGGGGAGTTTGACGTAGCAACTCTTTTTTATTCAAAATTTGTCAATGTTGTTACTCAGATACCAACTGCGCAACAGATTATTCCTGCAAGCTTCGAGGATGCTGAGGACAGCAACGCACAAAGCATGAATTATGAATATGAACCATCGGAGGAAGAAATTCTCGCTGATTTACTGCCAAGAGGAGTAGGCACTCAAATTTTCTCTGCATTATTGGAGAACGGCGCCTCTGAACAGGGTGCTAGAATGTCCGCGATGGATAATGCAACGCGGAACGCAGGTGATATGATCGATAAATTAACAATACAATATAATCGTTCGCGGCAAGCCGTGATAACTAATGAGCTGATTGAAATAATCTCGGGCGCGGAAGCGCTCTAAGAACCGGAGAAACAGATATGGCAAATGCAAAAGGTAGAGTTACACAAGTAATCGGTGCTGTTGTGGACGTACAGTTCGACGATCAATTACCTGAAATTTTGAATGCACTTAATACAGACAACAATGGTAAGACGCTCGTGCTTGAAGTAGCTCAGCACCTTGGTGAAAATACAGTGCGCACAATTGCTATGGATGCCACTGAAGGCTTAGTTAGGGGACAAGAAGTTGTTGATACGGCAGGACCGATTTCTGTACCAGTTGGGAACGCTACATTGGGCCGGATTGTTAATGTTGTTGGTGAACCTGTTGATGAACAAGGTCCCGTTAAGTCAGATGAGTATCGTGCAATTCACCAACCAGCCCCAGAGTTCGCTGAACAGTCTACAGAATCAGAAGTCTTGGTTACAGGTATTAAAGTTATCGATCTCCTAGCGCCTTACTCGAAAGGTGGTAAAATTGGTTTGTTCGGAGGCGCCGGTGTGGGCAAGACTGTTCTGATCATGGAATTGATAAATAATATTGCTAAAGTACACTCCGGTTTCTCTGTATTTGCGGGTGTGGGTGAACGTACCCGTGAAGGTAATGATTTGTATCACGAAATGATTGAATCTAACGTGATTAAACCAGATAATCTAGAAGAGTCTCAGGTTGCACTAGTATATGGGCAGATGAATGAGCCTCCGGGTGCTCGTGCGCGTGTTGCGCTAACTGGCCTGACTTTGGCCGAGCAGTTTAGAGACCAATCTGGTACAGATGTTTTGTTTTTTGTAGACAATATATTTAGGTTCACACAAGCTGGATCTGAGGTTTCTGCACTACTTGGTCGGATACCTTCAGCCGTAGGCTATCAACCAACACTTGCTACTGATATGGGTGCAATGCAGGAACGTATTACCTCTACAAAAAATGGTTCGATTACGTCAATTCAAGCAGTCTACGTACCTGCTGACGATTTGACGGACCCTGCGCCGGCGACCACGTTTGCACATTTGGACGCTACGACAGTTTTATCTCGTGCCATATCTGAGCTGGGAATTTACCCCGCAGTTGATCCGCTTGATTCATCTTCAAGATTGATGGATCCTGCTGTTGTCGGGGAAGAACACTACGATGTTGCTCGGTCAGTTCAAGGAATTCTTCAGAGATATAAGTCACTTCAAGATATTATTGCCATCTTAGGTATGGATGAGCTTTCTGAAGAAGATAAGCTGACAGTTGCCCGTGCAAGAAAAATACAACGATTTCTTTCTCAACCATTCGACGTGGCAAAGGTATTTACCGGTTCAGATGGTGTGCAAGTACCATTAGAAGACACAATTTCATCTTTCAAAGCAGTAGTTAATGGCGATTATGATCATCTACCAGAAGGCGCTTTC
>NZ_CBFHHX010000007.1:154264-156626 GCF_965655845.1 Candidatus Salinivivens marinus
AGTACCATTAGAAGACACAATTTCATCTTTCAAAGCAGTAGTTAATGGCGATTATGATCATCTACCAGAAGGCGCTTTTTATATGGTCGGTGGAATAGATGAAGTAATTGCAAAAGCAGAAAAAATGGCTGCGGAGGCAGCATAGATACCTAGGGAATTATTGTAAAAACAATGCAAGTAGATGTAGTCAGTCCAGAAAAGCTTTTGTTCTCTTCAGAGGCAGTATCGGTAGAGATCCCGGGTTCGGATGGGGATATGACAGCCATGGCTAATCATGCTCCATTAATAACAACACTTCGCCCTGGCATTTTACGCGTGGTTCAAGAAAAGGGTGCCAGTGAGTATGTGGTAACTGGCGGTTTTGCAGAATTAGGTGAAACTGTATCGGTTCTGGCGGAGAAAGCCGTTTTGAAAGCTGATTTTGATAGAGAAATGTTTGACGAGCTTGTTACAGCAGCACAGACGGCGCTGGACTCAGCAAGAGCTAATATGGCTGGCGATGCAGTTGATATGGCATCAAAATCTTTATCTGATTTTAATATCTTGGGTGAAAACCTAGGATTTAAATAGTTTTATCGTCGAGCAATCATTGCCACTCGAATTAAAACTCTTTCTGTAATTGCGAGAGAGGGGTAACGGCTGGTCGCCGACCTTAAATCTAAATCGAGCTCAACAAGAGAAGATAGAGCTATCTTTAAAGTTTCTTCGTTCCACAGTTTTAGTTGGTTTATAATAGCATTACGCTTAGGGCCGAATATAGGAGGCTTATAACTTGAAATTGCCTCTAGTGAAGTTCCTGCATGGTTTTTAAGATTTAGCAGCATTTTGAAATGCCGTTGAAATGAAAGACACAGCGTAACAGGCTGAACGCCTTGTGCCTCAAGTCGATTCAAAATATGATTAATTTTGTTAGTGTTCCCATCTGATACTGCATGAATTATCTCTTCTATATTGGCCTCAGCAGAAATTGGAATGCACATAGAAATGTCTTTTGCGGTTAGTGGAGATTTATCGCTTAATTTATACAGGTAAATTTTTTCAAGCGTATTACGAAAGTCTCCAGGCTCTAACTCTTTTGAAAGATTATACAGGGCTTCCATAATGCTTGGATCATTTATTTGGATACTAGCTCTCGTTAATTCTGTTTTAATTTCCATCTCGGTTAATGGATTATCGTAAATCGGTGCAGCTAATGTATTTTGAAAAGTTTCAAAGGCTTTTCTTAACTGAGAGGTCGGCCTTAATAGTCCACTGGTAACTACGATGTGTGCATCAGTTTTATTCCATGCTTCAATGCATTCAATAATAATCTTTGATGTTTTATCGGAGGTATTTTCAATCAATATAGCACGTTGGCCGGGGAAGAAGCCGACTGACTTTACAGCATCAAAAACAGCTGTACGATCTTTAAGAATGTCGTCTCCGATAAATCTAGTTAATCGCATTTCCTGTTCAGCATTTGGACCCAGTAGGTTTTCTAAATACTCTTGACGCTTCAATGCCACTCGCATTGTGTCAGATCCGTAAAAAAGAACTGCAGCTAGAGTTGGATCAGGTTTTTCTACAAGCTTCGAAAGTTCTCTTGGATTAAGTTTCATTGTTCATAATCTTAGAACTAAGTAATTCGTCAACTATTCTATCTCCAAGTAACACCATCAAACGTTTGTAGGCGTCGCGTTCGGAGGCTTGGTCAGTTACTGCCAATATCGCGTCTGAGTAGCCAAGGCTATCCTTTACGCTCGAACTCAATAGGATTGTATCTTTTTCTCTATGATGTAAACTAAATTTTACTTCACCTAGAATGCGAATTCGATATGCTTTTCCATCAAAAGATAATGCAGTTCGTTTGGTTTCCGTAAATAGTTCGTATTCTAAGAAAAACTCTGCATCCTCGGCATCCCCAATCCGTGACGCTAAATAACGGTTTAAGCGGAACTCGTTACTTGTTATCGGTTCCCTTAAATCTACTCTTTGCCACAGAATTTTTATTTTATTGTCTTTAGCTATCCAAGCCGGTTCAAAAGCACAACTAGCTATTAACACGCTAAATAGTAAAGCAAGAAGATAATTTTGTTTATTAAACGACAACATTTACAATTCGTCCTGGCACTACAATTATTTTTTTAGGTGTATTGCCATTCAATGCTTTAACGACAGCTTCACAGCGAAGAGTAATTTTTTCTATTTCGACAAGATCAGTGTCCTGTGGAACAGTAATCTCTGTTCGTCGCTTACCATTAATTTGTATAGGTAGGGTTATCTCATCATCAATCAAAAAATTTGGATCAGCTTTTGGCCAATCGGCAGAAACGACAAGACCTTCTCCACCTAAGTCCGCCCACAGCTCTTCCGCTAAATGGGG
>NZ_CBFHHX010000008.1:0-147178 GCF_965655845.1 Candidatus Salinivivens marinus
TCCATCAGATGAGGCAATTGTTTGATTTTCGAGGTCAACTTCAATTATTGAATTCGCACCCTTTTCTGCATCCCTCATTAGAATATCGACCTGATCTTGCGGCAAAACCACGGGCAAAATACCATTTTTAAAACAGTTATTATAAAAGATATCAGCAAACGAAGTGGAAACGACGCACTTTATCCCAAAATCTGCAATCGCCCAGGGTGCATGTTCTCGCGAAGAGCCACATCCAAAATTATCACCCGCCACTAAAATCTTTGCTTCTCTATATTGAGTTTTATTTAAAACGAAATCTGGCTTCTCATTTCCCTCACGGTCATAGCGCATTTCATCGAATAAGTTTACACCCAAACCAGAGCGTTTAATCGTCTTTAAAAAGATTTTTGGTATAATCATATCGGTATCTATATTTACCAAAGGCATGGATGCGGCCACACCAGCTAATTTTTCAAATTTTTCCATTATTGGATCTCCCTCACATCGGTAAGCTTCCCAGTAATTGCCGCTGCTGCCGCCATCGCGGGAGAGACCAAATGTGTTCTTCCACGATAACCCTGGCGCCCCTCAAAGTTACGATTGGAAGTTGATGCACAACGCTCTCCTTCAGCCAGCTGATCTGGATTCATAGCCAGACACATTGAACACCCCGCCAGCCTCCACTCAAAACCAGCCTTGCGAAATATTTCCGCGATTCCCTCTTCTTCCGCTTGCATTCGGACCAATCCAGAACCTGGTACAACCATTGCACGCATACCATCCTTAACTTTCTTGCCCTTTAGGATTTCAGATGCAGCACGCAAGTCTTCAATCCTACCATTCGTACAAGATCCTATAAAAACGGTATCAATTTCTATTTCGGATAATTTTTGGCCAGCTTTCAGACCCATATACTCCAAAGATCGTTTAACAGCTTCAATCTTACCACCAGAAAAGCTTTCCGGATCAGGCACTGCGGCCGTAATGGGCAAAACGTCCTCGGGCGATGTACCCCACGTTACTAATGGCGCTATCTCCTCTCCTTTTATGGTGACAACCTTATCAAATTTAGCCTCTTCATCGCTGAAAAGGGTTTTCCAGTAGGCAAGCGCCATTTCCCAAGACGCTCCTTTGGGGCTGTGGGGTCGGCCTCTACAATATTCAAAAGTCTTTTTGTCAGGAGCAATTAAACCAGCTCGCGCACCACCTTCTATGGCCATATTACAGACTGTCATACGACCTTCCATCGAAAGCTCTCGGATCGCTTGTCCACAATATTCTATTACATAACCCGTTCCTCCGGCTGTTCCTGTCTCACCAATAACAGCCATTGTGATATCTTTTGCCGTAACACCCGGCCGCAATGAACCGGTAATCTCTACTTTCATATTTTTAGATTTCTTTTGGATTAAGGTCTGGGTCGCCAAAACATGTTCTACCTCCGAGGTGCCAATCCCATGTGCAAGAGCGCCAAATGCACCATGTGTCGCTGTGTGGCTATCACCACATACAACCGTCATTCCCGGTAATGTCCAGCCCTGCTCAGGACCTACAATATGCACTATCCCCTGGCGAATATCGGAAACTGGATAATAATGTACTCCAAAATCCTTTGCATTTTTGTCCAATGCTTCGACTTGAATCCGGCTTTCCTCATTATCGATACCATCATTTCTGTTTGATGTTGTAGGAACATTATGATCCGGAACCGCTATGGTTTTTTCTGGGGCGCGTACTTTTCGTCCCAACAGACGCAAACCCTCAAAAGCTTGCGGGGATGTAACTTCATGTACCAAATGACGATCTATGTACAGCAAGCAAGTGCCGTCTGGATCCATTTGTACAATGTGAGCGTCCCATATCTTGTCGTATAATGTTTTTGCCGTAGACATTTTGTTCCTCTTAAAAATCCCAGATAAAGGTTTGCTTTATTATTTAACACCAACCTAATAAGACCAATTACCAGCAGCTTCAAGAGATATAGAAAGTCATACTTTACATAATGTTTACATCTCTCTGCTTTGATCGTTGAGAATATCTAATATAGATGCTAATATATAAGTATCTTTTTATAGGAGGGCTAAACTCTGACCTTGAATATCCAGGCGGCCATCACCGCAAGTAGGACTTCTCCAAATCAAAATGGAGACTTTAAAGAATCTAGCGAAATGCTATTGAACTGTATAATCAAATCCCTATCCGAAAATAAAGCAGAAGACATTACCACCATCGATCTGAGAGGAAGAACGTCGATTGGAGATTACATGGTAGTGGCATCTGGAAGATCAACGCGTCAAGTCTCTTCAATATCTCAAAAATTAGTTGATATATTAAAAACCGAGCTTGGGCGCATTTCAAAAGTTGAGGGCAAAGACGCCGGTGATTGGGTATTAATTGATACAGGGGATGTAATTGTCCATGTATTCCGACCAGAGGTCAGAGAATTCTACCAAGTCGAAAAAATGTGGACACCCATGGACCAGAAATAAAGGTCACTAATATGCTAGGTGTTACTATCTGCGCGGTTGGTCGGCTTAGGCAGAGCCCGGAAGCAGTCTTAGTATCTGACTACATTACTCGCTTCAACAAATTAGGACGACAATTGGGTTTAGGGCCCGCGAATATCGTTGAGGTTGAGGACAAAACAAATAGTGGTATTTCTGCGGAGGCTATTCTCCTTGAGAAATCTATACCTAAAAATTCCGTAGTCTGCATTTTGGATGAAAATGGGAAAGCGATGACCTCACCAAATCTTGCCTCTCTTTTTTCAAATTGGAACGATAATTCAATCAAAAATGTCACATTTTTAATAGGTGGGGCTGATGGCATTGAACCAAATTTGAAAAAAAAAGCAAATTACAGTTTATCTTTTGGTAGAATGGTATGGCCACATAGTTTGGCAAGGGTTATGCTAGCAGAACAAATATATAGAAGTGCTACTATACTTTTAAAAACTCCATATCACCGTAATTAATTTTTCATTAAATAATAAAAAAATACCAATTTTAAGGTCAGAATATTGAAAAAATATAGCCCAGTAGTCTTATGTATTCTTGATGGTTGGGGACAAAGCGATACGGTTGAAGGCAATGCCCCACTGATTGCTAAAACACCCAATTTTGATACTATCATGGCCAACAGTATTACTGCAAAACTAGTCACTCATGGAACAGATGTAGGCTTACCACATGGCCAGATGGGTAACTCCGAAGTAGGTCACACAAATATTGGAGCTGGCCGGGTAGTATCTATGGACCTTGGTCAAATTGACTTAGAAATTGAGAATGGTTCTTTTTACAAAAACAACGCGATTTTGGAGTTCGTTCAATCAGTAAAATCTAGCCAAGGTATAGCACACGTTATCGGGTTGTTGTCAGACGGTGGCGTCCATGGACATATAGACCATCTACTGGCCTCATTAAAAATTTTTTCAGAAGAAAAGGTAGGAGTCGCCCTACACCTCATTACAGATGGACGTGACGTTGCACCAGTCTCTGCGCTTAAATATGCGGACAAATTATTAAAAGAAATGCCCAGCAATGTAGAAATTTCTACGATTACTGGAAGATACTACGCTTTGGACAGAGACAATCGGTGGGAAAGAATAAGCCAAGCTTACAACGCGATTATAAAATCAGAATCTGACGTTGTTTGTCAAAATATTCATGAGGCAATCAATTCCGCGTACAAAAGTAATTTGACCGATGAATTCATTCCAGCAACTATCATAAACGGCTACCAAGGTGTAAAAGACGGCGATGGTATATTTTGTTTAAATTTTCGCTCCGATCGCGCAAGGGAAATATTGAGCGCAATTGGTGATCCAAGCTTTAAGTCATTTTCAGTTGGCGACAGGCCAAAACTCTCAAGCTTATTAGGCATGGTGGAGTACTCAAAACAACACAATAAGTTCATGGAGACGTGTTACCCAAAAGAAATTATAAGAAACACACTAGGCGAATGGGTTGCTAAAAATGGCAGAACCCAATTTCGCGTGGCCGAAACCGAAAAATATCCGCATGTTACCTTTTTTCTGAATGGCGGAACGGAGTTACCTTTTGAGGGTGAAACTAGAGATATGCTACCATCTCCTAAGGTTGCAACATATGATTTGCAGCCAGAGATGTCCGCAGAAAAAGTTACGGATCGCTTAGTTAACGCAATAGGAGCCGGCATCGATTTTATTGTCGTTAATTATGCTAATCCTGACATGGTTGGTCATACCGGCAACCTTGAGGCAGCGGTAAAAGCATGTGAAGCAGTAGACGCTGGACTAGGTCAATTGATGGCTTCTATAAAAGATAAGAATGGATGCCTTATAATGACGGCAGATCATGGAAATTGCGAGGTTATGATAGATCCAGAAACTAAAATAAATCATACCGCCCACACAACAAATCTGGTACCATTTGCAATTTATGGTGTAGATCAGAATATAGAACTACGAAAACATGGTCGCCTTGCAGATGTGGCACCAACAGTGCTTTGCTTAATGGGATTACAACAGCCTCCTGAAATGACGGGAAAAAGTATGATCGAGAAAGAAAATTGCGATTAAAGATTGCCATTTTTTTTATTCTTTTGGGTGTCGGGTTCGCCCCAAAATTGCTGGCTTATGAAACTATTTTTTCTCAAACGCAAATTATTATTGATGACTTAAATATCGCTCGAACCAAACTGAGTTCTGCCGATTCTTATCGTAACAGGATAAAAGCACTTTCCAATTTAATTCAAAAAACTGAGAACTCATTAAGTGATTTAAGATCTAAGTATAGGTTTATTAAATTACAGACAGGAAAACTAAACAAAGACCTTATATTTCAAAAAGAGAAAATATCAAAACTGGCAGGTGCACTATTAGTTGTGGGACAAGAGCCCCTTCAATCAAAATTATTACACCCAGAAGGTGCATTAAATACTGCTCGTTCATCACTAATTTTATCTGATATTTTAGAGGGGATACGTACTGAAGCTGAGGGGCTTAATAAAGATCTAGACAAGCTGCAGCTATTAACAAACCTTAGTCAAAGGGCGGAAAAGGAAATGCAGCTTTCTCTTGAAATTATTCAAACCGCAAGAGCCACTCTTGTAAAAGCAGCATCCGATAGAACGGACCTTCCACAGCGTTTTATTGATGATCCAGAAAAAATCTCCTCATTATCAAAAAGCTCCAAATCATTGGGTGAATTTGCTGTTGCACTGAATTTTCTGGAGAGAAAGCTCATTATACCGAACGAACCCATTTTAAAAAATAATAAAGGAGGCTTGGCTCCTCCAACCGAAGGTTTGGTCACTCGCAAATTTAATGAGGCAGATGCTGCTGGGATAGTAAGGCCAGGAATAATTATACGTACTAAAGAATATGCAATTGTAACTTCACCTGTCGCCGCGACAGTGCGCTATGCAGGACCCTTATCAGACTATGGAATGGTATCCATTTTGGAACCTAGTGAAGGGATTTTATTTATTTTCGCAGGCTTAAATCAAGTATTTGGTGAGCCAGGTCAAATACTGCCTGAAGCAAGCCTTGTGGGATTGATGGGAGGTGAGGATATAAATATTGAAACTTTTACAACTGAAAAAGAATTGAATAGTGGAAGACTTTCACAATCCCTATATATTGAAGTAAGACGCAATAATGAACCCCAAAATCCGTTTGACTGGTTCGAATTCGATAAGGAATAATGATATGAAGAAGTATTTGTTAGCTGGAATTGTGGGGTGTGCTTTAGGGGCTCTAGTATCTGTTAAATTAGCAGGGCCAGTATTAGCACAAGATGCAGAAACCAAAAAAACAATATACGAACAATTAGACCTCTTTGGAGATATTTTTGAACGCATCCGATCTGAGTATGTTGAAGAAGTAAGCAGCAAGGATCTAATTGAAGCAGCCATCGACGGAATGCTCACATCACTTGACCCTCATTCGAGTTATCTATCTGCAGATGATGCTGCCAAAATGAGAGTACAAACAAGAGGTGAGTTTGGAGGTCTGGGAATAGAAGTTACCCAGCAAGAAGGTTTCGTAAAGGTAGTTTCACCGATCGATGGTACTCCAGCTGACGCTGCAGGCATGGAAGCGGGAGATTTCATAACTCATGTTGATGGCCAGAGCTTATTGGGATTAACTCTTGACGAGGCAGTAGGAATGATGAGGGGACCTGTTGGATCTGAAATTGTAATTACAGTTGTAAGAGAAGGAGAGGATGAACCCTTCGATGTCTCAATAATTCGCGACACAATCAAGTTAACCGCAGTACGAGCCAGAACCGAAGGTGACACAGTGGTACTTAGAATAACTACCTTTAATGATCAAACCTACCCAAATCTAGTTGATGGCTTAGAAAAGCAGGTTAATGAAGCTGGAGGCATGGAAAATATAAACGGAATAGTTCTTGACTTACGAAACAATCCCGGTGGACTTCTAAACCAAGCAATTCGAGTATCAGACGCCTTTTTAGAAAAAGGAGAAATTGTTTCCACACGCGGTAGATACAGCAAAGATAGTGAACGATATACCGCAAAGCCGGGAGACTTGGCAGATGGAAAGCCAATTGTTGTCTTAATAAATGGCGGATCTGCATCTGCCTCTGAAATTGTTGCAGGCGCTTTACAAGATCACCGCAGGGCAATTGTTGTTGGCACCCGTAGTTTTGGTAAAGGTTCCGTTCAAACTGTCATGCCCCTAAGGGGCGAGGGAGCAATGAGACTTACAACATCCCGCTATTACACTCCTTCTGGAAGATCTATACAAGCTTTGGGTGTATCACCTAATATTATAGTCGAACAGCCAAAGAGAAAAAGTGCAGATTCAGAGGAAGAAGAAAGTAGGCGTAATCGTAGTGAAGCAGATCTTAGAGGTGCACTCTCCAATGATAGCCTTTCAGAAGATGAAATTCAGCAGATAGAGGCTGATAGGCTGAAAGCAGAAAATGCTGCTAAACTACGAGAAGACGATTATCAATTAGCCTATGCAATTGATATTTTAAGTGGCCTATCTGCTATCGCCATCCAGAATTAATGCAAACCATATATAAAGATCTCCCATATCGAGCCAATGTTGGGATAATGTTGGTAAATGATGACGGATATGTATTTGTGGGTCAAAGGTTAGACAACAATCAAAATGCTTGGCAAATGCCACAGGGAGGTATTGATGGAAATGAAGAACCTGAAACAGCAGCATATAGAGAACTATTAGAAGAAACGGGCGTTAAAAGACACAACGTTCAATTGATTGCTTCAACTTCAAAATGGCTATCATATGATTTACCAGAGGACTTAATCCCTAAACTTTGGAATGGTAAGTACAGAGGTCAAAAACAAAAATGGTTTTTATTTAAATTTCTTGGCAAAGACACAGACATAAACATTACCACTGAGCAACCTGAGTTTTCAAAATGGAAATGGATATCAAAAGAATATTTATTAGATGAAATAGTTCCATTTAAAAAATCTGTTTATAAAACTGTTCTTGAAGAGTTTGATAATATTTAAACAATCTCAAAACTTGAGTTTGTATCCCTCAAGAGCCCTATAAAATGGCAATGCATTTCTTGAAATTCCGTTTTGCTCCGAATTAAGAATTGGGAGATTAGCCTCTTCACCAGAAAAACCTTCCGACAAATGAACAGACCCATACCAATGACTAGCCCAAATTCCATCACTTTTGTGTCCACCTTTTGGCCAAGAAAGCATTTCAGACATAAATTCTAAACCAACCTCGTTACAAAGACATTCTAAAGCTGATCGGGGGTCTTTGCGAATATCAAAGCTATCAATAACTATCGGTTTTTGACCAATTGAAGAAACATAATTAAATAAATTAAGTTGTTGTTTGAACCCTATGTCCTCAATAGTGGCATGATTTAATTTTTCACCAAAACTTTTTATGACCCTCGCAGGGTGTCTGATTAAAAAAACATTTATTACTTTTTTCATCCAGGTTAGATCAAAATCTTTGAGCATATGCTGAGTCATATGTTTTTGATAACGATGAGACCCACCGTCATATTTTTTATTTAACAAGTCACTTATAACAGACTCTGGATCTATCTGCTGAGATGAAATTATTTCATCTCGCATTGGATGAACGATCCCAGTTTTATTTAGATATGCTGCATAAAAGGGCTCATCAATAACATCAAAATCAGGCCTATTTCCAAATGAATACATCATCGCTGTTGATAAATTTCTAGGTCCAGACCACATTGCAATTTGCATTAATTTGTGACTTTCTTGATTAGGTCTTTATAGGCTTGTCTTAAGAAACTGGTTATTGGACCCATAGTGCCATCACCTATTACTCTCCCATCAATTTCACCTACTGGAGTTTGGGCACCAAAAGTGCCTGTTAAAAATGCTTCTTTAGCACTGTAAGTCTCTGATAATGAAAAATTTTTTTCATAAACTTCTATATTATTCTCTTTACATAAATCTATAACTTTTTGACGGGTAATGCCGTTCATGCAGTAATCACCAGTGCTGGTCCAAACTTGCTCTTTTCGAACTATGAAAAAATTACACGCATTTGTTGTGTTAACAAAACCATTCACATCCAACATTAAAGCCTCATCTGCACCAGCTTTCTCTGCAGCAATACAAGCTAAAACGCAATTGAGCTTTGAATGACTATTCAGTTTTGGATCTTGCGACATAGGTAAACCCCTTATATGCGGGACGCTAGCTAATTTAATTGGCCTTGGTAATTTTGGCTGCGAATGCTCAGCTATAATTACAAATGTTGGACCTGATTGAGATAACGATGGATGCTGAAAGGGACGGGTTTTAACCCCTCTGGTAACCATAAGTCTAGCGTGAGCATCAGTATGCATCGAGTTAGCCTGCTGAACTTGCACAAGAGCTTTCTCAACTGCCTCTCGATCAAGCCCGATATCTAGATCGATTGCACGCGCTGCCTCAAAAAGACGATCAAGATGTTCATCAATGAAAGTCCATTGTCCGTTGTGCAATCTCAATCCTTCCCAAACACCATCTCCAAGCATAAACCCGCTATCATAGACACTTACTACTGCATTTGCTTTCTCAACAATGTCACCATTGAGATAAATTTTAAGATCTTCATTTCGAAAATCCTCTTTAGCTTGATGGGTACTTACATGCATTGACGCGATACTCTTTCGGTTGTTTTGAAGTGGTTTCATATTAGTGACGCAAAAAGCTTCAATATAAAATAATAAATTTGTTTCAATGGACTAAATTGAATTTAAATCTAAGTCGAACTTCAAACAATATTTTAAATACGCAAGGGCAAGCAATGCTTTCAAGATTCTTACTCAAATCTGTTATTCTTTTTATTGGTTCTATGTTTGGTCAAAACATGTTGTTAGCAGGAACAGATAAGATTGTTGTGGCAGGTGGCTGCTTTTGGTGTGTTGAAGCCGATTTCGAAGGTCTTGAAGGAGTAAAAGAAGCAATCTCAGGATATACGGGTGGGACCTCACAAAACCCCACCTACAAAGAAGTCGTTCAAGGTGGTACTGGCCACTATGAAGCAGTGGAAATTGAATTTGATCCTGCCATAATTACATTAGACGAGATCTTGCATATTTTTTTGAGATCCGTTGATGTCACAGATGATGGAGGGCAATTCTGTGACCGTGGAGAAAGTTACAGAACGGCTATATTTACAAAAAACAAAATACAAGATGAAAAAGCAAAGGCCGCGATAGAAAAAGCAGAACAAGAACTTGATAGAAAAATAGTTACCCCAATAATTAAATTGGAAAAATTTTACATCGCCGAAGATTATCACCAAGATTACTATAAAGGCGAAAATTTTGTTCTCACCAGATTTGGTCCAAGAAAACAATCTAATGCGTATAAACTCTACAGGAATTCATGTAGAAGAAACGATACCGTCAAAGAGCTTTGGGGGTCTTCAGCGCAATTTACGGAATAAACTACGATGATGATTAAATATGACCCTAGCTTTGATGCGTGCCGACTTTGCAGGATGCCAGAACAGCCATATTTAATATATCTGTTGCATTTGAGGCTGTAGAACAAATCTGAATGGATTTATCTATGCCCGTAAGAATTGGGCCAATAACCGTTGCACCAGCCATTTCTTGCATCAGTTTAACGGAAATACTAGCTGAATGACGTGCCGGCACAACCAGTATATTCGCAGGGCCTGTTAAGCGACAAAAGGGATACGCTTCCATCGCCTTCATATTCAGAGCGACATCTGCTGTCATTTCTCCCTCATATTCAAAATTAACTGACCTAGCATCAAGTTCTGCTGGTGCGAGATACATTTTTTCTGCTCGCTCGGATACTGGATGGCCAAATGTTGAGAAGCTTACGAATGCAACCCTTGGCTCTAAACCTAATTGGCGAGCTACCACTGCCGCATTTTCCGCAATATCAGCCAGATCCTTTTCATTAGGCCACTCTTGGACCAAAGTATCACTTATTAATATTATTCTTCCCTTGTGAATTAATGCTGTGACCCCTGTAACACCATTATCAGCATTTGCATCAAATACGTGATTAATTCTATCAAGAACAATTGCTGATTTTCTGGTCACCCCTGTAACCAGACCGTCTCCATGTCCATGTGCCAACATCAATGCAGCAAAAACATGCCTATCTCTTGAGGCTATTCTGTGTACATCTGCTGGATCAAAACCTTTTCTCTTCAGGCGGTCATATAAAAAATCTTTATAGGATTCCAAGTGCTCTGTTTTTGCGGCATTAACTACCTTAAGCTCATTAATAGCGTCTGCTAAGCCTAAATCTTCAAGCTTAGATTTTACGTCATCATCTCTTCCAACTACAAGAGACTTACCCAGACCACTACGCTGATATGTTACAGCGGCTCTAAGAACTCTTGGGTCGTCACCCTCTGCAAATATCATCGTTGCTTGGTTTGACCGGGCCCTAACATGCATGCCTTGTAGAATTGACGCAGTTGGATCCATCCTGGATTTTAGAGATAATTCATAATTGGGAAGGTCGATGATTGGACGCCTCGCCGCTCCCGTTTGCATTCCAGCTTTTGCAACAGCCGGCGGGATTCGAAAAATCAAGCGCGGATCAAATGGGGTTGGTATAATATAATCGCGCCCAAACTTTAATTCCCTTCCGTAAGCTACAGCAACCTCATCTGGCACATCTTCGCGAGCAAGTTCCGCAAGGGCGGTAGCACATGCTATCTTCATCTCTTCATTAATTGCCCTGGCATGAATATCTAAAGCCCCTCGAAACAGATATGGAAATCCCAAAACGTTGTTAACTTGGTTTGGATAATCGCTTCTGCCAGTAGCAACAATCGCATCAACACGAACCTCATGTGCTTCTTCAGGAGTTATTTCAGGATCAGGATTTGCCATTGCAAATATTACTGGATCTTTTGCCATGGTCTTAAGCATCTCTTGGGTAACAGCACCTTTAACGGAAACACCAATAAACACGTCTGCTCCATCTAATGCTTCCGCCAATGTTCTTGACTTTGTTTTTGCTGCATGTGCAGATTTCCATTGGTTCATACCCTCTGTACGTCCCTGGAAAATTACTCCTTTTGTATCACAAACTATACAGTTTTCATGACGAGCACCCATAAACTTTAAAAGCTCAATACAAGCTATTCCTGCTGCACCCGCACCATTCAAAACAATTTTTACTTCTTCGATCTTCTTATCGGATAAGTACAAAGCGTTTATTAGACCAGCTGCACAAATTACTGCTGTTCCGTGTTGATCGTCATGAAATACAGGAATGTCCATCTCATCCTTAAGGCGCTGTTCAATAATAAAACACTCTGGAGCCTTAATGTCCTCCAGATTGATACCACCGAAAGTTGGCCCCATCAGTTTTACTGCCCTGCAAAACTCATCAGGATCTTCTGTATCTAGTTCTATATCGATTGAATTAACATCAGCGAACCTTTTAAATAAAACCGACTTCCCTTCCATAACAGGTTTACTTCCTAGCGCCCCAAGATTTCCCAATCCTAAAACGGCACTCCCGTTAGAAATTACTGCAACTAAATTTCCTTTGTTTGTGTAGTCATAGGCGAGCTCAGGGTTTTCCGAAATTTCCGAACAAGGCACTGCAACACCGGGAGAATATGCCAGTGATAAATCACGCTGAGTTGCCATAGGGACTGTAGCATTAACCTCCCATTTTCCCGGTACTGGCTCCATGTGAAACGCAAGTGCTTCATCTCTAGTAAACTTTGTATTTTTCATTAGTAAATTCCCCAGCTGTAAAGTAACTGTACTATCATGATTACCGAGATACTATAATTTGTTTTCTGTTCAGTTTTATCGAATAGTCTAATAGGCTTAAAAGATAATAAATGTAAGGAGATTTTTGTGACACCTATGATGGCTCAGTATCTGGAGATTAAAGGTCAATATCCTGATGCTCTGCTATTTTATAGGATGGGTGATTTCTACGAATTATTCTTTGATGACGCTGTAACAGCATCGAGAATTCTTGATATCGCACTCACAAAAAGAGGTAAAATCAACAACGTTGATATTCCTATGTGTGGAGTTCCTCATCACTCATCCGAAAGTTACCTATTAACCTTAATTAAGTCAGGTCACAAAGTAGCTGTATGTGAACAGTTAGAAAGCCCTGCAGAGGCAAAAAAAAGGGGCTCAAAATCAGTTGTAAAACGTGACGTTGTGAGGCTAGTGACCCCCGGCACATTGACGGAGGACAGCCTTTTAGAAGCAAGGTCAAACAATTTTTTGGCGGCATATTCATTAGTAAGAGAAGAGCACAGCTTAGCATGGGTAGACATTTCCACAGGTTTAATGAGTGTCTTATCTCTAAATAAAGTTGAAGACTTTCTTGCAGAATTAGCACGTTTAACACCATCTGAAGTGCTCATAGTTGAAAATGTTGATAAGAATGTTGTTGAAGCAATAAAAGAAAACGGTGCAACGGCAACGCAAAGAGGTAAATCTGCATTTGATAGCACTTCTGGGGAAGAACGATTAAAGACACTCTTCTCAGTTTCTTCTTTGGATGCATTTGGAGGATTTAGCCGATCACAAATATCCGCGCTCGGTGCATTAGCTGAATATTTAGATGCTACCCAAAAAGGTAAGCTGCCAATACTCAGACCACCACGAGTTGAGTTAAAAGCAGATAGTATGCAGATAGATGCTGCAACAAGACGAAATCTCGAATTGACAAAATCAATTAATAAAGGAACGAAACATGGGTCTTTGCTGGGAACTATTGACCTCACAGTAACAGCAGCGGGCGGAAGGCTTTTAGAGCGTCGCATATCATCTCCAAGCATGGATTTAGCTCTAATTAAAAATAGGCATCAAGCTCTTGAATTTCTGATTGACAACGTTGAGCTAAGCGAGACCCTTACCACTTTACTAAAGAGTGTGCCTGATCTTGAACGTGCCCTCTCAAGAGTGTCTTTGGACCGTGCAGGCCCAAGAGATTTGGTAAACATCTGTAGAAGCTTGGCACAGGGGAAACAAATAGCTAAGAGTTTAAAAGATCAAGACCTTCCTGAAGAGATAATAATAGCAGTTGAAAAACTTACAGGGCATGAAGAAATTATTTCGATACTTGAGAAAGCAATAGTTCCTGAGCCACCACTACTGATCCGTGATGGTGGGTTTGTTTCAGAAAAATATAACTCAGAATTAGATGAAACCAGGAACTTAAAAAAAGATGGTACTAAAATAATTGCTGAGATGCAGAGAGATCTAATAGAACTCACTAACGTTCAGTCCCTGAAAATTAAATTCAACAATGTTCTTGGCTATTTCATAGAAACTACCACAAAGAATGCAGAAAAGCTTCAGAACAGCTCAATGTCAGATAGATTTATTCATCGGCAAACCACCGCTAATCAAATGCGCTTCACTACATTAGATTTATCGGAGACCGAAACCAAAATCATAAATGCAAATGCGAGAGCTTTAGAAATAGAGAAACGTATTTTTAACGAATTGAGTTCATTGGTAATCAAAAATTTTGAAAAACTATCTAGTGCTGCCGTGGCTTTAGCCGTGCTCGATGTTACTAACAGCTTGGCGACTTTAGCGCTTCAAGAAGACTGGTGTAAACCTAACGTAGACAAGTCTAAGACCTTTGAAATCGAAAGTGGGCGCCACGTTGTGGTTGAGAGGGCACTAAAAAATGAAGGTAAGGGCTTCATCCCAAATGACTGTCAATTAAGCGATGGGTCTATTTGGCTACTAACCGGGCCTAATATGGCGGGCAAATCAACTTTCCTTAGGCAAAATGCCTTAATAACTATTCTAGCACAAATGGGATCTTTTGTTCCTGCTACTAAAGCTCATATTGGGGTCGTAAGTCAGTTGTTTAGTAGAGTTGGTGCTTCTGATGACCTCGCTAGAGGCAGGTCAACATTCATGGTTGAGATGGTAGAAACGGCTGCAATTTTAAACCAAGCTGACGATCGAGCATTAGTAATTTTAGATGAAGTCGGCCGAGGTACAGCAACATATGATGGGTTAGCAATCGCCTGGTCAACATTGGAGTATCTTCATGAAGTCAACAAATCCAGATCTCTATTTGCCACGCATTATCACGAGATAACCACCCTTTCAGATACGCTAACAAGGGTTAAAAATGCAACTGTTGCTGTAAAAGAGTGGAAGAATGAGGTGATTTTTCTTCATGAAGTACGCCAGGGGGCTGCCGATCGCTCCTATGGGCTCCAGGTTGCAAAATTAGCTGGGCTACCCGCTACAGTTATCAACCGAGCAAATGTCATTCTTAATGAGCTCGAAAAAAGAGACACCGAGAAAGGCCCTGCGAAGGAGCTTCTTGGAGAGGGTTTACCTCTATTTTTACATCACCTAAATGATGACTTTAACGCAGACGCCGACCATAATAAAGAACTGTTGAACGAGTTAAAAGACATTTACCCAGATCAAATATCGCCCAATGAAGCGTTACAAATATTGTATAAACTTAAAGAAATTTCTGATAAAACCGACCTTTGAAGAATATCGCTTAACTAACCATCTACAGACGATGATACACCGACTTTGGCCGGTCTTAAGAGCCTATCGTGAAGCATAAATCCTTCGCCTGAAACTTGTATAATATCACCAGCTTTCGTATCGGGTAAAGGTGCCTCAAACATCGCTTCATGAAGTTTTGGATCAAATTTATCACCAACTTCTGGAGATATTAAAGTAATACCATGCTTTGTAAAAACATTTAGCAATTCACGCATCGTTAATTCAACACCCTCGATTAAACCTGAGGCGACCGACCGCTGCTCCTCTGTGACTGCGTCAACAGCTCTTTTTAGATTGTCATATACCGGAAGCAAATCTCTTGCTAACTTTGATCCCCCATAATTTTCAGCCTCTCTACGATCTTTATCAGCACGCTTCCGTGCATTTTCCGCGTCGGCTAAAGCGCGTACAAAACGATCCCTAAATTCATCTCGCTCACTCTTAATAGCCTCTAACTCATCTAATCGATCTGCTTCTTCGTTAATATTAATCATTTCCACTTCTGCTTCTTCGGAAGCGGCATCTTCTATGTCATCTAAAAAGTCGTCCTCTTTGGGGTCCGCCATATTTCACCTCTAACTACGATCGGAAATTAGTTTTCCAACCAGTTGCGCTGTATAATCCACAATTGGCACGATGCGGCCATAGTTTAATCTCGTTGGACCAATCACACCAACCGCACCGATAACCTTTTTATCAGAATTCATATAGGGAGAAAAAACCAAAGATGAACCCGAAAGTGAAAAAAGTTTGTTTTCTGAGCCAATAAATATGCGAACACCATCACTTTGTTCAGTCAAGTCAAGAAATTCTTCTATATCTTGCTTTCTTTCCAAGTCATTAAATAAAAGTCTAATGCGTTCAAGCTCTTCTTCTTCCGCCTCGCTTGCAAGTAGATTCGCTCGCCCCCTAACAATTAATCTTTCTTGCCTGTCTCCCTTAGCCTCCCAAAAGACAACTCCATTCTCGACAAGTTCTGCAGCTAAACTATCCAACTCCTGTCTTCTAATTGAAATTTCCTGTTTAATAATTTCCTTAGCTTGTGACAAGGTTCGACCTTGCATTATAGAATTTAAAAAGTTTGCTGCCTCTTTTAGTGAGCTTGGAGTTTGGCCTAACGGGGGTTTAAAAAGCCTATTCTCAACATGACCATTTGAAAAAACTAAAACAACAAGTGCTCGATCATGCGCAAGTGACACAAATTCAATGTGTTCTATTTCTGATTCCTGTTTCGGACTTAAAACTAAAGAGGCCCCCTGGGTTATACCAGAAAGAGCAGAACCTATTTTATCCAAAGCCCCTGCAATATCATTGGAGTTTTCATTTATGGTGCCATCAAGCTTTTCCCTATCCGTAATCTCTAAGCCGTCTACTTCAAGGAGGCCGTCCACAAACATTCTTAAACCTATTTGGGTCGGTATTCTACCTGAGCTAATATGCGGACTATCGAGCAAACCAAGATATTCTAAATCTTGCATAACGTTTCTGACGGTAGCAGCACTTAAATTTTCACTTAAACTTCGTGTTAAAGTTCTAGAGCCTACTGGTTCACCGCTTTGCAAATACCCCTCAACAACACGCTGAAAGACCTCCTTGGAACGATCATTCATTTCAGTTAAAATGTTATTCGATTTAGTCATAAATTTTCCTCACTAACTAAATAATGTAACGATAGGGAAAAGGTCAATCGGGGTTGCAAAATACATTAAAGGAAATGTATTCCTTTACCAAAAAAAGGAAATTTTATGCGTCCATCTGGTAGAAATCTTGACGAAATTCGACCTATTACAATTGAAACAAATGTTACAAAACATGCTGAAGGCTCCTGCCTTATCAAAATTGGAGATACCCACGTCCTATGTACCGCGACGGTGGAAGATAGAGTGCCACCATTTGTAAAGGGATCGGGCTTGGGATGGGTTACTGCAGAATATGGCATGTTGCCGAGATCAACCGGTAGCCGGATGCGTCGTGAAGCTGCCTCCGGAAAGCAAGGAGGGAGAACCGTTGAAATTCAGAGGTTAATTGGGCGATCTTTGCGAGCTGGTGTTGATAGAGTCGCGTTAGGCGAGAGACAAATAACAGTTGATTGTGATGTTATACAAGCAGATGGAGGCACCCGATGTGCATCAATTAGTGGTGGCTGGGTCGCTCTTAAGTTAGCGGTTAAAAAACTTTTAAAAGAGGGGACAGTAACAACCGATCCGTTAATTTCCCCAATAGCAGCTATCAGCTGTGGAATTTACGCTGGTCAGCCTATACTGGACCTAGATTATTCTGAGGACAGTGAGGCAGGAGTGGATGGAAACTTTATCATGATGGGATCTGGCAATATGATAGAAACACAGATCAGTGCTGAAGGATCAACGTATTCACGAAGCCAATTAGATGAACTTATGGACCTGGCTATTAAAGGTATCAAGGATTTGATAATAGCACAGGAAAAGGCAACTGAATGACAAGGAAATTTTCTGGCGAACAGCTAGTAATTGCCACTCATAATCAGGGTAAGCTCGAAGAAATCAGGCATTTATTTGAGCCATTCAAAATTAATATTATAGGAGCAAAGCAGCTTAATATTAATGAACCTGAGGAAACTGAGGATTCTTTTGTCGGTAATGCACGGATTAAGGCACACTTTTCTGCAAAAATGAGTAATTTGCCATCATTGGCTGATGACAGTGGGATTACCATTGACGCTCTAAACGGTGCTCCAGGGGTATATACCGCCGATTGGGCAGAAACTTCGGGAGGAAGGGACTTCGTATATGCTATGGAGAAAACTCATAATGCACTAAGTGAGGTTGATGCAGCATATCCAAGATCTGCGCAGTTTCGGTGTACCTTAGTTTTAGCATGGCCCGACGGTCATGATGAAGTTTTTGAAGGACTGATAGAGGGTTCTTTGGTGTGGCCTATGCGGGGAGAAAATGGTCACGGCTATGATCCAATTTTTTTACCTAACGGCTACAGTGAAACGTTTGGAGAAATGGACCGTTGGGAGAAGAATAAAATCAGCCACCGCGCTGACGCTTTTTCAAAATTATTATCTGGCTGTTTTTAATTGGAACAAGACTGGAAAAATGGTGGCTTTGGAATTTATATACACTGGCCTTTTTGTGAGTCCAAATGCCCATATTGTGACTTTAATAGCCATGTATCGCTAGAGATTGACCAAAAAGCCTGGCTCAAGGCATATCTAAAATGCCTTGAAAATGCTTCAAGAAAGACGACGCCAAGGCTACTTAACACGATATTTTTCGGAGGCGGCACTCCCAGCCTAATGAATCCCGAAGTGGTGTCTGAAATTATCGATAAAATTAAATCTCTTTGGACTGTTTCAAATGAGTTAGAAATAACTTTAGAGGCTAATCCGTCTTCCGTTGAGGCTATTAAATTTAAAGACTACCAACTCGCCGGTATCAATAGACTATCTGTTGGAGTACAGGCCCTAAATAATATAGATTTGAAAAGACTTGGACGCTTACACTCTGCAACCGAGGCGATTAATGCAATAGAAATTTCAAATTCTATTTTCAGTCAGACAAGTTTTGATCTTATCTACGCCAGGCAAGAGCAAACAGTTGATGAATGGTCCGCCGAGCTTGAAAGAGCACTTAGATTGCAAACCGGCCATATTTCTCTTTACCAATTGACTATTGAACAAGGTACTGCTTTCGATAGTTTGTACAAGAAAGGTAAACTCAGAGGGCTTCCAACGGATGATCACTCTGCGACCCTTTATGAGCTAACCCAAAGCCTGTGTGACAAATATAATTTGCCCGCGTATGAAGTGTCCAACCACGCAAAACCTGGGTCCGAAAGTAAACATAATCTAATTTATTGGAAGTATGGTGACTATTTAGGGATTGGGCCAGGGGCACACGGTCGTGTAACTGTCGATAACAAAAAAATTGCCACAGAGAGCGAGCGCAACCCTCAAAAATGGTTAAATGCTGTTATAAACGAAAAAATTTATGAAAATAATGCCAATATAGCACCTTTAGATCAGGCAAAAGAATATATTTTAATGGGTCTACGTATTGCCGAAGGAATATCTCTTTCAAGAGTGGAGAAGATTTGTGATCACAAAATAAAAGAACATAAAATTAGATACCTTTCTGATCTTGGGTTAATCACTATAGATGATGATAGGCTTTTCGTTAATACCTCTGGGCGACTAGTTTTAAACCAAATTATTAATAAGCTGACTGAGGATACTTTTTACTGACTCACTCTTCTCCAATTAAGAGATCACGAACTCGATCAAACTCTTCTAAAGTTTTGTACTTCAAAATTATACTACCATTTTCACCACCAGCACTGTGCTCTATGAAAACCCTCAAACCCAAAGCAGCAGACAACTCGTTCTCAATAGCCTTCGTATCCGTATCTTTATGTTTTAAAGTAGTTTTTTTCGGTTTTTGATTTAAGATCTTATTGTCTGACTTATTAAGTGAGCGCGCTAATTTCTCTGTCTCCCTTACTGACAGATTATCTGAGATTATCAACCTGGCGATTTTTATTGCCTCGTCAGATGAAACCAAAACCTTAGCATGACCAGCACTGATCTGCCCTGACACTAAATAACCTATTACTTCATCGGGTAAATTTAACAACCTTACGAGATTAGCAACATAACTTCTACTTTTTCCTAGAGCAGTAGAAACCTGTTCCTGGGTCCTTCCAAACTTTTCCATCAGCTGCTGATACCCACGAGCCTCCTCAATTGGATTCAATTCTTCACGTTGAATATTTTCGATAATTGCAACCTCAAGAACCTCATTATCTGAGAAATCTTTTACTATCACCGGCAAAGAGTCCAATTGCGCAAGCTGAGCTGCTCGCCACCTTCTTTCCCCAGCTACTATTTCAAACCCATCGGCATTTGATTTTTTTCTAACAATGAGCGGTTGAACGATACCCCTCTCTTGAATGCTCTTTGATAGCTCTCTCAAGCCTTCATCACTAAAAGTTCGACGGGGCTGTTCCGGATTTGGGAAGATGTTTATTATTGGTTCACTACGATATCCTGATCTATCAACCACCATAGAATCTGATGACATCTCTGTATCAGCCAAGCCTGAAACATCAGCAATGAGAGAACTGAGGCCCCTCCCTAAGCCCTTGTTTTTATTAGTTTTATTATTCATAATGGTTACCCAAAATTTGCATTAAATACTTTTATTATTTTTTAAAAACTCTTTAGCTAATCTTCTATAAGCCTGCGCCCCCCGGGATCTAGGCTCGTAAGTCAAAACGGGCACAGAGTGCGATGGCGCCTCACTTACTCTAACATTTCTTGGTATCACTGTCTTAAAAACAAGTTCGCCCAAGTTTTCTCTGGCATCTTTCTCAACTTGCTGACTTAAATTATTACGTCGATCAAACATTGTTAGTACGACACCCTCAAACCGAAGCCCAGTGTTTACAGACTTTCTGACCTCTCGGACAGACAGCATTAGTTGTGACAGTCCTTCCAAAGCAAAGAATTCACTCTGCAAAGGTATAAGAACAGAATCTGAGACAACCATTGCATTAATAGTTAATAGGCTCAACGAAGGCGGACAGTCCACAAAAATAAAATCATAATTACCCGCCAAGGTCTTGTCATCAACCAAAGCCCTGGAAAGAGCAGTACTGTGATTTGATGTTTTAATTAACTCTATATCCGCTGAGCTAAGGTCTACTGTTGACGGCACAATATCGAGGCCCTCCATGGAGGTAGGCAAAATTGCGCTAGAAATAGCTGCTTCTGCCAAGAGGACATCATAGACAGTTAGGTTCCTCTGCTCATAATCGATTCCAAGACCTGTCGACGCATTTCCCTGAGGGTCTAAGTCGATAATAAGTACTTTTTTTCCTAGCTCCACAAGAGCTGCGCTCAAATTTATTGTGGTTGTGGTCTTCCCAACACCGCCTTTTTGATTTGTAACAGCTACCACCTTAAAGTCATTGTTGGTACTACTATTAGACACCTTTAATACCTCTTAGAGCCAATATAACTGACCCTTCATGCAATTTACTTTTAACAGCGTCAAAATCAAAAATCCAATTTTTTTGGGCTTCAAACACCTCTGACTCCCAACTTTCGCCTTTTGCGAAAACCGCCAAACCATCTTTTTTCAAATGTTTTTCAGCGTAAAAACATAGAGTCTTAAGAGGTGCGAGAGCTCTAGCACTTAAAACATCAGCCGACATCTTTGGCAACTCTTCTATTCGACTATTGTACACATCAACTTTTAGGCCGAGCTCTCTACAAACTGTTTTTAAAAATACAGATTTTCGAACATCGGCCTCTACAAGAGAGAGTCTGTTTGGTATACCAAGCTCATCTGATAAAATTGCAACAACCAGGCCTGGAAAACCACCACCACTCCCAAGATCAACCCATTTTCCAGTTTTTTCACCAAATAATGAAAAAAGTTGAGCACTATCTAGGATATGGCGACCCCAAAACTCTGGAAGAGTTGATTTAGAAACAAGGTTAATTTTGGAATTCCACTTAAAAAGCAGCTTTTCATAGTCTTTTAGCCTTGAATATGTTTCACGTGAAACATCAAGTCCGGGCAATAATTTTCTATCGCTCATGCGGAGGCAGCTTTGCCTAAAAACTTTATCTTGGCCATTACTAACATTAGGGCTGCGGGGGTAATCCCATCTATGTTGGAAGCTTGAAGCATGTTTTTTGGACGTGCCCTAGACAACTTCAGCCTTAACTCCGTGGATAGACCCTGAATCGAATTGTAATCTAAATCCATTGGAATTAAGACGCGCTCATCCTTTTTGATCGTATCAATATCTTTTCTTTGTCTATCTAAATAGTTAACATAAGTGGCGTCTTTTTGGATTTGTTTAAGCGTCTCCTCATCTATCTTTATCAGTTTGGGTTCTAACTTAAACAGATCCTTATAAGAAACATTTGGGAACGCTAGAACCTGCATAAGGGTTCTACGATTCCCATCTTGGCTAATAGAAATTCCATTTTGTGAAAGGGTTTTTGGTGTGTATGTTTGGTTTTCAAAAAGCTTTCTAGCCTTTTTTATCCTATTGATTTTATTTATAAAATTATCTTCTCTCTCTCTGCCTACACAGCCAATTTCAAGCCCTTTTGGAGTTAGCCTTTGATCCGCATTATCAGCCCTAAGCGACAATCTAAACTCTGCTCTCGATGTGAACATTCTGTAAGGCTCTGTGACACCCCGACAAACCAAATCATCAATCATAACACCAATGTAACTATCAGATCTAGAAAACTGCACCCCCTCAGAACCAAGAGAAACTAGCCCCGCGCTTAAACCCGCTACCAATCCCTGTGCTGCTGCCTCTTCGTAACCTGTGGTCCCGTTTATTTGTCCAGCCAAATAAAGTCCATCAATGCCCTTAACTGCCAATGTGCTATCAAGAGACCTTGGGTCAACATAATCATACTCAATGGCATATCCGGGCTGTAATATTGCCACGTCCTCTAGACCAACGATACTTCTTACATATTGTTCTTGCACCTCAACAGGCAAAGATGTCGAGATTCCATTCGGGTATACGGTATGATCTTTCAAACCTTCTGGCTCCAGGAATATTTGATGGGAATCTTTATCTGCAAACCTGACAATTTTATCTTCAATTGATGGACAGTAACGAGGTCCAACACCTTCTATTTTACCACCGTACACTGCTGATTTGTCTAGATTTTTTCTGATAATCTCGTGGGTTTTTTCATTTGTGTGAGTTACCCCGCAGGACACCTGAGGAACAACAGGAGCACTGTTTAAAAAAGAAAACATCACTGGCTCTTCATCACCGTGCTGCTTTTCAACTTTATCCCATGCTATAGTGCGCCCGTCTATTCTGGGGGGCGTACCTGTTTTTAATCGCCCAATATCTAAACCTAAGTCTTTAATTCTATCCGCTAACAAATTTGACGCCTTGTCCCCCACGCGACCACCAGAACGATTATCTGTACCTATATGAATTCGGCCATTTAAAAAAGTCCCTGAAGTAATAACCACAGAATGGGCGGATAGCTCCACTCCGTCCGCAAGCATAACACCACAGACACGGTAACCATCTACCAGTAGATCAACAACTTCTCCCTCAACCAAATGCAGGCCCTTAATGCCTAATAGACGCATGCTCATCGAAAATTGATATAGCTTTCTATCAGCTTGGGCTCTTGGACCTTGTACTGCTGGACCCTTTTTTTTATTTAACAACCTAAACTGTATACCCGCATCATCGGCGGCCAGAGCCATCAAGCCACCTAGAGCGTCTATTTCCCGCACCAGATGTCCTTTTCCCAAACCACCTATCGCCGGGTTACAAGACATTATTCCAATGTCTGAGCTTTTCATTGTTACTAATGCTGTATTAGCGCCTATACGGGCTGCTGCCGCTGCTGCTTCACAGCCAGCATGCCCTCCACCGATAACAACTACGTCATACTGTTTCACGTGAAACACCTATTTACCGAGACAAAAACTTGAGAAAACTTCATCTAAAACGTCTTCTACACCGATTCTTCCAATTAAGCTATCTAGTGCAGATGTTGCAGCTCTTATTTCTTCTGCTGTTATATCATAATATTCTGGCCCATCCCTTAATGAGACGACTGCATTGCCTAAAAACTTCTTAGCATTAACCATTGAACTTTTGTGCCGCTCACGAGTTGCAATGCCTACATATTGTGCTTTATCATTCAATATATCCCAGATGTTGTTTTTTAACCTATCTATACCGGCACCAGTTTTTCCTGAAACACCACCTCTATTTCCCTGATCATCCTTTGCAATACAAGTTATATCCGTGTCTCTCCTTTTTAACTCCGATGGGTACTCTCCATCCTCAGTCAAAACTATCCGGAGATCACTCAAACTTGATCTCTCTAAGGCTCGGCTAATACCGATCTCTTCTACCCTATCGTCTGATTTACGTATTCCTGCCGTATCCAATATAGTTACTGGCAGGCCACGCAAATCGAGCTTTACCTCTATTACATCTCTAGTCGTACCACTAACGTTTGAGGTGATTGCTGCGTCTCTGCCAACCAAATAGTTAAGTAATGTTGACTTTCCTAAGTTAGGCGCACCCACAATCGCTACTTCGAAACCTGAACGTATTCTTTCTGCTGTCTGAACACCAATAATTTCTTTATCTAGGTCGCTGAGCACCATATTAATTAGTTTTTCAACTTCCGATGTAACTTCTTCAGGAACTTCTTCATCGGCAAAATCTAATGTTGCTACTAATAATGCTCCAGCTTTTACGAGCTTTGCCCTCCACTCTTTAGTTTTTTCACCCAGCGCACCGTTAAAAATTCTTGCAGCCTGTTTATGTTGTGCGTCTGTTTCTGCATCTATAAGATCTGCCAAGCCCTCTACTTGAGCTAAATCAATTTTGCCATTTTCAAGAGCGCAACGAGTAAATTCTCCAGCTTCTGCAGGTCTTAAGCCTTTGAAATTACATAATAATTTAATTACTGACGATACGACTGCACTCGAACCATGCAAATGAAATTCTACTACATTTTCTCCCGTGAAACTATAAGGTTTGTTAAATATAAGTATAAGTGCTTGATCTATAAAATGATTATCAGAATCATAGATCACTCTTAGATTTGGTTGCTTTTCCTTTAATTTTGATTTTGTGAGCTTCTCGGCAACATTAATTGCAAGAGGCCCAGACAGCCTTACTATTGATATACCGGCTTTACCGGGTGCGGATGCAAGTGCGAATATAGTATCCAATTAGCATTCTCTTATTGGGCTAAGTATTCATCGAATCAAAAAATTCTGCATTTGTTTTAGTTTGTTTTAGTTTAGATAATAAAAACTCTATTCCGTCTGTCGTCCCCATAGGGTTCAGTATTCGTCTAAGCACAAAAGTTTTCTGCAAATCTAGCTTGTCAATTAATAGATCCTCTTTTCTTGTACCAGATTTTAATATGTCAATCGCGGGGAAAACTCTCTTATCAGCTACTTTACGGTCTAAAACAATTTCACTGTTACCTGTACCCTTAAATTCTTCAAAAATAACCTCATCCATTCTGGAACCTGTGTCGATTAATGCGGTTGAAATAATAGTTAATGAACCACCCTCTTCTATATTTCTTGCCGCACCAAAGAACCTTTTTGGCCTTTGAAGAGCATTTGCATCTACACCACCTGTTAAAACTTTACCCGAAGACGGTATTACAGTATTAAAGGCCCTGCCAAGTCTAGTTATAGAATCCAGTAAAATAACGACATCACGCTTGTGCTCAACAAGACGCTTAGATTTTTCTATTACCATTTCAGAAACTGCGACGTGCCGCGTAGCAGGCTCATCAAATGTGGAAGATATTACCTCTCCTTTAACTGACCTCTGCATATCGGTAACTTCTTCTGGTCGCTCATCGATTAGCAACACAATCAAATAACATTCTGGATGGTTTTTTTCTATGCTATGCGCGATGTTTTGCAAAATGACGGTCTTTCCTGTTCTGGGCGGTGCTACAATTAATGACCGTTGACCTTTACCTATTGGTGCGACTAGATCTATTACTCTGGCTGATCTATCCTTAACCGTAGGATCTTCAATCTCCATCGTTAAACGTTCATCTGGGTAAAGTGGTGTAAGATTATCAAATGCAATTTTATGTTTTGCTTTTTGCGGATCTTGAAAATTTATTTGGTTGACACCAACGATAGCAAAATAGCGCTCATTTTCATCCGGCGCTTTGATCATACCTTCTACTGTGTCACCAGTTCTCAACGAAAACTGACGTATAATTTCTGGGGATACATATATATCGTCTGGACCGGGAAGATAATTTGCCTCAGGTGCTCTTAGAAAACCAAACCCATCTTGTAATACTTCTAGTACTCCTTCTCCAAAAACTTCCCAACCTTCATCCGCTCGCTCTCTAAGAATTTGAAACATCATTTCGCCTTTACGCATAGTAGAAGCGTTCTCTATTTCTAGCTCTTCTGCCATTGATAAAAGGTCTTTAGGACTCTTTGATTTAAGGTCAGATAAATTCAATTTTTGAGCAGACATCATGTACCCTCTCAAGCAGTGTAATTTTGAAGTTTGTATCCAGAACAGGATATGTTCCCGTAATGAAATTTTTTATTTAAGTCAATAAAAGTTAATATTTCAGTACTACAGATACTATTATTATTACTAGTAGAATTGTTGGAACTTCATTCAGTAACCTATATTGTTTACCTGACAAAGTATTATTATTGATTTTAAAATCGCTGATTTTTAATCCTAACCAAATATTAAATATAGTCATAACTATTATCGCTAATAATTTTACCCAAACCCACATGTGCGAAAAATCTATGATACCAGGAGTAGCTGCTAATAAAAAACCACAAATCCATGATACGATCATAGCAGGTGTCATAATAAAAGAATGGAGCTTTTTCTCCATGATAAGAAAGACCTCATTAATTTGATCTTTGCCATCAGAACGCTCGACATGATAAACAAGAATTCTTGGTAAATAAAATAAACCAGCCATCCAGGATATCACTGATATCAAATGGAGAGATTTTATCCACGGATATAGTACGATTAATATATCGTTCATATTAACATCACTTATTCTTTACAAATAAAATATTAATATAAAAGAGTAGTTTTAGTAATAGATAAAAGGGAAATGGTGGATTAAATTTTATCAAGAACATATTAACAAGTCTGTTAAAAAATAAATGTTATAAAAAATTATATAAAATTAGTAAGTTAAATACTTTTCCACAAGAAAATAAACAAAAAAATTATACTTTAATTTATCCTTATCCACTGTATATAAATCTATCATAAAATAAAAAAAAAGATTAAAAAGTTTAAAACAAAACAGAACTTTTGAAACATCCTTAGATATTAAAGATTTATTAACATGACATGTGGGATAGTATTAGCATCAAAATCTCAAATCAGATCATTACTTATGGAGAAAGCAGGTATTGAGTTCAGTACTGTTGATCCAGCGATAGATGAGAAAGAAGTGAAGCTATCTTATATCAGTAATAACTATCCTGCACGTGATATAGCAGACGTACTAGCAGATATGAAGGCGAGGAAAATATCAAACAGATTTTCTGATAGCATAGTTATAGGCTGCGATCAAATTTTAGACTTTAACAGTAAAATACTATCTAAAGCGAAAGACCAGGAAGAGTTAATTCATCAACTTAAACAGCTTCAAGGAAATAAACATAAGCTACATTCTGCGTGTGTAGTTTATAAAGCGCAAAAACCTGAATGGCGTTTCATTGGATCAGTAAGTATGACCATGCGGAATTTATCAGATCGGTATATATCAAAATATGTTCAAGATAACTGGGATGATATAAAACATAGTGTGGGCGGCTATCAAATTGAAAATTCAGGTATTTCTCTTTTTTCAAAAATAGATGGAGATTATTTTAGCGTGCTAGGTTTACCAATAATACAATTAATAGACCACCTATTAAATCGAGGAGTAATAGAGCAGTGAGCTTATCTCCTATACCAGTGGCAGCAGTATTAGGTCATCCCATAAACCATTCTAAATCACCCAAACTTCATAATTATTGGTTGTCATTATTTAATATAGGTGGCTACTACATACCACTTGATATAGATCCAAGAAATTTCGAAAACAGCATTCGAGCTCTCATTGATTTAGGTTTCGTAGGAGCCAATGTGACGATACCTTACAAGGAGAAAGTATTAAAAATAGCAGATAAAATTTCTGATAGAGCAGCAATAATTGGTGCGGCTAATACTCTTACATTTTTACAAGATGGCAGAATTTATGCTGACAATACAGATGGTTATGGATTTTTACAAAATATAAAGTGCAAATATAATGATTGGTCGGCCGGCGAAGGTACATCGGTTGTATTCGGGGCAGGTGGGGCGTCACGCGCAATACTGGGGGCACTAATTGAAGATGGAGCAAATGAAGTAATACTTGCAAACAGAACAAGATCTAGAGCAGATCAGCTAAGGTCTGATTTTGGAGCTAAAATTAAAGTTGTAGATTGGACGAAAGTCCAGAATTATCTCAGTGATGCATCGACTGTTATAAACGCAACATCACTTGGTATGGACGGTAAAGAAGAGCTTCCAATTTCGTTGCAGGGGTTGAGAAAAAACACTCTTGTTACAGACATAGTGTATACCCCCCTTAACACACCCCTTTTAGAAAATGCAGCAAAAAGAGGCTGTCGTACAGTAGATGGCTTGGGAATGTTAATCCATCAGGCCATACCTGGGTTTGAACGTTGGTTTGGGGTGAAGCCAGACGTTTCAGAAAATTTGCGCGAATTGTTGATCAGCCAATGATAAAGATTGGGCTAACAGGTTCCATAGGAATGGGCAAAACAACCACAGCAGGTATTTTTGTAAAACATGGTTGTGCGCTCTGGGATGCTGATAAAACCGTTCATAAACTATATTCAAAAGGTGGTATAGCAGTGAAAGCTGTATCTAAGTTATTCCCCACATCAGTAGAAAACGGTTCGATTTCAAGGAATAAGTTAAAGGTGCTTTTGAAAAAGCAGCCTGAAAAACTTAAAGAGTTGGAAAAAATTGTATATCCTCTCATACAAGCTGATAGACAAGACTTTCAAAATCAAAATACCGCTGACATAGCAGTTTTTGATATACCGCTTTTATTTGAAACTGGCCTGGATAAAGAAATGGATAAAACGGTATGTGTTTTTACTAGTGCGAAAAATCAAATAGAAAGATTAAAAAAGAGAACTGATAATATTGATAACTATTACAAAGAATTGATTTCAAAACAAATGCCCAGTGAAGAAAAATGCAAACTTTCTGACTTTACCATTGAGACAACATCTCATGAAAAGGTTGAAGAAAAAGTACTGGAAATACTCAATATGTTGCGAGTTTAATATAATGAGAGAGATAGTCTTAGATACGGAAACCACTGGCTTGGATCCAGAAGATGGACACCGGATAGTAGAAATTGGAGCAGTGGAATTAATGAACCACGTTCCCACAGGAAAAGAATATCATCAATATATTAATCCACTTATGGCTATGCCGGATCAAGCGTTTGCGATACACGGGTTAAGCGATGAGTTTCTTTCCAACAAACCAAAATTTTCAGAAATCGTTAATCAATTCTTGGAGTTTATAGGATCAGCGAAGTTAGTTATTCATAATGCTATTTTCGATATGAAGTTCATTAATGCAGAATTAATAAAGTGTGAAAAAGAAGAGATACCATTTGACAGAGCGACAGATACACTAGCTATCGCACGAAAAAAATATCCAGGATCACCCGCTTCGTTAGATTCTCTTTGTAGAAGGTTTAAAATTGATAATTCAGCGAGAGTGGTACACGGCGCATTGCTTGATAGCCAAATTTTAGCGGAAGTATATTTAGAGTTGGTTGGAGGAAAACAACCCGATTTCACGCTAAATATTACTGATGTTGAACATGGAAATAGTAGTAACCCCGGAAAAGCAAAGAGAATACGTGAAAGGGCTGAAAATTTGAAACCAAGGATAACAAAAGACGAAGAAAATAGACATAGAAAATTTATTAAGCAGCTTGGGGACCATTCAATGTGGTCAGAAATTTTAAAGGCGTAGCACCCCCTAGTGTTTCACTTTAGATCCATTTTTTTCTTTTGCATTTTTTCTCCTGTCTATTTCTTGCCTGTATAATTTTAAGAAATCTATGTTTTCTAAATTTAGTGGTGGAAAACCACCATCACGAGTAACATCACTCACGATTCTGCGAAGAAATGGAAACAACATTCTGGGGCATTCTATAAGTAAATATGGGTGTAATTGATCGTCTGGGACATTTTCGATTTGAAAGACGCCGCCGTAATCTAGCTCCAATACAAAGAGAATATTATTTGTATTTTTAGATTTACTATCAACGCGAAGTTTTATTATTACGTCAAACTGTTTATCTGTCGTACGCTTTTTTGCGTCTATGTTTACATTAACTTGTATTTCTGGGTTCAACTCACCATCGACCCCCTTTTGTGCAAGAATGTTCTCAAAGGAGAGGTCTCTTACATACTGTGCAAGAATATTCATTTTTGGCGGTGTTATTTCATCTGTTTTCTTAGCCATTAAATTCTCCTGTCGAGCAATACTATAATCTGATTACTCTATAAGATTTCAGTCTTTAGGGTTTGTATTTTTTTTCCAAGGTGATCCATCATTAGGTGTGATATCTTTATATTCTGCATCATAAATTGTTCTGTTTTGATATGAAGTACCCTCATCAAAACGACCCACGTGAATAAATTTTTTTTCAAGTTTTCTAAACAGCCAATATCGAAAATTTGGGATAAGTAAAAGGAAACCAATAAAATCTGTGAAAAAGCCTGGTGTAAGCAATAATGCTCCCGCAAAAAGAACTAATACACCATGCCCAATAGGTTCGGAAGGGTCCTCCAATCTTCCCGCTTTTCGTTTGAACAAATCGAAGAGTTGTGAGGCTTGTTGTTTAACAAACACAGTTCCTGCAATGGCTGTAATTAATATAATAAAAACTGTTGGCATTAGGCCAATTGTACCGCCTACCTTAATGAATAAGACGATCTCAATTACTGGTACTGTAAAAAATAGAAGAAAAAGCCACATCTAATTTATTATCCTTAATTCACTTTAGTGGACATTAACACCTTTAGCACCTACATAAGTAGTTGAAAGTAAAATTACCACTATCGCACTGATCAGGAGCGTGAAATGAGTCCAGCAATTATTGAAATTCTTGTTTTAGCAGGAATAGCCATTTTTTTGGTTTTAAGATTAAAGAATGTACTGGGTACCCGCGAAGGCTTTGAAAAACCTCCGTTACAAGATGCTGCTCCTTCCAAAAACGCTAGAGATTTTCGCGTAATTGATGGCGGTGAAGATACGGACATTACTGACAATGTTGACAAAAAAAGTCCATCTGCTGAAGCTTTGGCGCGCATGAAAAAAGTAGACGCAGATTTTATGGTGAATGATTTTTTGACTGGGGCAAGGTCCGCATATGAAATGATACTAATGGCATTTGAAAATGGTGATTTAAAAGATGTTGAGAGCTTCCTTGACGAAGATGTGAAAGACGCATTTCAGCAAGTAATCGATATGCGAGCAAAAAAGAAGCTGAAGGTTGAGGCAGAGTTTTATGGGATAAGAGAACTTAGCTTAAAAAATGCAGACTTTGATGATAAAACTAATGTAGCAGAACTTTCCGTTGCATTTACGGGAGAGCTTTCTTCAGTTGTGAAAAATAAAGATGGTGAGATTGTGGAGGGTGATGCTAAACAGGTAAAACGTCAGCGAGACACATGGACGTTCTCTCGTGATTTATCATCATCTGATCCGAATTGGCTCCTTGTTGCCACAAGTAGTTAGAATAATTATTCAACTGTGTAGTGAGGCCAACTTCATAAGTCTCTGGGTGCAAAGTCATGAAAAGGAGAAAACTTAGTCTGGAAGAAACAAAGCTTTGGGAAAAAGTAGCCAAGTCTACTCTACCCCTTAACGATAAAACTCTGACTGAAAGTGACATTAGCTCGGGTCAAATTAGTCCAAAAAATAGTAAACCCACCAATGCCCCCCCTAAGAGAGCCCTCAGGCCGCAATTAAATGAAAATATAGCTATCAAAAAAGGGTTCGTTTCAACTGGTGCTCAAAAAGTAAAAATGGATATGAAGGCTTTTGACAAGCTGAAAAAAGGCATGCTCGAACCAGAGGCGTGGCTGGATCTTCACGGCATGACACTAGAACAAGCATATCCAGCCTTATTAAATTTTATAGTTTCTTCTCACAATAGACAGAAAAGACTGGTATTGGTAATAACAGGAAAAGGTAAAAACTCTGATCCTGGTTATGTTATTCCGCAACGCAATGGGGTGCTCAGATCGCAGGTTCCTCTTTGGTTAAAGGAACCAAGGTTGTCTAATTTAATACTCCAAGTCGAAAAGGCGCACCAAAGACACGGTGGCTATGGTGCTTTATATATATACCTACGCCGTAGTAGGCCATAATAGACAGATTGAAGAACTCTCTAGTTTATAAAATTTAACTTATGTAAAAGATTTTTCGTTGTATCGATCGATCTTAAAATATATAGCACAGGAAATTATTGGAGAAACATATGTCAAATTCAGAGCTGGTAAATTCTATAGAAGCTGCTTGGAATGTTCGAGAAGAAATAACCCCTTCAACAACTGGTGAAACGAGAAAAGCTATTGAAGCAACTTTATCTGCTCTTGATACTGGAAGTTTACGTGTTGCTGAGAAAAATGACAAAGGTGATTGGATCGTAAACCAATGGGCAAAAAAGGCCGTTTTGCTCGGCTTTAGACTTAAAGATATGGAGGTACACGAGGGTGGCCCGCAGAACTCAGGTTGGTGGGACAAAGTTGATAATAAGTTCAAAGGATGGAACACTAAAGATTGGAAAGAAGCAGGTTTTAGAGCTGTACCAAGTTGTGTTGTAAGACGTTCTGCATATATAGCGCCAGGAGTTGTTCTAATGCCTTCATTTGTAAATCTTGGTGCATATGTAGATACAGGAACAATGGTAGACACATGGGCTACGGTTGGCAGTTGTGCCCAAATAGGTAAGAACGTACATTTATCTGGAGGTGTTGGTATCGGTGGCGTATTAGAGCCAATGCAGGCCTCTCCGACAATAATAGAAGATAATTGTTTTATAGGTGCCCGTTCCGAAGTGGTAGAAGGTGTAATCGTTCGAGAGGGTTCAGTTTTTGGGATGGGAGTTTACATAGGGCAATCGACCAAAATAGTAGATCGAGAAACAGGAGAGGTAATGTATGGAGAAGTTCCTCCTTATTCAGTAGTCGTTTCTGGTTCAATGCCAAGCAAAAATAACATAAGTTTATACTGTGCAGTGATTGTTAAAAGAGTTGATGAGAGAACCCGTAGCAAAACGGGAATTAATGAACTTCTCCGTGATTAATAATTTATAGAATTACACCTTTTGGTATGACGGCTCCTAGTCTACCACTCGTACAGCACCCTTAGAAGCAGATGTCGTTAATGCAGCATATGCTTTAAGGGCAGTGGTCACCTTCCGCTTACGTTTCTTTTTGGGTATCCAGCCGTTTTTATCTTGTTGAATACGACGTTTAGCAAGTGTTTCATCAGAAACATTTAAATGAATTTTTCTTTCAGGTATGTTGATTTGAACTTCATCACCAGTTTCTACCAGCCCAATTGTGCCGCCCTCTGCCGCTTCTGGTGAAACATGTCCTATCGATAAACCAGAGGTGCCGCCGGAAAAACGCCCATCTGTAACAAGTGCGCAAGCAGAGCCAAGACCTTTCGACTTTAAATAGCTGGTAGGATAGAGCATTTCTTGCATTCCTGGTCCCCCACGAGGTCCTTCATGTCTAATTATTACGACGTCTCCTGATTTAACCTTTCCTGTCAGTATGTCATTGACAGCATCATCTTGGCTTTCAACAACATAAGCTGGGCCAGTAAATTTTAATATTTTTTCATCAACACCAGCTGTTTTAACGATACAGCCGTCTTCTGCTAAATTTCCATAAAGCACAGCAAGACCACCATCTTGTGAGAAGGCCTTTTCCTTACTGCGAATAACACCCTTCGCTCTATCAAGATCGAGTTTTTCAAAGCGGCGACTTTGTGAAAATGCTGTTTGGGTCGGAACGCCTCCTGGTGCGGCTTTATAGAAAGATAAAGCTTTCTCATCAGTTGTTTGAGAAATATCCCAAACCTTAAGGGCGTCAGATAATGTTTTGCTATGAACCGTCGGCAAGCTTGTATCAATGAGGCCAGCTCGGTCTAGTTCGCCCAAAATTGCCATTATACCGCCCGCTCTGTGTACATCTTCCATATGAACATCAGATTTTGCTGGAGCAACCTTACATAAAACAGGTACTTTTCTAGATAACCGATCTATATCATCCATTGTAAAACCAACGTTGCCTTCATATGACGCCGCTAATAGGTGGAGAACAGTATTGGTCGACCCACCCATGGAAATATCCAGCGTCATTGCATTTTCGAATGCCTTAAAAGAAGCAATGGACCGTGGTAAAACGGATGTATCACCCTTTTCATAACAACGTTTAGCTATTTCAACTATTATTCTACCGGCGTTCAGAAAAAGATTTTGTCGGTCCGAATGAGTTGCTAAAACTGATCCATTTCCAGGTAGTGAAAGCCCTAAAGCTTCTGTAAGACAGTTCATTGAGTTTGCAGTGAACATTCCAGAGCAAGATCCGCATGTTGGGCATGCAGATCGCTCAACTTCTGCAACTTCTTCGTCAGAATATTTTTCGTCTGCAGCGTAAACCATTGCATCAACTAAATCTAATGCCTTTTCTTTGCCGTCCCAAATTATTTTGCCGGCCTCCATTGGTCCGCCGGAAACAAAAACAGCTGGTATATTGAGACGCATCGCTGCCATCAGCATTCCAGGGGTAATTTTATCACAATTGGAAATGCAAACCATTGCATCTGCACAATGCGCATTCACCATATATTCAACCGAGTCGGCTATAACTTCCCGCGATGGTAGAGAGTAAAGCATCCCATCATGACCCATGGCAATTCCATCATCGACGGCAATAGTATTAAATTCCTTAGCGACGCCGCCAGATTTTTCTATTTCACGAGCTACCATTTGGCCCAAATCTTTGAGGTGAACATGGCCTGGAACAAATTGTGTGAACGAGTTTACCACAGCGATAATTGGTTTACCAAAATCATCATCTTTCATTCCCGTGGCACGCCATAAGCCTCGTGCCCCAGCCATATTTCTTCCATGAGTGGAGGTTCTAGATCGGTACATGGGCTTTCCTTTTAATTACCTTTTTATGCATTATTGAATAATTTTAATATTCGCAACTAAATTGAAATTCAAACTATTCAAGAAGCATTATATAGATTTCCGGATACACGTAATTTTTATGTCAGTAAAATTTAGTATATGATATCTAAATGTAATATCGATGAAATTAACAAACCCCTGGTTTATGAAAAAAATTATTGATAAAAATAGAAAACAGCGCGCGATATTTACTTTAGAGGTAAGTCTAGGTCGATCAAAAAATGATGGTCTTCCAAGAAACTCTATTGGTGCGACATTAATTTGTTATTCTACTGGAATTGATGAAGAAGAAGCGGTTCGAGAAGCAGTTGCAACGTTGAAGCGTTCTAATATGTCTCCACTGAATGTAGTTGGCTATGGTTCAATTGAAGAAAGATTGAAAAATGGACATGAAATTGATCTGGAGGAAAACAAAATCATGTTGCGCGCCCTAAATGAAAACTCTGTCATAGTAGCTGATGTTATGCCCTTATTTGGAAATGAAACAGAGGAAGACATAGTAAATTGAGACGTATCATATTTTTTGATCTAGATGGGACATTGACGGACGCTGGGCCGGGAATAAAGGCATGCATTAACTATGCTCTTGATAAAATGAAACTAGAAAAGCTTGGACCTGAAAGTGACTGGGTAGTGGGACCATCTCTTTGGGGCACATTTAATAAGCTAGGTGTTCCGGAGGAAGATTTAAATTACGCTGTTGATTTGTATCGAGAGCGATACGATGTAAAAGGATATATCGAAAATAGTGTCTATACTGGTATTCCAGAGCAGCTTTCGGAATTAAAATCGATGGGTTATATGCTTGGTGTTGCAACATCAAAGCCAACTGCTTCGGCTATTTCCATATTAGAGTATTTTCAGCTATCAAGATATTTCTCATATCAGTTTGGTTCTAATCTGGATGGCTCATTATCTGATAAGTCCAGCTTATTGCAACATGCATTAAGTACTACAGGTTCTCAACCCAGCGATGCTTTAATGATAGGTGACAGACGATACGATATTATTGGTGCAAAATCTAACTTGATTAAATCTATAGGAGTGAGCTATGGATATGGATCAATAAATGAGTTGAGAGCAGCAGGAGCCGACTGCCTGATTAAAGAAACAAGGGAGCTGGCCACAGTGGTAAATAAACTGTTACCAATTTAGGTGAAATTATGAATGAAATTGATCCTGTAAACCTTACAGCTGAACTCATAAAATGTCCGTCCGTAACACCAAAAGAAGCGGGGGCAATTACTTTGATAGAGGATTTGCTAAATAAAAATGGATTTATATGCTCTCGAATTAGCCGTGCGGGAGTAGAAAATCTTTTTGCTCGCTGGGGTTCGGGGAGAGCTGAAAGAAGTTTCGGTTATAATGGGCATACGGATGTAGTGCCGGTTGGAAATGCAGAGTCATGGTCAGTAGACCCTTTTGGGGCTGAGGTGAAGGATGGCTATTTATTTGGTCGAGGTGCCACCGATATGAAGTCGAGTGTCGCGGCATTTGTCGCGTCAGCCATAGATTTTGTATCAAAAAATCCGCCAAATGGTTCTATCGTTATTACTATTACGGGAGATGAAGAAGGGGAAGCTAAAAACGGAACGGCTGCAATTCTAGATTGGATGCAGAAAAATAATGAAAAAATAAGCCATTGTTTGGTGGGTGAGCCGACTTGTCCGGATTACCTCGGTGAAATGGTAAAGATTGGGCGTAGGGGATCAATTACAGCAAGGTTTTGTGTTAAGGGTCTGCAAGGGCACACCGCTTATCCACAGCTAGCAATAAATCCGCTTAATGCACTTGTGCAGTTAATGCATTCTCTTAGTGAAGAAAGTTTGGATATTGGCTCCAAACATTTTGATGCGTCGACCCTAGTCATAACTTCCATTGATACTGGAAATTCTGCAACCAATGTAATTCCAGAAATGGCAAAAGCCGTGATTAATATAAGGTTCAATGATAATCATACCAGTGAGTCTATAAAAAAATGGTTGGAAAGAACTTCAAAAGACTTTGCTGAAAAAACTGGGACAGAAATTACAGTTGATACGCATACGTCCGGGGAAAGCTTTTTGACACCTCCAGGGCAGTTATCTGACATAATTTGCAATTCTATCCAGCAAGAACTTGGGGTTAAACCGTCTTTGTCGACGACGGGTGGAACTTCTGATGCAAGATTTATAAAGAACATCTGCCCTGTCGTGGAATTTGGGCTAGTGGGAAAGACTATGCATGCAATTGATGAGAGGGTTGAGATAAGTCAAATCCGCAATTTAAAGAAAGTCTATACTCGCATTTTGGAAAATTATTTTGCCGAAATATAAACCAACTTTGGTGGTTATGGTAAAAGAACCAAGACCTGGGAAAGTCAAAACACGGTTGGGAAATGATATCGGAATGATTGAATCTGCTTGGTGGTATAGACATCAAAGTTTATCGCTTATACGAAATGTTGTACACCCTAAGTGGGAAACTGTAATTGCTGTTTCTCCAGATATTGAGGGACAAAATAGTAGGATTTGGCCTTCTGAATTGATGCGGATCTCCCAGGGAATGTCAGGGTTGGGAGAAAGAATGCTCAAGATATTAGATAGTTTTCGCGTTGGTCCGATTTGTATAATTGGTTCTGATATTCCAGATGTAAGTAAGGAAAAGATAGATCGGGCTTTTAAGATTTTACGTAGGAACGAGTACGTTTTAGGACCTACTTTCGATGGCGGGTTTTGGCTTTTTGGTGCAAAAAAAATTAGGAAGATATCAAAAAAAACTTTCACAAAAGTGCGGTGGTCATCAAACTATGCTTTCGACGATACTATAAAAACTTTGGAAACTGACAGATGGGCTGCTTGTGATGTGCTACGTGATATCGACAACGGCATCGATTATGACACTATACAAAAAAAAACATCCTAATTTCGTCTTGGCTAGGCGATTCATCGATTTTGTATTATGAAAATACGGCCTGGATAAATGAAAATCATACGTTATCTAAAGGATAGTACAGGGTTTAAGTTTATACCCATATCGGCTGAGAGAAAAATATTGGATTCTTTGTGAAGACTAATAAAGCTCATAATTCTTCAAAGACTATGGATAAAATTCTCATTTTACAAGTTATGGCGCCAACCAGCGATGGTGAGATTTTTGCACGTCCCGTTTCTTGGGAAGAGGCCGGAGACGAGCCAATCGTTTATATTGAGCATGATAAGTTCACGGGTCTCTTATCCTATGGCGACCGAATTCTGACTCGGATTAAACCCGTCAATTCTAACAATTTCGACTATGTTGGAAAGATTATAAAGAAAATAGACGATAATTCTCAAACAAAACTTGGAATTTTCCAAATTACGCCAAATGGACCGAGAGTTAAATCGATAGATAAATCTGGCAAAGATTGGTTGGTAGAGTTGGACAAAGGTGTGGTTATTGAAGATGGAGAATTAGTTGAATTCAGTAAAATTGACTCTGGAAGAAGAATTCGCTCTGAAAAGGTTAGAGTTTCTGAAAGGTTGGGCGATCCTTCTGCTCCAAAATCTGTATCTCTTATTGCAATTCACCAACATAAGATTCCCAATATTTTTCCAGAAGATGTACTTCTTCAGTCTAAAAAAGCCTCCTTTTTACAAAATAAAAAATGGGACGATTATTCGCACGTGCCCTTTGTCACGATTGATCCTAAAGACGCCCGTGATCATGACGATGCTTGTTATGCAAAACCGGATGACGATCCAAAAAATATTGGTGGTCATTTAATATGGGTAGCTATAGCTGATGTAGCACACTTCGTCCGATCTGGCGATGCAATAGACAATGAAGCACGTCACAGGGGTAACTCCACTTATTTTCCTGACAGAGTTGTTCCAATGCTTCCAGACAACTTATCTGGCAATCTTTGCAGTTTGCATGAGGGGGAAAAGAGAGCGTGTATTGTTGTAAAAATAAAAATTGACTCAGTAGGTAATAAAATAAGTCATAAGTTTACGCGTGCAGTAATTCAATCTTGGGCATCTCTTGAGTATGGCGAAGTTCAGGAAGTTATTGATAAAGGTAAAGGAAAACCGAAAGTTCTGGATCTTGTAAATACTGTCATTAAACCACTTTATGATGCCTATTCCTGTCTAAAAATTTCAAGAAAGGCTAGAAGTCCTCTAGATTTGAACCTTCCAGAACGGAAGATAGAAATAGATGAAAAAGGTATAGTCAAAGACGTTAGATTCAAAGAAAGGTTAGAGGCACATAAACTTATAGAAGAATTTATGATTCTTGCGAATGTTTGTGCAGCAGAGACATTATCTTACAAAAAAACACCTACAATTTTTAGGGTACATGAAGAGCCCGATAAAGAGAAGATTGAAGCTTTGAGAAAGACAGCGGTTTCGGTAGGATTAAAGTTGTCAAAGGGTCAAAATATAAAAGCTTCCCATATTAATGAACTATTAGCTCAGGCAGAGTCAGCACCCTTTCGAGACTTAATAAATCTATCGGCATTACGCTCTATGAACCAGGCATTTTATTCACCAGAAAATTTTGGTCATTTTGGTTTGTCTTTGTCTCAGTATGCCCACTTTACATCACCCATTAGGCGTTACTCTGATCTCATTATTCATCGCGCTTTGATATCTGCAGTTGGGTTGGGCGATGATGGTCTTAAAGATATAGATATTGATAATATTCATAGTACAGCAGAGAAAATATCTGAATCTGAGCGGCGCTCTATGGTTGCAGAGCGAGATACTAATGACAGGTACCTTGCGCATTTCCTGTCGGAAAGAATTGGAAATGAATTTTGTGGTAGTATAAGTGGGGTATCAAATTTTGGGATATTTGTAAGGCTAGATGAGACAGGTGCAAATGGCATTGTTCCAGTAAGGACAATAGCTAATGAATATTTCAAATATGATAAATCTGCGAACAGGTTGATTGGTTCAGAAACTGGGCTAAAGCTGGAATTAGGAATGTCGGTTCGGGTGAAGCTTTCAGAGGTAGACCCTTTTGCGGGCGGTATAGTGTTTCAGCTTACCCATCTTGAAAATGAGCAATTAAATTATGAGGGTAGCAAAGGTAGATCTAAATTTTTTAATAAAAACAAATATAAAACACGGAATAAGAAATTAAAAATAAAGAGAAGAGAAAGAAGAATAAAAGTATCCTGATAGTCGCTACTCACCATAGGGTATCCAAATAGTTTTATTTTCAGTCGCGTTCTCTAGGAATTCTCTACCAAAGCCCTCTTCACTATTCCAATCCCTCCCGCAACCATTGTTAACCCATGTGCGTTTTAAATTACTTACAGACGCTTTTTCTATATCCCTTGAAACATCAGAAGGAGAAAAGCTCCAGACACTTTCAATATCCATATGCCCTGCAAGCTCTATTGCTAGATCTGCATGTTTGCCAGTTAATATGTTAATGGATCCAGGAGGAACGTCTGAGGTGTCTAAGACTTGATAAAAATCAGTAACAATAGGAGAAAAGGTTTCAGAGGGAATAATAATTGAGCGATTACCTGTAGCGAATAATGGGGCCATTACGGATATAAACCCAAGAAGAGGATACTGATCATCACATAGAACGCCACAGTTTCCTATTGCTTCTTTCATAACAAGCGCCACTGCTTTGAGAGGTACGCTTCTAGCGCTCCCATCGAACTTATCGGACCAAGCAGCATAGAAAAACAATCTCTGAATACTTTGCTCTACTTCAGTTTGAGCATCAGACCTTCCTGTGAGTGCTTGCAAAGTGTTGGCAAATTCTGCTTTCCTTGCTGATAAATTTTCAGCCATATAATATAAGATTTGAGCTCGAAGATGTGCTGTGGAATGCGACCAATTTTTTGCAGAGTTCATGGCCTCAACGGCGTTTCGAATATCTTTGCGGTTCGATAAAGGCACTTGGGTTACAGGTTTTCCGTTATGATCAAAAATTGACTGAGAGTAGCCACTGTCTGGGCGACATTGTTTTCCCCCGATGTAAAGCTTTGCCGTTCTGTCAATATAGTCAGCCTTTCTAATTTGGTTTTTAACTAGCGTGCTTTTGATCTTAGGTGAGAACTGGTTCTTTGGTTTACTGTAAGCTAAAAGGCCTTCCCATCCACCTTCTCGGCCAAACCCACTTTGTTTTACCCCACCAAACCCAGCAGCAGCATCGAACATATTTGTTCCATTTATCCATATTACCCCTGCCTTAATTTTTGGTGCGAGCTCTAGGCATAGATTTATATTTTCACTCCATACAGAGGCTGCCAGCCCAAACGTAGTGTTGTTTGATAGTTCTATGGCTTCCGAAGGGGTTCTAAATGTTGTACTCACCAACACTGGACCAAAGATTTCTTCGTGCATGAGTGGATCTGCAGTATGCAATTCTGTTATTAGGGTTGGAGGAAAGAAACATCCTTCTTGGGGTAATGGTGAACCAGCTTGAAAGACTTTTCCCTGTGTCTGAGAAACCATTCCACTAATTTTTTTGTGTTGTTTCTTATCTATAATTGCCCCCATGTCTATTGACTTGTCGAGAGGACTTCCCAAGCGTAGATTTTTCATTCTATTTCTGAGTTTATTGTAAAATTTTTCTGAAATCGCTTCATGAACTAATAGGCGAGACCCAGCACAACAAACTTGCCCTTGGTTAAACCAAATTGCATCAACGACCCCTTCAACGGCACTATCCAGATCTGCATCATCAAAAACAACAAAAGGCGATTTTCCACCTAATTCTAGTGTCAAGGACTTGCCGGAGCCAGCTGTTCGTTCTCTAATTAATTTTCCAACTTCTGTTGAACCAGTAAATGCAATTTTATTTATATCTTTATGTCCGACAATTATTTCGCCGACTTTTCCGTCGCCAGTTACAATATTTATGAGGCCATTTGGAACTCCAGCAGATGTACATATTTCAGCGAATAAAAGGGCTGTTAAAGACGTGTATTCTGCAGGCTTTAGCACCACAGCATTACCCATGGCGATGGCAGGAGCTATTTTCCATGAAAGCATTAGGAGTGGAAAGTTCCAGGGAATAATTTGACCACAAACTCCTATCGGAGATCGCTTTGGAAGCTCAGCCTGCATTAATTGAGCCATTCCAGCATGATAATAGAAGTGTCTTTGAGCAAGAGGAATATCAATATCACGAGATTCTCTAATTGGTTTTCCATTGTCCAGGGTTTCCAAGACAGAGAAAAGCCGAGAGTTTTTCTGCAAGAGACGTGCAATTGCATATAGAATGCGGGCACGCGCATGATCACTTTCTTTGGACCATTTTTTTTGAGCGGCTCTGGCTGCTTTAACTGCAGAATCTATATCAGATGGAGACGACTGACCAATTTTTGCTAATACTTGATCGTCAGCAGGGTTGACGGTGTTGAAATGATCTTCGCATTGTTTCCATTTGCCATTTATAAAATTACCAAAAGTATAATTATGGCTCTTCAACCAATTTTGGGCTTCTCTGGCGCTTTCGGGTGCTTCTCCATAATCCATTTTATCAAAGATATTCTTTATTTGCATGTTTTACCCCAATGGATGCCGATAATTAGCAGAATAATTTCCAGTTAAGTAGTGTTCTAACTGTCGTTCAATGTCTCCAAGAAGGCTTGAAGCCCCAAAGCGAAATAAAGAAGCGTCCATCCAATCGTTGCCTAATTCTTCTTTTATGAGACTTAAATAAACTAGTGCATCTTTTGCTTTTGATATGCCACCCGCTGGTTTGTAACCTACTTTAAACCCTGTTTTTTCCCAGTACTCTCGGATTGCACGCACCATTACAATGGACGTACCAAGCGTGGCATTAATACTTTCTTTTCCTGTTGAGGTTTTAATGAAATCTGCCCCAGCCATCATACAAACCATTGATGCACGCGCGACATTTCTGAGGCTTCCTAACTCACCAGTTGCTAAGATTGTTTTGAGGTGTGCATCTCCACAGGCAGAACGAAATGCTTTAACTTCATTAAAAAGTTCCTGCCAGTTTTGAGTCAGGACATGCCTCCGCGAAATAACAATATCTATCTCTTTGGCCCCAGCTAGTACACTTTCATCAATTTCTAATAACCGAGTTTTAAATGGAGACAGACCTGCAGGAAAGCCGGTTGAAACGGCGGCGACCGGAATGCCGCTATTACCCAAGGCGGCAATGGCGGTTTCTATCATTTCATGGTATACACATATAGCTCCAACATGGAGGCCATCCATTCCCAATGCTCTTGTTAAATCTGGCCTAATAGGATGAATCCCTTTAGCGCATAACCTTTTTACGCGACCTGCTGTATCGTCTCCAGATAGCGTCGTAAGGTCTATGCAGGAGATTGCTTTCAGTAGCCAAGCGGCCTGATGAGCTTTTTTTATTGATCTGCGTGTGCCAAGAGTAGCAGCGCGACGTTCGATTGCTGAGGTGTTTGCGCTCTGTGACATAACCCAGTCGACGTCAAGCTCGCATCCTTCATTTCTATTAGTTAAACTATCATTCATTCTTTACGACCAGGAATGTCTCATAAACATTGAACATTTGCATGTGCACAGAAATATATCAATACAGTATTAGCTGATATAGTATTTAACTTGTTTTAAATTTCCTGCTCGTACCAATCAGTGCTGTTATGAAACATGCAGTGAGCAATAGAATAATTGTTGGTGCGGGCGCACTATCAATAAAGAAGCTAACATAAATACCAAAAAAACTCGATAATAATGAAATTAAAGTAGCAATGATAAGCATTTGGTTAAATCTCTGCGTTAGCAAAAAGGCTATTGCTCCGGGAGCTATCAACAAACCGATTGATAGTATTATTCCCACTGCTGATAGAGTGGCTACTATTGTTACGGATACCATCGCGAGAAAGCTGTAGTGTAATAAGCGAACAGGGATCCCAACAGAACGCGCTTGGATTGGATCAAAGGTATGTAACAGTAAGTCGTGTCTCTTTATAGTTACGAGAATTGTAACCATGCTGGAAATTAAGAATGATATAAGCAAGTCTTCAAAAGTTATACCGAGTATATTGCCAAATAATATATGATCTAGATGCACTTCAGTAGATACCTTTGAATATAAAACAATTCCAAATCCAAACATCCCAGAAAAGACTATACCCATTATAGTATCATGTTTGAGCCTGCTATTTTCACTTAAAAACCCTGATAAAACTGCGCAAACCATGCCAGAGCAGAATGCGCCAATGATTAATGGAATACTCAGTAAATATGATATTATTATTCCTGGAAGTACCGAATGGCTTATTGCGTCTCCCATTAACGACCAGCCTTTGAGCACCAAAAAACATGAAAGCAGAGCTGCTGGTACCGATATGATAGCTGCTATTATGAAAGCATTTATCATAAAACTATAATGGAATGGGGTAACTAATATGTCAGCCATAATTAGTGTCTGCTTCTAACGCTGCTCGACTTTTGGATTTAAAGTATCCATGTTTTGGCGCTAAGATGAAGGTGGAAATAAATATTAAAGTTAAAATTGAAACAATTATTCCACCGGTAGCACCATTCAGGAAGTAGCTAATATAGGCACCAAAAAAGCTGCTTAATGTTCCAATAATCACGCTTATTATGAGTAATCTAGGAAATTTATCCGTAAGCAAGTAAGCAGTGGCTCCAGGTGTAACTACCATGGCAATTACTAGAAAAGCCCCAACAGTTTGAAGAGCGGCAACACAAGAAGCGGCTAAAATTGTAAAAAATAGTACTTTCAGTAAATCTGGATTTAAACCGATAGACCTTGCATGGTTTTCATCAAAAAATGTAACCATAAAATCTTTCCACTTTGTCGTAAGAACACAAAGAGACACAAGACCAATTATCACAAGCTGAAATGTATCTGTTGGTGTAATTGCAAGGATATTACCCATCGTGATAGTTTGGATGCTCACGGACATTGGTGACAGTGATATCATAAACAAACCAAGACCAAAGAAAGATGTAAAAATAACTCCTATTATGGCATCTTCTTTAAGTTTGGATCGCTGTTGTAAAAAAAGTATTGAGCTTGCGGCTAGTCCGCCAGCGACAAACGCGCCAAGCGCAAATGGTAGTCCTAGCATATATGCTCCTGCCACACCTGGTACTATTGAATGGCTGAGAGCATCACCTATCAGCGACCACCCTTTCAACATTAAGTAAGCTGAAAGAAAAGCACAGACCCCTCCCACTAAAGCACTTACCCACATTGCATTAACCATATAACTATAAGAAAATGGTTCCAATAAAGCTTCAAGCATCTTCATCACTTTTCTTATCACTGTCGTACAAGACGAAGGGACGCTCGTCATCTGAAATCACACGAACTTCGCGCCGGTCATTGTCATCATGAAGATCAGTTCCACTGAGAACAAAATGCCTTAGAACACCCCCAAATGCGAGCTCTAAATTTTGACGTGTAAAGGTATTTTCTGTCTTACCGTAAGCTAATACCGTTTCCTTGATTAAAATTGTTCTGTCACAAAACTCTGGTACTGACCCAAGATTGTGTGTTGAAACAAGCATTATTTTTCCTTCTTTTCTCATCTCACCAAGAAGTTTGATTATTGCAGTTTCGGTTTTTACATCCACTCCTGTGAAGGGTTCATCCAGCAAAATAATTTTACTTTTTTGTGCTAATGCGCGAGCTAAAAAAACTCTTTTTCTTTGACCGCCGGATAATTCACCAATTTGCCGGTCTTTAAAATCGGTCATCCCAACACGATTTAAGGCATTCGCAACCTCCATTATGTCTTGTTGTCTCGTTTTCCGAAAAAAGCCCATATGGCCATAGCGGCCCATCATGACAACATCCTGCACCAGCACTGGAAACGACCAATCTACTTCCTCTGCTTGTGGTACATATGCGATAAAATTTTCTTTAAGCGCAGATTTTACAGATTGACCCAAAATTGAGATTTCACCTTTTACAGTAGGTATAAACCCCATTAGCGCCTTGAATAAGGTTGATTTTCCTGCACCGTTTACTCCCACTAATGCTGTTATTGTGCCCGTGGGTATTTCAAAGGAGACATTTCGTAAAGCTGTGGTTCCGTTGTTGTAAGTTACGGTTAGACCGCTAGTTATTATGCCTGACTCTGCTTCGATCATTTAGGTGCTTTGTTTCCTTAAGTGAATATCGTTAAATGGAATAAAAGAGTTTTAATTGCTTAATCCTGCCAATATTGTTTCGGACGTTACTTTTAAAAGATCAAGGTAACTTGGTACTGGCCCATCCGCTTTGGTGAGGCTATCAACGTATAAAACACCGCCGTATGCTGCTCCCGTTTCTCGTGATATTTGTTTGGCTGGTGATTGTGAAACAGTACTTTCGCAAAAAACTGTAGGGATATTATATTTCTCTACACTATCAATGACCTTTTTCACTTGTTTTGGAGTTCCCTGTGCGCCAGCATTTATTGGCCAAAGATACAATTCGTTCATTTTAAAATCTCTAACCAAATAACTGAATGCACCTTCGCACGAAACTAGCCATCTCCTATCTTTAGGAACCTTCAGTATCGCATTCCTCATTGGTAAAATTGTATCCTTAATCTCGCGTTTATATGCTTCTGCGTTCTTAATATAAGTCGAAGCGTTTTCAGGATCGTGCTCGACAAACGCTTTTCTTATGTTATCTACATAAATTAGTGCACTATCGAGGCTCATCCATGCATGAGGATTTGGTCGCCCAGCATATTCCCCATCTCTAATATCTATTGGGAGTATACCGTCTGTCAGGATGGCGCTTGGGACATCGGAGAGGTTTGAGAAAAACTGGTCAAACCAAAGCTCTAAGTTTAAACCATTCCACAATATTAAATCTGCATCCTGTGCCCTAACGATATCTCTTGGAGTGGGCTCGTATCCATGAATTTCTGCCCCAGCCTTGGTGATTGACTCAACTATAGCAATATTACCAGCTACATTCTGTGCCATGTCAGCGATGACAGTAAAAGTCGTAACAGCTTTGAATTTTTCTGCTGAAAGATGGCTGGTGAGTATAAAAAAGATAAAAAGGGATACGTACGCTACGTTCCGTGAAAAAATTTTATTGATAATGCGCATTACTTTATTTCTTTAGAAAGTTAACCGTTTAATATTAAGAAAGATAAATCGTTTTGTCAATGCAATTGATAATCATTCTCATTTAAAAACAGTTTAATTTTATTTAACTTTAAGATTGGAAATCTGATCCCTCACTGACCAGAATTTTCTTTAACTCTTCTAAATGTTTACTGTCATCGCTTGGATAGTTTTCGAGTTCGGTTGCAGTTTTTTCTGCAATCTCATCTGGTAAAACTCTAAGTTTCATTCCCGTTTGTAGTGCCTTAATGTAGGTTCTAGCAGCACGCTCGAAATAGTACATTCTATTAAAAGTTTCTGCAACATTACTGCCAATTACCAAGATCCCATGGTTACCCATTATCATAACCTTTTTCTTTGCATCTAAAAAAAACGCTGCACACCTCTCGCCTTCCTCTTCGAATGCTAGTCCACCATAGTTATTGTCTACTATTACACGATTAAAGAACATCGCAGAATTTTGGTCTATCGCTGGTAGGTTACTGTCTTCTAGGCTTGCTAAAATGGTTGCGTAATCTGAGTGAACGTGCATTGCACACTTTGCATGAGGACAAAGCCTATGAAGTGTGCCGTGCAAACCCCACGCGGTTGGATCTGGTGCATTTGGCAGCTTCAGTGTGTCGGGGTTTTGCGAATCAAGCTCAAGTAAATCACTAGCTCTTATTCGTGAAAAGTGCACCATGTTGGGGTTTACAAGAAATTTAGTTCCATCGTTGCTTACGGTTAGTGAGAAGTGATTAGCCACAGCTTCATGCATATTTAGTCTTGCTGTCCATCGAAAAGCAGCGGCCAGATCTGTGCGTTCACGCCAAAAATTTACATTTGATTTTACCTGAGCGATTTTCATATTCACTCCTTTTTTAATACTCTAACAGCAACAAAAAAAGAGGCAAGTTATATGAAAATTGATGGCAAATATTAAGTTGTTAAGACATCGAAACACGTGACATTTGACCAAAAAATAGGTATATTAAAACAAATTATAAAAAAGGTCACATTAATGTCCGAAATCGAGCAAAACAACCAACAATATGACGCTGAATCTATTAAGGTTCTTAAGGGCTTAGAAGCAGTACGAAAAAGGCCTGGGATGTATATTGGCGACACCGATGATGGCTCTGGTTTGCATCATATGGTCTATGAAGTAGTTGATAATGGAATAGATGAAGCCCTTGCTAAACACGCAGATTATGTAGAAGTAAAAATTTGTCCAGACAACAGTGTTTTAGTAAGAGATAACGGCAGAGGCATACCTGTAGATATTCACGAAGAAGAAGGGGTGTCTGCGGCAGAAGTAATCATGACGCAGCTACATGCTGGTGGTAAATTTGATAGCAATTCGTACAAAGTTTCAGGTGGTTTGCATGGGGTTGGCGTATCCGTTGTAAACGCATTGTCTGTATGGTTAGAGCTACGAGTGTGGCGCGGTGGCAAAGAACATTTTGCACGGTTTGAGCATGGTGAAACGGTAGAACACCTTAGAGTTTTGGGAGAAGCAGGGGAAGAAAGAGGAACAGAGGTTAGGTTTCTTGCGTCTACTGACACCTTTTCTAACTTGGAATATTCATTCGAAATACTGGAAAAGCGTCTTCGTGAACTTGCCTTCTTAAACTCAGGAGTAAAGATCATATTGATTGATGAGCGTCCTGCAGAAATTCGAAAAACAGAGCTTTATTATGAAGGAGGAGTGAAAGAGTTTGTAAAATACTTAGACCGGTCCAAAGCATCAATTATGCAAGAGCCCATTTTTTTTGTTGGTGAGCGCGATGAGATTGGCGTTGAGGTAGCAATGTGGTGGAATGATAGTTACCATGAGAATGTTTTGCCATTTACTAATAATATACCTCAACGGGATGGCGGAACTCATATGGCTGGTTTTAGAGGGGCATTGACTAGAACAATTAATAATTATGCTCAATCTAGTGGTATAGCAAAAAAGGAGAAGGTGAACTTCACTGGTGATGATGCACGTGAGGGGCTCACATGTGTGCTTTCAGTTAAAGTTCCAGATCCAAAATTCAGTTCACAAACTAAGGATAAGCTTGTTTCATCGGAGGTTCGCCCTGCTGTTGAGGGGCTAATGAATGAAAAGCTTTCTGAGTGGTTTGAAGAAAACCCTAATGAAGCAAAAACTATAGTTAGTAAAATTATCGAAGCGGCTTTAGCGAGAGAAGCTGCCCGCAAAGCACGTGAGCTAACACGTCGCAAAACAGCAATGGATGTCAATTACCTAGCTGGGAAGTTAAAGGACTGCTCTGAAAAAGATCCATCAAAGGCAGAAGTTTTTCTTGTTGAAGGAGACTCTGCGGGAGGCTCTGCTCAAACTGGACGAGATCGACGCACTCAGGCGATTTTACCACTGAAGGGAAAAATTTTAAATGTAGAACGTGCTCGTTTTGATCGAATGCTGGCCAGCCAAGAAATTGGAAATTTGGTAATGGCATTAGGGACTGGTATTGGACGAGATGAATTCAATCTAGAAAAATTGAGATATCATAAAATAATAATAATGACCGATGCAGATGTAGATGGGGCTCATATTAGAACGTTATTACTTACGTTTTTCTATCGTCAAATGCCAGAATTAGTCGAGGGGGGATTTCTGTATATTGCGCAACCTCCTTTGTATAAAGTCGCAAGAGGTAAATCAGAAGTTTACCTTAAAGATCAATCTGCGCTAGAGGATTACCTAATTCAGCAAGGGAGTGAAGGTAGCATTCTGAGATTAGGGGATGGATCAGAAATTTCTTCACAGGATTTAATTCGGGTCGTAGAAGAAGCGCGTCAGCTTAAGAGGGTTCTTGAGGCTTTTCCAACGCATTACCCTAGACATATCTTAGAACAAGCAGCCATTGCTGGGGCTTTTGTGCCTGGAGTAGTTGATTCAGACTTGCAGGGTACAGCTGATAAAGTAGCTGAGCGTTTAAACCTAATAGCGTTGGAGTATGAAAAAGGTTGGAATGGTCGCCCAACACAAGATCACGGTATGAAGCTTACTCGAATTTTGCGAGGTGTGGAAGAAATGCGGACACTTGATGGACCAATGCTAAGATCTGGTGAAGCCAGAAAAACAGGCAGCTTCACAAAAAGTCTGAATGAGGTCTACGGCAAGCCTGCAAGATTACTTAGAAAAGACCGAACACAGATTATTCATGGACCACTAGATTTATTAGACTCTATTTTTGTTGAGGGTGAAAAGGGTTTAAATCTGCAGCGGTACAAAGGTTTAGGAGAGATGAATCCAGACCAACTTTGGGAAACTACGTTAGATCCTGATGCGCGAACACTTTTGCAGGTAAAAATAGATGATGCGGCCGAGGCAGATGATCTTTTTACTCGCTTAATGGGTGAGGTTGTTGAGCCACGGCGGGAGTTTATCCAACAGAATGCACTTACAGTAGAAAACCTTGATTTTTAATAAATAACTTTCTGTGCCGCCACTATAAATGCATTAATATCCTCTTCTGTGGTAGACCACGAGCAAACAAACCTGGCTGTAATAAGTTCGTCTTCGTTTCCATCTAAGCCCCCATTACGGAGGTAATATTTCGCTCCAGCTTTAAAAAACTGTTGGTGTACTTTGCGAGGCATATCAGCAAAAATCATGTTTGCCTCAGGTTGATGGTGTAGCTTTATGTAAGGTATAGACTCAAAAAACGCACTTAATTGTTTTGCCATGGTGTTTGAAGATGTGGCCAACTTTAGCCAAAGGTCATTATCTAAGTAGCCTAGCATTTGTGCTGCGAGATATCTGTTTTTTGAAGAAAGATGTCCCGCGCGTTTTCTGCGTAACTCAAATTCCCTTGCGTACTTAGTGTTAAAGAAAATAACAGCCTCTACTCCGAGTAACCCATTTTTTGTACAACCAAATGTAACGGCATCTACTCCAGCTTTCCAGGTCATTTCTGCAGGAGAACAATTAAGCGCCGAGAGAGCATTTGCGAATCTTGCTCCATCCATGTGCAGTAACGAACTAAACTTAGATTTGATTTTAGAAATTTGACGAATTTCTTCTAAACTGTAGCAACGTCCCTTTTCTGTAATTTGCGTAATTGAAACAGGACCACGTTGTGGCCCGTGTATACCTCTTGTCTCTTCGGACAGCATTGCAGTAAGAAGTTCATCAGGATTAATCTTATCGCTTTGACCAACTAAAGTGAGTTTCGCTCCTCCAGTATAGAATTCTGGTGCATTGCACTCATCTTGATGTAGGTGGGAAATTGGGGAACAAAAAATAGTATCCCATGGTTTTGATAAACAGGCTAGTGCAAGCGAATTTGCTGCTGTTCCAGTAGATACCAGGTATACTATTGCTTTCTTTGTTTCAAAAATATTGTTAATACGATCTGTAAGTTCACGCATATAATCATCTTCACCATAACTATTTTGGTACCCATGATTTACATCGTTTATTTTCTCTAGAATTTGGGTCGGAACAGGGCTTGTATTATCTGAGGCAAAATTCATTTCGGATCCGTAATTATATAGTTTTCCCAATCATCTTCATTTACAGATTTTTCTGAAATAGTAGAACCTCTTACAGAAACTCCTGAGCCATGTGTAGTTTCTTTTTGTCCAGTTAATAAGGGGTGCCATGCTGGCAATGGTTTTTTTTCGTAAAGTAATTTGTAGGCACAGGTCGATGGTAGCCAATAAGCATTTTTTTTGATCGTGCATGGAGTAAGTTTTATACATTCTGGCACGTGTTCAAGACGTTTCTTGTAGTCACTGCATAAGCAAGTTTCATCGTTGAAAAGACGACATGCGATCCGTGTTAAAAAAACCTGTCCGGTTTCCTCATCTTCAATTTTGTTTAGGCAACACTTTCCGCAACCGTCGCAAAGTGCTTCCCACTCTTTAAAATTTAATTTCTCTAAAGGTTTATTTTCCCAAAATTTGTCCGAAAATGTAGAATCGTTGTTTTTTTTATGGGTCATGATGTGGAAAGAGTTTTTTTAGCATTTTCACAATCAGAATCCATTTGCTCAACGAGTGCTTCGACACTATCAAAGCTTAATTCTGGTCTCAAATATTCGACAAGTGCAACTGATATTTGAGCACCATAAATATCGCCAGAAAAGTCAAAAATATAAGTTTCTAGATTTGGACTGTTTTGACCAAACATCGGCCTAACGCCTAGAGATGAAGCTCCCTTATAGCTCCCTTTGTGTGGCCCATCTAATATGTCAATAAGCACAGCATAAACGCCTAGTTTTGGTATATGCAGGTCTCGTAATTCCATATTTGCGGTTGGATAGCCTAAAACACGGCCTCGCTGCTCACCTCCAATTACAGGCCCTTCAATCCTATGCCAATGTCCTAACTGACCGGCCGCTTCCTTTGGCTTTCCTTGTGATAATAAATTTCTGATAGACGTTGACGAAAGCTCACCATGCTCACCTTTAATTAGTTCGAGAGAAGTAACGCCAAAACCCAGATCAGTTCCCAACCTTTTGAGAGTTTTCACATTTCCCTTTCTATCTTTTCCAAAACAGAAATCTTCGCCAACTAAAATATGCTGTAGCTTCAAACCGTTGTGTAATACATTACGAGCAAAATCTTCAGGGTTTAATTTTGATAGCGTAGCGTTAAAATTTAACTCGTATAGTTTGTCTACGCCTAACTTTTCTAGCCTAGTGGCTTTTGCGGAGGAGCTCATTAAGCGAAAAGATGGAGCATCTGGGGCAAAATAACTCCTGGGGTGCGGCTCAAAAGTAATAACCCCACGGGGTGCATTTAATTCTTTTGCGATAGTGTGGACTTTTTTTAAAACTGCTTGGTGTCCTAGGTGTACCCCATCGAAGTTACCAATTGCTGCGACGGCATTAGTGTCACTCTTATCCACATACTCATAATCTCTAATTATTCTCATAGTGAATGAAGTAGCGCCAGTCGAGCTGTGGTGCAAGACAGCTTTTTATTTACTGTACAATTGATTAATCAAACTTACGGCTAGGTGCCAGTACCATGGCCTCACCGACAAGAACATTTTTCCCGTCTACCTCGCATTTGCAGTCAAGCTTTACTCTACGCTTATCAATTTGAATGTCTGTTACTTTCACTTCTGCATAAACCAAATCTCCTGGCCTTACTGGAGCTAAAAATCTTAATGATTGGCTCATATAAATTGCACCATGACCAGGCAGCTGTTCTCCAATGACCGCAGAGATCAAACCTGCTGTCAACATACCGTGAGCAATTCTTCCCTCAAATATTGTATCTTGAGCATAATCATCATCCAAATGCACTGGGTTATGGTCTGTGCTAACCTCTGCAAACATCTCTATATCTCTATCGGTAACGTGCTTTTGCAGATAACGAGTCATTCCCATTTCAATATCTTCAATGCAAATTGTTCCGCGTGGCTGATTATCTAGCATGCTATCCTCATTTCAAGACGAAATAATACTTCCTGATTCGGTAATCTAGTGTAACTTTATTACTTTGCAAGCGCAGAAAATCAAGTTAAAGTTGTCTAACTTTAAATAATTGATAAAAATTTTGGTTATCGTAAATACCCAATACTATAGGTGCACTGCACTTTTTGCTTTGTAATATACTTTTCCAGCGCTTCTGGGTTTGGGCTGTAGGATGTTTGGGTTTCTTTTGCTGCCAAACCACCAGTTACAAACAAACTATCAATTTCTTGAGAGTTGGCGCCCTTTATATCAGTGCCAATTCCGTCTCCTATAGCTAAGATTTTCTTACTATCAATTGGAGTCCCAAGCTCTGCCAATCGCATTCGAGCCAAATCATAAATGGCATTGTGTGGTTTTCCAAAATACAGACTTTCTCCACCCATTTCTGTGTACATTTTTGCCAAAGCTCCAGCACACCATTGTCTAACCTCTCCTCGATCTACAACGATATCAGGATTAGCACATAAAAATTTCATGCTTTTATTTATACCAAATAAAAAATCCTCTTTGTTAACAGAAGGATCCGCAGATCCATCGAAAGGTCCAGTACAAACTATACCTTCCGCATTTTGTATTGATACTTGTTCAATTTTGATAGGCGACTTTATAATAGAGATTGGTTCAAAAAATAACTGATCTCGGGGTTCCCCAATAAAAAAAATCTTTTTTCCTACTACACCGGTAAACATTGCCACTCTGGCACTATCTCCTGATGTAGCAACTGTATCGTAACATATCTTTGGAACATTAAAATGAAGTAATTGTTTTTCCACACCAATTCTCGGCTTTGGGGAATTTGTAACCAGCACAACTTTGCCACCATTTTTTCTATATTCTATAAGTGCTTCTACAGCGGCCGTATACGCTACTATTCCATTATGCACGCAACCCCAAAGATCAACGAATAATGCGTCATAGTGATGTGAAATCTCATCTAGGCTATTTATGATATGGGTCACTTTTATTACCTAGTTGGCCATCTAATAGAAAATTTATACTTTGAGTTGTGGTATTATTTGCTTCTTTCGGCTAAGTATACCTGGCAAAATTGTCGTATCTTCAACGCAGCTAGTTCCGAATGATTTTTCTGCAATCTCTTTAACTAATTTGTTTGGCACAAAAAGGATCGCTTCCTGTTTCAATATATCAATAACGAAGAATAAAATTTGATCCACGCCTTCTTCTGCTTCAATATCTTTCATCGCTTTAAGTAAGGATTTTTTTCTTCCAAGTATTTCTTGGGGCTGCGTAGTTTCCATAACAGATATTCTAAGTTTTTTGCCACCGACATCGTATTTTTTTGAGTCCATCAAAATCAACTCGGGGTCTGTATATTTTGAGACATCTGACTTTGCTTTGAAGAGCTCTGAAGCAAAATTTTGTACATCAATCTTTAAGTCTTCTGCGAGTTTCTGGGCAGTCGATCGATCCAAATCTGTCGTTGTTGGGCTTCTAAATCCAAGAGTATCTGATAAAATACAGCTTAACGCGGCACCCTTAATTCTGCAGGGCATTTCATTTAAATTTTCACCCATTATTTCGATCATCACTGTTGCTGTGCAAGCTAGTGGGCGGATTATCACATCGATAGGGTAGTTTGTTTCTAGGCCACCAACCAACTTATGATGGTCAATAATACTCAGAATATCGCAGTCGTTGATATTATCAGGTAGTTCATCAGGATTGTTGGTATCAACGACTACGACGGAGCTTCCATTATCTAAATTATCTATTATGCGAGGCATATCTATGCCCCAATAATCTAGCATGAAAAGTGCTTCGCTATTCGGTTTTCCGAGAAGAACTGGCTCTGCATCAGTTTTAAGAATATGGTTAAGATACCAAGCCCAAATTATTGGTGCTCCAGTGGAGTCTGTATCGGGCGATTTATGCCCGAAAACCAAAACCGACATAATACTATCCTTCTTAAACTTTATCCTTCATCCATCCTGTAAGCACTTACCATTTTTTTAGGTTCTTAATTTCTAACAAAAACGGGAGCCTCTAAGGTGGATTTTTCAGGCTGATACTTATAACCTCCTAAATCAAATTCCAACAACGAATTTGGATCACTTATTCTGTTTTCCATAATATACCGCGCCATGGCTCCCCTGGCCTTTTTTGCATAGAAACTAATAATTTTTATGCCATTTTCGGTATTTTCATAAAAAGTTGGGGTTATAATTTTTGTATTCAGCATATCTGCTGCCACAGAGCTAAAATATTCTTGGCTTGCACAATTAACTAGAAACTCAGAGTCTGTTTCTTTTGCTGTTTCATTAAGTGCTTCTGATACTCGGGCTTTCCAAAAATCGTGAAGTGATTTTTTATCACCAATATTAAACTTGCTTCCCATTTCAAGTCTATATGGTTCAATTTCGTCAAAAGGACGAAGGACACCATATAATCCAGACAATATACGTAAATGGTCTTGCGCCCAACGTAATCCGTCTGAATTTATAGTTGAAGCATCAAATCCTTGATAAGTGTCACCAGCGAAAGCAAACACAGCAGCTTTTTTATCTTGAGTTCCAAAAGACTTGAAGCGTTGTAAATTTAGGTCAGCCAATTTTTCACTAATTTTCATTACTGAAATAAGACCATCTTTGCCTAAATTCGATGCTATCTTTGCCAAATTGTGTGCTTCATCTGAAAACTTAGGCACTGATGTCACTTCCGTATCAACGGGCGACATATCAAGTTTTTTTGCTGGTGATACGACTACTAACATTTAATCTCCAAAAGCTGTACCAATTATTTAGGACTATTTGATGCTCTCGTCCAGTTTCCTAGTTTAAAAGTACATAATATCTATATGGGATCAGCAAATTAAATCATGCACTATCTGAGTAATAACTCTGGTAAAATGTAATCCCTCAATGATATCAGGATTACAAATGCTACCAATGGTGCTAGGTCGAGTGGTCTAGTGTCCGGCAAAATATTTCTTATGGGAGTGTAGATAGGCTCTAAGAGTTTATTCAACCCTAACCAAATCTGAGTTACGATAGGCTGACGTAGATTTAAGATCTGGAATGAAATAAGCCAGCTAAACACAATGTGTACAATCATTATAAAAAAAGCCACATCCAGTATTAAGCGTAAAGGTCCATAAATTGCCATCATAGTGCTACTCTCTCACTTTCTAAGTATTAGTTAGGTAAGTTTGCGGCAATCGGCAAGTATAAGGTTTTTGTTGGAATTTATTTTTCATCATTTTGCTTTGGTGACGGTTTCTCTGACGCAGAATTTTTTTTCTGAATTTCAACCATTTTTTCGTTAGCTAAGAATGGAAGTAGATCCTCGCTTACAGTGAAATCAGTAGGGTCTTTAGGTGGCACTTTCCATTCTAAAGAGTCCATTGCAGAACAACTTGAGCAGATTGGTTCCCAATCTGCGTGGATACTGTTGCATTTTGCACAAATCCACTGTGGTCCGCGCTTTGCGCTTATTGCTAGGTTCAAAAAGTCACGAATTTTTGCGTCTTCTCCGCCTTTAGCCCGCTCGTTCACTGCCATAAGTGTTAAAACACGAGCGTCGTGGTCTTCTTTTTTAATTTTATTAAGCACCCTTTGCGCCATAGGAAAATTTTCCTGTTTTAAATATAGTTCTGAAAGAGAAATTTTTGATTCTAAATGGTCTGGGTTTAACCTGCAAAGCTTCTGTAACCGTTTTAGTTTATCTTCTTCACTTTCATTTGGGTATATTTCATAAAAAACTGTCTTGAGATCAGGGTGTGGCTGTGACTGCCAGGCTTTGTTAATTATGCGGCTCGCATTACGTTTGTTATCCCGTTGTATATATGCGCGAGCAGCGAGAACCGCAGCAGGTACTAAGTCCGGTGACAATCTATTTGCCTCAATAGCTGCTTCTTGTTTTTCTATTGAAGTATCCTCAGCTAATAGATCCTTAGCCTCGGCAAGCGCCAAAACAGCATCACGACGACGGTGTATGTCTTTGGGAATTGCGCCCTTTTTAAATTTTGTTCCGAGCGTTTTACGCGCTCCTCGCCAATCGCCTGACTCGGCTTGAAGCTGTAATAGAATATCCTGTGTTTCAATATGTGCCGGTCGTATATTAAACGCTTCTTTGGCAAGTTTAATTGCCACTTCTGTTTGTCCTTCTGCTAATTTCTGTTTGAGTATTCCGCGCAGGCCTACAAATCGAGTTTTTGGATTCTGAATCAGGGATTTATACGTCTCATTTGCTTTTTTAAGATCTCCTGAAAGCTCTGCGGCCTGTGCAAGTAGCACATTTGTCAATTCAGGTCTTTTGAGATATTTTTCCGCTTTACTTGCCTTCGCTAAAGCGTTGGTGCCTTCTCCTGAAGCTAATGCTAACAATCCATCAGAAAGAGCGTTAAATCCTTTTCTCTCTCTATTTTTTGAAAAATATCGTGTTATGGCAGTTTCATCACCATTAATAAAGCTCAAAATTGCCAAAAAGAATGATAACAGTTTTAGCATTATTATTGCTAACACTATGACCAAACACAAAAATATGACTGTTTGAATAGGGCTGAGTATAAACTCAGTTGTGCCAATATTAATGAACACTTCACCTAAAACAGTTTGCTCATTATCAAGCAAATAAGTTATTGCAAGCGCAATAATAGCAATTATCACAATAAAAAAAACTATTTTAAAAAGTGATAGTAGCATTCTGAGTGTCCTAATCTGTATGAAAATAGGTCAAGTGATTTATAGCAGTATTGATTTCTAAACGATTTTTTGCATCCATATACCAATCCCGAATTTCATTCTGTAAATGTGAGGGTAATTGGTCTAGCTCGTCTAATGCTTTTTTAATATCACCATTTTTGACAGCATATTCCGCTCTGGAAAGAATGGCGTCACTACTATTACCCAATTGAGGGCTAGTTGATCTCGTTTTCACGAACTTTTTTAGAAACGTCGTAATATCTAAACCGCCTTCTTCTTTTACAGGTTCATTGATTTGTTCACTTTTTAAAAGTCTTCTTGCGTATTGGGGAAAAGTTTGGACCAAATCAAATTGTGTAGCTACACCGGTTTTCGCTAAAGACTTTATAATAGCTGGTGCATTATCGCCACCAGCCTGTTCGTATTCTTTAAGAGCTTTTTGAAATGGCAAACCTGCTAATATTGCCCTTTGCATGGATAGCAATGCTTCATCCAAAGAAACATTAGAACTTTCTTCAATGATCGGCACATCGTTAGGTATATTATTATCAATTTTTGTGCCTAGCGAAGAGATATCCTCTGCAAGTATTTTAGTTCGCTCATCTATGAGAGCCTCAATTTTTTCAATACTAACAGGGCTTTGGGAAAAATCATACTTTTCAATTTCTTGCATTTTTTTTCCTAATTCCTCTAACTCAGTCACAATTGGCACTATATCAACTTCTTCTTGAATATTACCTTCTATCTCAGCGATCATTTTTTTTAGCTCGTTCATTTGGACAGATAGATTATCGTAATTTTTGATAGATTTTTCTTGATCTGCTTTTAATTCGTTCATGATAGGTAATCTCGGAATAAGACTAAAACCTAGTAAAAAGCTTATGATTGCTCCAAGTATCGCACCAAAAAAAACAGGAATAAGTATAGCCTTAATTTTAGTTTTGTCTGGAGTGCTGGTAACTGTTTCAGTTGAAGGTTTTGGTGAGGTTTCTTTTTTATCAGATTTAGATTCTTCCACTTTAGCTTTGGTCTTCTCTTTTGTGGTTTTTTTCTCGTCTGTCATTTTTTACCTAAATAAAAATATTACCTGATAATAAACTAATCTTTTGAAGTAAATTACTCAAGCAACACGTTCTTTAGTATCGTTTTGGTTAGAGATCTCATACCTGCTAAATCTGGTGTTTTTGCTCTGTTTATAGAGCCCAGTTTGATTCCCAAAAATACATTTTCTACTGCCGAACTAATAGCAATTATATGACATTTATCGAATGTTGAAATCTGCTCCTTAAGCAACAGAGCTGTGCGTTCTGAAAAAATTGGTAAAACTATTTTGTTGCCTCTTTTAACAGCATTCAAAGCGGAAATTGATAGCTTAGAAGCTACTTGATCATATCCGACCCACTCATTGCATAAAAACCCTGCTCCCCTCAATTTAGTTACAACGTTACCTTTGGTGTATTTTCCGTGAACATGAAGGATCTCTTCTTTGATTTTTTGATCTTTGCATAGCGTGCTAATCAGTTGTTCAACATTATCACCAAATTTTTCAGCTAAATATCCAAAACTCGATGCAAGGTTTGTTGTTCTATCACCAACACACATTGCTCTTATATTGCTATTAGAGGCTTCTCCTGCGGCTTTTACACCGTTGGACGACGTAAAAATAACAAAATGGCTTTTCTCCAGTTTTTTTGGTCGTTTAAAAAACTTAATTTTGAGCACTGGAGATATTATAATTTGATTTTTTTGAAGTTCTCTTTCAAAAAAAGATGCGAAATCACTGGCTGAATTTACAGGCCTTGTAATAAGTAATTTAGGTTTTAATTCGTTGTATGTCATCTACTGTAATGGTAACTGCCCGGAAACTTTCGTACAATGGGGTTTGAATTGAAGTTATCTGCTCATGTAATTTTAGGTATAGAGAGTAGCTGCGATGATACAGCTGCTGCTATCGTATCATATGAAAAAGGTAATTCAAAAATACTTTCATCAGTAGTGGTCAACCAAAATACGTTGCATGAAAAGTATGGTGGAGTTGTCCCAGAGATTGCAGCAAGGGCGCATGCAGAGAGAGTAGATACAGTTGTAAAGGAGGCCTTGGCGGGAGCTAAGGTAAGCTTATTAGATATCAACTTGATTGGTGTTACTGCTGGACCAGGTTTAATAGGTGGTGTGGTTGCTGGTGTTATGTGTGCCAAAGGGTTGGCCTACGGTGCGAACCTACCTTTGGTCGGTGTTAACCATTTGGCAGGTCACGCATTAACTCCGCGCCTTATTGGAAATTTAGAATATCCATATTTAATTTTACTTGCATCAGGAGGTCATTGCCAATTTTTAATAGTGGTGTCTGCAAATAAATTCTTACGGCTAGGTGGTACTATTGATGACGCTCCGGGGGAGGCTTTTGATAAAACAGCACGGCTGTTGGGTCTGGAACAACCAGGGGGGCCGTCCATCGAAAGGGAAGCTATCAATGGTGATTCTAAACGATTTGATTTCCCGAGGCCACTATTAAACCGCACTGATTGTGATATGTCTTTTTCTGGTTTGAAGACGGCTGTATCTAGGTCCCTGGAGGATTTAGATAAACAGCAAGGTGGGCTGTACGAACGAGATGTTAAAGACTTTTCCGCGGGTTTTCAGGCGGCAATTTCTGATGTGCTTGTAGGAAAATCGAAGCGAGCAATAATTGAGGCGCGAAAGAGATCTTCAGATTTGAAAACCTTTGCAATCGTTGGAGGGGTTGCTGCAAACGAGCAAATTCGTCAAAATTTATCATCTGTTTGTAGCGACTTGGAAGTCAATTTTATCGCACCTCCGCTAGAACTTTGTACCGACAATGCAGCTATGATAGCATACGCTGCAGGGGAACTATATGATCTTGGGCAAGAGGATGACTATTCCTTATCACCAAGGTCTAGATGGCCATTAGATGAAAAAAAACCACCAATGCTAGGAGGTGGAAAGAGGGGAGCTAAAGCATGACTTTTGGAATTATTGGTTCCGGTGCTTTTGGAACCGCTCTATCGATTTCTTTATCATCTACAAAAAAAAAGCTAATACTTTGGACAAGAAATCAGGATGTAGTAAACTCTGTTCAGGAAATAAGGGAAAATCGGTTAAGATTACCTGGCTATATTCTACCTCAGAATATCATAGTGACAAATGATATCAATCAGATGGGAAATTGTTCCATAATTTTAATTGCTGTACCTATGCAACAATTAAGATCTGTAGTGGAGTTACATAGATCAAGTTTGGAGGGGAAGATACTAGTTGCATGCTGCAAAGGCTTTGAAGTGTCTACTGGTCTGGGACCAACTTCAATCCTTGAGATGGCATCAAATAGGACAGCAGTATTAACTGGTCCAAGTTTTGCTGCAGATTTGGCTTCAGGGTTTCCTACTGCGCTCACCGTTGCTTCCAAAGTAGAAGGTTTGGCACAGTATATTCAAAGCGAATTGGGAACAGAAACATTAAGGCTTTATTGGTCTGATGACCCAATTGGAGCTGAATTTGGCGGAGCTTTGAAGAATGTTATCGCTATTGGGTGTGGGGTTACTATCGGTGCTGGCTATGGAAGTAGCTCTCGTGCTGCATTAATGACGCGCGGGTATTCAGAAATCATAAGTATTGCTCCTTATTTTGGTGCAAAACCAGAAACGCTATCAGGCCTGTGCGGCTTAGGAGACTTAAGTTTAACATGCATGTCCTCCGAGTCTAGAAACTACCGATATGGGCTTGCGCTTGGAAAACAGCAGTCGTTTGATAAAAATATTACGGTAGAGGGCACCAGTACTTCTAGTGCTATAATTTTAAAGGCTAAAGAATTTAAACTTGATACGCCAGTAATGGCAGCAATTAATAACCTTGTGGTAGGTAAAGTTTCAGTAAGTGTGGCAATACAGAGCCTTTTATCCAGGCCGCCTAAGAAAGAATAAATTTATTCTTTACTAATATCTGTAATGCTCTGGTTTATATGGTCCCTCTGGAGTAACTCCAATATAATCGGCTTGATCTGCTGCTAACTTAGTTAATTTTACGCCAATGCGATCTAAATGAAGGCGCGCTACTTTTTCATCAAGATGTTTTGGTAAAATAAACACTTCATTTTTGTAGTTTTGTCCATTTGTCCATAATTCAATCTGCGCAAGCACTTGATTAGTGAATGATGCAGACATCACAAATGAAGGATGGCCGGTTGCATTTCCTAGATTTAGAAGGCGACCCTCAGACAGCAGAATTAGCCGATTACCATTTGGCATCTCTATCATGTCGACTTGTTCTTTGATATTTGTCCACTTGTGATTTCGCAGATGTGAAACTTGGATTTCATTATCGAAATGTCCGATGTTTCCGACAATGGCCATATCTTTCATTTCTCTCATGTGTTCTATACGGATGACATCTTTGTTTCCTGTAGTTGTGATGAAAATATCAGCATCCGATACTACATCTTCAAGGACAACCACTTCAAAACCATCCATCGCCGCCTGTAATGCGCAAATTGGATCAACCTCTGTGACTTTAACACGCGCTCCTGCACCTCTAAGTGAGGCAGAAGAACCTTTTCCTACATCGCCGTAGCCACACACTACTGCGGTTTTGCCTGCCATCATTGTGTCTGTGGCTCTGCGAATGCCATCGACGAGAGATTCTTTACATCCGTATTTGTTATCAAACTTGGACTTTGTTACCGAGTCATTTACGTTAATAGCGGGAAAGGGGAGCTGCCCGTTTTTCACAAGGTCATAAAGTCTATGAACTCCCGTTGTAGTTTCCTCTGAGACACCGCGTATAGCATCTCTAGTTTTAGTGAACCAACCGGGGGACTGTTTAATTCTTTTATAAATCTGAGCTTTTACCACTTCTTCTTCTTCCGATCGGGGGACGGAAAGAATTTCTTCACCTGCCTCAGCTCTAGCACCTAAAAGAACATAAAGTGTTGCATCACCTCCATCGTCTAAGATCATATTTGGACCATTTTCAAATTGAAATGATCGGTCTAAGTAATCCCAATGTTCTTCCAAAGACTGGCCTTTGATTGCAAATACAGGAACACCAGCTTTCGCTATCGCTGCCGCTGCGTGATCTTGTGTAGAGAATATATTGCAAGATGCCCATCTTACATCAGCTCCAAGAGCTACTAATGTTTCAATTAAAACGGCCGTCTGTATTGTCATATGTAAAGAACCAACGATCCTAGAACCTTTTAAAGGTTTAGAAGTACCGTATTCCTTCCGGAGTGCCATTAGACCAGGCATTTCTGTCTCTGCTATATCGAGTTCCCGACGTCCAAACTCTGCAAGTGAGATTTCTTTTACTATGTAATCGTTAGCCATATTTCAACTCCGTTTTAACGTCTGCTACCACAACTAAAACAAGGCTGCAATTAATCAATAATTTGTTTAAAGTATTTAAAAATTGTATTTAAAAAGTTCATTTGAAGGCAGTATTATGAAACCAGCGCGCGCATGGCAAAGAATGTTATCTGGACGGAGATTAGATTTACTAGATCCTACGCCATTAGATATTGAGATTCAGGATATAGCCCATGGTTTATCATTTGTTGCTCGTTGGAATGGCCAAACAAGTGGCGACTTCCCCTATTCTGTTGCTGAGCACTCACTGCTGGTCGAAAGAATTTTTAGTGAATTAAACCCTAACAGTAGCCCACAAGCTAGATTAGTAGCTTTGCTTCACGATGCACCGGAATATGTACTTGGAGATCTTATATCACCGGTTAAGGCAGCAGTTGGTTATGGCTACGAAACGTTGGATGAGAAACTCACTGAAGCGATCCATAGAAGGTTTGGCGTGCCCGCAAAAATATCGCTAGATCTAAAGAAAAAAATAAAGAAAGCCGATAAAATTAGTGCTTGGCTAGAGGCAATTGAGATAGCTGGATTTTCAAAGCATGAGGCTGACAAATTTTTTGGAAAATTTGACAAGTCTTATTTAACTAAATTTTCAATTCAGATCCGACCGCCTGCCCTGGTTCGAAGTGACTATATTGAGAAATGCTTTACTCTACTGGATAACAGCAAATGATATTTTCTGTGAGAAAGGCTGAATATGGTGACATTAAAAAGATGTCCAATATTTTAAATGAGATCATCAATGAAGGTGGTCATACACTTCAAAATAGTATCACGACGCCAGTAGATTTTAGGAGGAACTATTTTACAAATCCATTTAGCCTTTGCAATCACGTTGCTACCCAAGGAACAAAAATTATTGGCTTTCAATTTCTTGAATGGTCAGATCCAAATTGGTCTGGAGTAGACAAATTGCCTTCAGATTGGGGATTGATAGCTACTTATGTCTCAAAAAATGTGAGGGGTCTTGGTGTAGGTAAGCAACTTTTTGAAGCTACAAGATTAACTTCCAATGATAAAGGGATGTGCTCTATTAGTGCAACAATGAACTCTACGAACAAAGGTGCGATAGGATACTATGAAAGTTTAGGGTTTTGTGAATATTTTACATTTGAAAATGAATACAAACAGACTTGCATTTCGAAAAGGTTCGATTTTAGAATATGAATATTTATTTTGGACTGCGCTTTGCCAATATACGCTGAAGTGTTCTTCTATGCATATTTAGGCGCCTTGCAGTTTCGCTAACATTGCGATCGCACAGTTCATAAACTCTTTGAATATGTTCCCATCTCACTCGGTCTGCGCTCATAGGATTTTCTGGGGGTGGCGGAAGTTCATCATCCCGAGTTAACAGAGCATTAATTACATCATTTGCATCGGCTGGTTTTGATAAATAATCAGTGGCCCCGATTTTAACGGCAGCGACGGCCGTCGCTATAGCACCGTACCCAGTTAACACCACTATGCGACAGTCTGGTCGTTTTGAGCGTAAAATTTCTACAACGTCCAGTCCGTTTCCGTCCGCTAATCTTAGATCAATGACTGCATAGGCAGGTGTCCTTGCAGTAGCTATTGCGCTACCCGCGGCGATTGAACCAGCCGTTTCTACTGCAAAACCACGCTTTTCCATTGCCTTGGCTAAACGGCGTAGGAATGGTTCGTCGTCATCTAAAATAAGTAGTGAGTTATCTTCACCAATTGATCTTTTTTCAACCTCTTTCACGGGTTGTCTCCTGCCGTTGGTCGTGTGTTTTTTTAAATAACTAATACTTTGTGGTCAAATGTCTTGTAAAATTAACTATTTTCGACAAAACATGCTGTTGTTTCGGCCATAATTTCTGGAGAAGTATCAGCTCTAAAAAACTCTACGAAGCCGTACTTTGGTAAAACCAAATATGTAATCGTTGAGTGGTCAACCAGATAGTATTCATCATTGCTTTCCTGCTTTTTATAGTAGGTTTTATAAGCCTTACTTGCAGCCCTTATTTGCTCTTCGCTCCCAGTATACGCAAGCATCCGTGGATGAATCATTTCTGCAAACTCTGTCAAAACCTGGGGAGTATCCCGGCTTGGGTCAACAGATATAAAAACTGGTGTTGTTTGTATGCCTCGTTCGTCAAGCAAATCTACAGCATCGGCGTTTCTGGAAACATGTAACGGACAAACGTCTGGGCAAAAAGTATAACCGAAGTAAACTAATGAGGGTTGTGAAAAAATTTCAACTTCTGAAACAGCTCTGCCATCGGTAGAAATTAAATCAAGTTTTCCTCCAATACTTCCAGAGCCCCCGGTGACTTTTGAATTTCGGCATTGAGCAAACCTATCATCTTTATTAAATGGCCAGATTGGAGTCGTAGCTAAATATGTCAGACTAATAAGTATGAGTAATGACGCGGCTGATAAGTAAACAATATTTTTCATATTCGTCATTTTCTTGAACTGCCTCGATACCTTGTTATACATGAGCTATAAAGAATATCCTTTTAAATAAAGAGGGTGCGACAATGATACCCGAAAATGCATTAACGGTTTCTAGAGATAATCAACGTAGTCGATGGATAAGACTGCGAACAATGATTTTATTGCGTTGGGTTGCAATACTTGGTCAAAGTGCGGCAGTTCTGGTCGCTGTACAGTTTTACAACTTGCGGTTAGAGCTAGATCTAATCATTTTTGCCATTGGAATATCAGTTGCAGGCAATCTTGTAGCTATGTTTGTTTTTCCAAAAAATGAACGTTTATCTGAAAAGCAAAATATGGCCATGATATTATTTGATCTACTTCAGTTACTTTTACTGCTTTTTTTTACTGGTGGGCTCAACAATCCATTTGCAGTTTTAGTTATTGCTCCTGTCGCCATCTCTGCTACCTCATTGCCTGTAAGATATACGTTTTCGCTTGGCATTATAGCCATTTTTGCAGTCACTTTGCTGGCTAATTACAATTATCCTTTATTAACAGAACAAGGGTTTATTTTAAGAGTACCCAATATTTTTATTTTTGGAAATTGGACTGCTATAGTTATCTCAATGCTATTTTTAAGTTTCTATTCTCGGAAGGTTACGGTTGAAGTTAACGATATGTCAGATGCATTATTTGCTACCCAGATGGCGCTTTCTAGAGAACAAAAGCTCACGGATTTAGGGGGTGTCGTTGCAGCAGCGGCGCATGAACTTGGAACACCACTAGCAACTATTAAACTGGCTAGTAGTGAGTTAATGGACGAATTAAAGGACAAAAAAGAGCTCTGGGAAGATGCCGTTTTAATAAGAGACCAAGCGGATCGTTGCCGTGATATTCTGCAGTCTATGGGTCAAGCTGGTAAAGATGATCAGCATATGCGTAATGCGCCCGTATCTGAAGTTATTCGAGAAGCAGCAGAGCCCCACTCGGATCGCGGGAAAGAGATCATTTTTGAGCTAAATCTAAAATCAAAAGAAGATATATCCCAACCCTTAATCAAACGGCGACCAGAGATAATTCATGGTCTTAGAAATATGATTCAAAATGCGATTGATTTTGCAAATAATAAGGTGTGGATTGTGCTCAGTTGGAGTGAAACAGATATAAAAATCACAATAAATGATGATGGTCCCGGTTTCCCTTTGCAAATGATTTCACGGATAGGGGATCCTTTTGTAAGTTATCGGAAAGCCTCTTCACCTCGCCTCAAACAGATAGATTATCAAGGTATGGGACTCGGCTTGTTCATAGCAAAAACCTTATTGGAGCGAACAAATGCAAAGCTGAGTTTTTCAAATGGTGGCGCTAAAGAAATTGAAAATTCAAAAAATGTTACCCAAATCGGCGCTATCGTTGAAATTGTTTGGCTTAGATCAGATATCGAGGCGCAAAATAATTTTCTGGGTGAAAATGAAAACTTACAGGTGTTTTAGATTATTTAAAAGTTATATTAGCTTTCGTAAGATCTTATATTTATGAAAGAATTCATTTTGCTTAATCAGACTTTTGAAACTCATAGTATCAATGAAAAGGAAATGGCTGAGCTCGCCAGACAAATTGGTCAGATTATACAGTTTGATGACACTCTATTGCTATCGGGAGAAATAGGCGCTGGCAAAAGCTATTTTTGCCGAAAACTCATTCAGTCCCGGCAACTTTATCCTGAAGAAGTGCCATCCCCAACGTTTACCTTGGTTCAGACATATGATACAAATTCAGGTGAAATTTGGCATGTGGACCTATACCGCCTAACAAGCGCCGAAGGTTTGATAGAATTGGGTCTTTCTGAAGCTTTTGAGGAGAAAATCTGCCTGATTGAATGGCCAGCTTTGGCGCTTGAGATAGCGCCAGAAAATGCTCTCAATTTAGAGATTTTGATCACTGGCGAACAGCAGCGAAAGGTCAAGTTCAGCTGGACTTGCTCAAATACGTGGAACAAGCGTATTGAAGCTATTTCGGAAAATTTTATTGCAAAATAAAAATTCTTTTTTGTGTGAAAAGAATAATTTGGTAGCTTGATTAAGGCCAGAATTATCTTTATTTTCCAACTCTCATGGTACTAGAAAAAAAAATATTTGGGATGCCTTGTGGAGTAGATTTTCCAAGGTCTTTGGCTTCCGGGATTCTTAAATTTTTTTCAGCTCATCCTCCAGAAGTTTTGGCTAGAGTAAATATAGTAGTAAACACCAAACGTATGCGACTTCGATTATTGGAAGAGTTTGTATCATTAGGTTCAATCCTAATTCCTAACGTACATGTAGTGTCGGATTTATCAGAATTGATAGGCACTTTTAAAGACCCAAATCCGAAGTCGCATTTGCAATATAGATTTGAGCTAATGGTTTTGGTTCAAAAATTAATCGAACAGCAACCTGATCTAGCATCAAAATCGGCACTTTATGATCTCACTGATAATTTAGCAAAATTAATAGATGAATTACAGGGTGAGAACGTCGCACCGAGTATAATAAAAAAATTAAATGTAGAGGACCAATCAGGTCATTGGCAACGTATTCTACATTTTGTCGATATCGTAACAACCTATCTTGAGAAAAGAAATTTGGAGCCAGATTCTGAAGGTTTTCAAAGAAATCAAGTTCGCGCATTACTAAAAGGTTGGGAAGAATTCCCACCAGAAAACCACATCTTTATAGCGGGGTCAACTGGTTCACGTGGTACGACTTTAGAATTAATAAAAGGAATTTACGGGCTCAATAAGGGTGTTGTTGTGTTGCCTGGATTTGATTTTCATATTCCGGAAACAGTTTTAGGCAGTATTTCTGATCCACTTATTGGTGAAGATCACCCCCAATATCGGTTTGTTAAAATGCTCAAAGGTTTAAACGTCAAATACAAGGATGTTGGTATTTGGCCGACAGGATCACCCCCAAGTATTCCTCGCAACAAACTAATTTCCCTTGCTTTGCGTCCAGCGCCTTTCACGGATAGTTGGATGTCAGAAGGGCCTAAGCTAGAATGCTTGGATCGTGCCTGTGAAGGGTTAAGTTTATTTGAAGCTGAGAACCAAAGAGAAGAAGCTTTGGCCATAGCAATGGTTTTAAGAAAGGCAGCTGACATAAACAAAAGAGCCGCTCTGGTGACTCCAGATCGAAGACTTGCTCGCCAAGTAACTGCTGAACTTTTGAGATGGGGAATTATTCCGGATGATAGTGCAGGACTCTCATTTCATCTAACATTGCCAGGCCGGTTTCTCAGAAAAGTATCTGCAATTTTTAATAGGTCGCCAACTGCTTCTGAATTAATTGCAATATTAAAAAACCCAATATGTCATAGTGATGACGTAAAACGTGGGAAACATTTGCGTCTAGTAACAAAACTAGAAACGTTTCTGAGAAAAAATACAATAATTGACCCGACTGTTGATCATCTACATAGGTTTTTGAAAGAAAATAATCAGGAATTTTCTCAAAAATGGGTAAAATGGTTATCAATTTTTTTGGAAAAATTTCAAAATGAGGGACAGCAAGAACTGGGGTATTGGCTTTGTGAACATATATCTAACGCTGAGTACCTGGCAGTGGGTTGCGATCCGCTAGAAGAAAAAACGTCTGGCTCTTTATGGCAAAATGATGCTGGTGAGATGGCGAAAAAGATAGTTGATAATATTTTTGCGGTAGCCAGTTCTGCGCCATCAATTTCTTCCTCCGATTACAATAAAATGCTTAATACAATTTTCTCTAGCTATGAGGTAAGAAATTCCCATATTTCACATGATAATATTTTAATTTGGGGAACACTAGAAGCTCGTGCCAATGGAACAGATTTACTAATTTTAAGTGGTCTGAATGAGGGTATCTGGCCAGCGCAGCCAGAGCCAGATCAATGGATGAACAGAAAAATGCGGATAGATGCCGGACTACTACTGCCTGAAAGGAGGATAGGTCTATCAGCTCATGATTTCCAACAAGCTATGGGTGCAAATGAAGTTTGGATAACTAGATCTAAGAGAAACTCTGAATCTGAAACAACTCCGTCACGTTGGCTAAATAGGTTAATTAACTTACTTGCGGGACTTAATTCTAATGGAGGGAAACTTGCTCTTGAAAATATGCGAAGTCGAGGTTCTCAACATTTATTATTGTTAAATGAATTAGAAAAAACAAAGAAAATAAAAAAGCCCTCTAGGCCTGAACCAATCCCGCCTTTAAAAGTAAGGCCAAAAAAACTATCAGTAACAGAAATCAAAACGTTAATCCGTGATCCGTACTCTATTTACGCTCGTCACATATTAAAAATTGAGCCTTTGGAGCGCTTAGATAAGTTTTCTTCTTACGCGTTACGCGGGACCGTTTATCATTCAATCTTTGAGCAGTTTGTTATGAATTGGAATTCTGATGCTGATTTAAAGAGCCACCAAGAAAATCTGGAGAAGATAGCATCCGATGTAATTAAAGTCGGTACTTCAAATAAAATCCTGCAAAACTTCTGGAGAAAGGGAATAAACGATATCTCGTTGTCATTTATTAAAGACGAGATCGAGCGTCAACTGGAGGCTACGCCTTCAGCTTTTGAACGAAGCGGTAAATTGTATATTAGAGACTTAAATTTTGAAATATCTGGAAAAGCTGACAGAATAGATTTGAATAAAAATGGTGGTGCAATTATTTATGATTACAAGTCAGGAACTTTACCATCTTTAAAACAGCAAGTTGCTTATGATAAACAGCTTTATCTACTTTCACTGATCCTGCAAAATGGTGGTTTTGAAGGAATTAGTAGCACTAAAGTAGACGCCTCTTTCTTCGTTCCAGTTAAGCCAAACTTAAAGAAAATACATATTCCGGTTGATTTGGAGAGTGTAGAAGAGTTTGAGGTTAAGCTAGGTGAATTGCTCTCTGCTTATCTAATGCTCTCGACAGGCTTTAAGGCTCGGCGCGCTCTTTTCTTAAAACAGGACTACTCTCCATATGATCAAATTTCACGTTATGGTGAATGGGATACATCTGATAAATGTGAAATTGAAATTTTATGAAAACTAATTCTGCAACAAATGCTCAAATAGCTGCATCAGATGCCAAATTATCAACGTGGCTGACCGCAAATGCTGGATCTGGTAAGACAAAAGTTTTGATAGATAGGGTCGCGCGTTTACTCCTCGATGGTGTACAGCCAGAGCAAATTTTATGTTTAACTTACACTAAAGCTGCTGCGGCGGAAATGAAAAATAGGTTGTTTGATCGGCTTGGAAAATGGGCAATGTTAGCAGACAAGGAACTGAATTTTAGTCTTCTTGAGATGGGTGTTCATACGCAACTCGGGACCGAGGAGCTTAAAAAGGCAAGAACATTGTTCGCGCGTGCCATAGAGGTGCCTGGGGGACTAAAAATTCAAACAATACATGCATTTTGCGCATCGTTATTGAGAAAATTTCCTCTTGAGGCAGGTATATCGCCACAGTTTAGAGAATTAGATGAAAGAGGACAGCGTGAACTTTATTTGAGAGTTCTTGAGCTGATTTCTAAAGATAAATTAACCCAAGAAAGTTTTGAACATTTTTTAAAGATTGCCAATGCAAGTAATTGGGAAGAGATAATTTTAAAAATTGTTTCAAAAAGGCATGTTTTTTCAAAAAATAAAAGCCATGTAGAAATATTTGAAGCCTTTAATCTAGATAGCAATGTTTCAATAGACGACGATATAAGTGCTCATTTTGAACAAAATACCCTAAATTTAGTTAGAAAGATATCTGATTGCTTAAAAAAATCTTCAAGTAAGGCTGATCAAAAGACTGCTCAAGAACTAACTGAAATTGCTTCTATTAATTTGGCCAGCATTCAGCTTCTAGAAAAAATGTTTCTTTATGGCAAAAGTGCTAAATCTCCATTCACGGCGAAGTTAGGAAAATTTTCAACGAAAGAAATGAGAAGTAGTTTCTTTGTTCATTTTATGGATGATATTGATGACTTTATGGTTCGTCTTGAACACTTCAGGAATAGGCGACTTTCTTATCAGGCGGCTGAAGCTTCATTATCCATTCACAAATTCGCTGAAACGTTTCTGGCGGTTTATAAAGCTCAAAAGCATATCAAAAGTCTTTTAGATTTTGACGATTTGATAGACATCACAGTCAATCTCCTTACTACCGCAGAAGTTGCTGACTGGGTGTTATATCGACTAGATGGTGGTATAGATCATATTTTAGTTGATGAAGCTCAGGATACTAGTCCTTCTCAATGGAGGGTGATTAAAACTTTAGCTCAAGAATTAACAAGTGGGCAAGGCGCAAGATCAAGTAAGCCGCGAACAATTTTCGTCGTAGGAGATCAAAAGCAATCCATCTATTCATTTCAGGGTGCTGATCCAGCTCAACTTGATAGGGTTCGTGACAGTTTCTCAGCAAAGTTAGAAGGGGCTGATAAAAATCTGCAAGTGGCTTCTCTCGACTACTCATTTAGATCTTCAAAAACCATTTTGAGTCTTGTTGATAAAATTTTTGGAAATACCAATAAGGATAGCTTTGGTTGGGGGCGGAACCATTTAGCATTCAAGGCAGATTTACCAGGTCGTATTGATTTATGGCCAATTATTCCAAAAACAATGAATCCAAATTTGTTAAAATGGGAAGAACCAATGGAGCTGATTAGTGATGCTAATCATTTTATAAGTTTAGCCCGATTGATAGCCCAAGAAATAAAAAGAATGATAGATCAGAGGGTTCAAATACCAGAGCAGAAAAATATCCAGCAAAAGCCTACCTTTCGTCCAGTTCGGGCAGGTGATTTTTTAATTCTTGTTCAGCGCCGGTCAGAAATATTTCACGAAATAATAAGGGCCTGCAAAGATGTCGATTTGCCAATAGCCGGTGCTGATAGATTGCGTTTAGCCGGTGAGCTTGCGATCAAAGATATATGCAATTTTCTTTCATTTATTGATAATGCAGACGATGATTTTTCACTAGCGGCAGTTTTAAAGTCACCGTTGTTTGGCTGGAATGAGAAGCAGTTGTTTGACCTGGCCCATTCTCGTGAGGATATGACGTTATGGCAAGCAATGAGAAAAAATCCGAAGAAATTTTCAAACGAGCTGAATGTTTTGGAGGATCTAAGATCTGTTGCTGATTTTTTGAGGCCTTATGAATTAATCGAAAGAATATTAATTCTTCACAAAGGACGGTCTTTATTAATTGGTAGACTTGGAAAAGAAGCAGAAGAGGGTATCGACACATTGCTGAGCCAGGCAATGAATTATGAAATTTCTGAGATACCAAGTTTGACGGGGTTTCTGTCATGGATCTCTGATGAAAATATTGAAATTAAGAGGCAATTCGATAGCTCCATGAATCAAATTAGAGTAATGACTATTCATGGTGCCAAGGGACTGGAAGCTCCGATAGTAATTTTACCTGAGACTAATGACTTCAAAGATGATCTGTCAGATGAGATATTATTTACTGATAATATTGCATTGAAAAAGTTTTCCAGCACGGAGCGGTGTAGTAAAACAACTGAAATTTATAATAGCCAAAAGCAACAAAACGCTGAGGAACGCGACCGTTTGTTATACGTTGCATTAACGCGGTCTGAGGTTTGGTTGATAGTGGCCGCAGCAGGTAATGTATCCGATTTTGGTAATAGTTGGTATAAAAAAATTGAGAAAGGCCTTGTTGATCTTAATGCTGTTTCAGAGAAATTTTTGAATGGTGAAGGTCTTTGCCATAAGCATGTTGATTGGTGTTATGACCCTTCTTCTGAATATTTAATTCAAGAGAAAATAGAAGTAAATTTGCCAACTATTTTTACAGAAAACGTAAAGTCACCACTAAAACTTGAGAAATTTATTAACCCGTCAAATCAACCAGGCTCTAAGACTATTCAAACTATTGATAATGAACTTCACGGTGATGATGCTAAGATTTTTGGTACTATAGTGCATCTACTTTTGGAGAAACTACCAAAAATTAATCCGAATAACTGGCAAACTACACTGCCTAATATTTTAAAGTGGGCAGATATAAATGTGTCTGACGAAATTCAGAATAAAGCTTATAAGCAGGCAAAAAAAATAATAAATAACCCAAGTTTTGAATTTATATTTGCTCCTGAGACTTTAGCAGAGGTCCAGTTTTCAACAATTGTGGAGCCTCTTGGAAAGTTACCTATTGTTGGGGTGATTGATAGGCTTGTGTTGTCTGAAGACTTAGCATGCATAATCGACTTTAAAACTAATCGGGAGGTGCCTTCATGCGTTGATCAGGTACCCCTTGGGATTCTACAACAGATGGGTGCGTATGCTGCATCGATGCAAAAAGTATTTCCAGAAAAAAATATTGAATTAGGAATTATTTGGACCCATTCAGCAGAGTTAATGAAAATCGATGTAAATACAGCTTTAAGTTCAATAGAACCCATTCGAATGACTTGACCTTTCTACTATGCGATCATAGTTTCTTAACAGGTCAAGTTTAGGAGAACTCCATGGCAACAGTAGCAGTAACCGATGCAACATTTGATACAGAAGTTAAGAATTCAGACATACCTGTCGTAGTAGATTTTTGGGCAGAATGGTGTGGTCCATGCAAACAGATTGGACCGGCATTGGAAGAGTTGGCAACGGAGCTAGAAGGAAAAGTCAAAATAGCAAAGGTTGACGTTGATACCAACCCTAGTGCAGCTGCTTCGATGGGTGTTCGAGGAATTCCAGCATTGTTTATCTTTAAAGATGGTGAGGTAGTTTCTAATCGTGCCGGAGCTGCTCCAAAAGCCGCACTACAAAGTTGGATTGAAGAAAGTATCTAGATCTTAATTCGAAATTCAGCCTTTTTGTTCTGTTCGAGACTAAAGTATTGTTTAAGCCAGTTTTTTGGTGAGGTGTAGACCCAATGGCACAACCGGAATTTAATACATGGCATGGCACCACAATTATTGGTGTTAAAAAGGGTGGAAAAGTAGTTATTGCCGGTGATGGCCAAGTTAGCTTGGGTCAAACAGTTATAAAAGGGACGGCTAAGAAGGTTCGAAAGTTGTCACCAGGTGGACATGATGTGGTGGCCGGGTTTGCTGGGTCTACGGCAGATGCATTTACACTATTAGAACGTTTAGAAGCTAAATTGGACGCGATGCCTGGTCAGTTGGCTAGAGCATCTGTGGAGTTGGCCAAAGATTGGAGGACAGATAAGTATCTCCAAAAACTGGAGGCTATGCTGATTGTTACTGATGGCAAGCAATTGCTTGTGATTACTGGGGCTGGAGATGTTTTGGAGCCGGAGCATAATGTTGCAGCAATTGGTTCTGGTGGTAATTATGCGTTGGCAGCAGCCAGAGGTATGATGGATAGTAAAAAGAGCGCTGAAGATATAGCTCGTCAAGCTATGGCAATAGCAGCTGATATATGTGTCTACACCAATGGGAAGCTTACGGTTGAGACACTTTAATTTTTTCTGGAGAATAAAAAATGACTGATCTTACTCCAAGAGAGATAGTATCAGAGCTTGACCGTTACATTATCGGGCAACGAGATGCTAAGCGAGCGGTCGCGGTTGCATTAAGGTCAAGGTGGCGGCGGAAACAACTCGGTGATGATTTGCGAGACGAGGTGTATCCAAAAAATATTTTGATGATAGGTCCTACTGGCGTTGGCAAGACGGAAATAAGTCGCCGTTTGGCAAAGCTTGCCAGAGCACCGTTTATAAAAGTTGAAGCTACCAAGTTTACCGAAGTAGGTTACGTTGGGCGAGATGTTGAGCAAATTGTTAGAGATTTGGTAGATGCGTCTATAAATCAGACAAGAGAGTGGATGAGAGATGAAGTCCGTTCTAATGCGGAGCGTGCTGCAGAGGAAAGAGTCCTGGATGCGATAGCAGGTGTTGATGCCAGAGAGGCTACAAGGGAAATGTTTCGAAAAAAATTACGTTCTGGAGAATTAGACGAAACAGAAATAGAGTTAGACGTAAATGATACCTCTAACCCACTCCCAATGTTTGATATACCTGGCCAGTCAGGATCACAAATGGGAATGATGAACCTATCTGATTTATTTGGCAAAGCGATGGGCGGTCGAACTGTGAAAAGAAAAATGACAGTTGGAGAGAGCCATGAGGTCTTGATGAGTGAAGAAGCAGATAAGTTGCTAGATGATGAAACAGTCACCCGAGCTGCAATAGATGCGGTTGAGCAAAACGGCATTGTATTCCTCGATGAGATTGACAAAGTTTGTGCAAGGTCAGATGCGCGAGGTGGAGACGTTAGCAGAGAGGGTGTGCAAAGAGACTTGTTACCTTTAATAGAGGGTACGACTGTATCTACTAAACATGGCACAGTTAAAACTGACCATATCCTTTTTATAGCATCAGGTGCTTTTCACGTAGCAAAACCATCTGATTTACTGCCGGAGCTTCAGGGCCGTTTGCCAATTAGAGTTGAATTGCGCGCTTTAACAGAAGAAGATTTTGTCAGAATTTTAACAGAAACAGACAACGCTCTTACTCTTCAATATACAGCCTTAATGGCAACAGAAGGAGTTGAGGTAACATTTTCCACGGAAGGAATAAACGCATTGGCGAAAATAGCTGCCGATGTAAATGAAAGTGTAGAAAATATTGGAGCCCGTAGACTTTACACTGTAATGGAGCGGGTTTTTGAGGAGCTATCGTTCACTGCTCCTGATAAGTCGGGAACATCCGTTGAGATAAACTCTGAGTTTGTTGAGAGCAATATTGGTGATTTATCAAAATCAGCTGACCTAAGTAGATATGTCTTATAGCTAATTGATTTCATAAATAATCAGCCAATGGCCCATTTATTGGATCCAGTGCTTTCTCTGTGGTTAGCGGAGGGTGCACCTTTTTATCTTTTACGACGAGTGTTTGAGATGCGACTTTTTTTGCATCGGCTGGCTCGTGGGTGACCATTAAAACTAATAATTTTTTATTTTTAGCAATTTTTTTGATTAATTCTAACATTTGATCTTTGAGAGATGGGCCCAATGCAGAAAATGGTTCATCTAATAGCAAAATTTTATTTTTTTGCAGTAAAACTCTCGCTAACGCCACGCGACTTTGCTGTCCTCCTGAAAGTTGTGAGGGTTTTCTGTTCTCTAGGCCAAGTATTCCAACTTCTGACATAACGGCCTTTAGCTTCTCCTCATTATCTCTGGAAATTTTTGGCCAGTGAGTAACAGCCAGTGCTAAGTTTCGCCAAACGCTTAGGTGAGGGAATAGGTTATTATCTTGAAATAAAATTGATACACTTCTTTTTGCTGGAGGTAGATTGCTAATCTCCTGTCCATTCCATATTATGGTGCCACTAGAAATAGAAGCGAAGCCAGATATTAGATTTAAAAAGGTTGATTTGCCAGCACCAGAGGGGCCTACTACTGCGTAAATTTTGTCGGCTTCTAAGGAAATGTTGGTAGAAATCGTTAAATAGCTTTCTTTCAAAGAAAAATTAAGTTTAAGCATTTCTTGTCTTTCCAATTCTGTCAAAGATTAAGAAAATTCCTATTGAAATTGAAACTAATATTACGGCTGATGCCATGGCTTGTTCTGTACGGTAGGCACTCATTAGCTGATAAATAACAAGCGGAAGTGTTTCGAAATCTGCGCCTCCGAATAAAACAATTACACCTAAGTCTCCCATAGATAGTGCTGCTACCAAGCCCATACTGTAGGTTAAAGCACTTTTTAATCTTGGTAGATACACCCAGTAAAACCAAGCGTAAGGTGACATCGCATGCGCGTGAGATAAGCGTCTAAAGTTTGATATTATTTCATTAGACGCTGGACGCATAATTCGAATTGAAAATGGAAGGCCCATTACCGAGTTTACCGTTAAGGTCACCCAGAAGGTAATTTCAAAAGGGTTGGTTATATTTCGAACCATCAGAAACAGGCCTGCTCCTATAATTATTGGAGAGACTGCGATGCTCAGAGTTCCAACCACTTCGCCCCATCTATTCATAAAACCCATTGCTAAAATAGTAGAAATAAGCGCAGAGCAAAGTGCAAGTATGATTGAGTTAATTATTGGAATCCAGATTGTGTTTTCTATTAAATAGAAATTTTGAATTCCTTTTATCAGTACTGAAATTAATGGTAAAGTTAGAAAAAGACCTAGCAGTATTATAACACCAAAGTCCCAGAAGAAAGACCAAACGCTCAAGTATCTTTTACGCAAAGGACGATCAAAGCCACTGTTGAAATTAGTGGGTAGACCAAAAATTAAGATTGATAATGTGCATGTGAATGCGGCGATACACAATTGTATGAAAGCTAAAAATGCTGCCCTTCCAAAGTCTAGCTCAAACCGAAATGATTGATAGATAGCTAACTCAAGAGTAGTTGCTTTTGGTCCTCCACCCAAAGTTAGTACAACAGCGAAACTCGTTAAACACAGGACAAAAATAAGACTAAAGATTTGTGGAGCTACAAAGCGGATGATTGGCCAATCCAAAATCCAAAAACGTGTTAAAGAAATTAGGTTTAATCCATCTGCTACTCGCTCTAGTTCTGTTGGCCTTCTTTCCAGAGCAAGCAAAAACGCCCTTGTCGCTAAAGGTATGTTGAAAAAAATATGAGCTAATAAGACACCAGAAAGTCCATACACTGAAAGTATGGGAAATCCAAAAAATTGTAATAAAGAGTTTAAAATTCCTGAATGGCCAAAAATAGATAGTAAACCTAATACAGCAACTATAACTGGAAGAATGAAAGGCACACTTAAAGCGACTATTAAGAGCTGCCGCCCTTTAAATTGCCTTCGAGACAAAGCTAAGGCTAAAGGCCATGCAAGTAGTACAGACCAAAGGGATGATAGAGCAGCTTGAAGTAAGGTAAATTCTAATGCTGCCTTATCAGCAGCTGTGAAAATAAAATTTTGGTCCGTATGGAATATTAATACAAACAACGGACCAAAAACTACAAAAAGCAAAATGCAATTTGAAATTATTGAGAAAGTGCGCTTCGCCACTCTTCTATCGCTTGCTTAGTGATTTCTGATGCTGCATTTTCAGAGAGATATACAGCAGATTGCGGCATGGGTAGATCAGAAAATACAGAAGGCCACTTTTCTACTGCCTGTGCGGATGGGTATGACCAATTCGTCATTGGAATTAAATCCTGAAATTCGTCAGAAAGTATGAACTTCATAAACATGGAAGAAAGTACATCATTTTCTGAAGATTTGACTTTGGCTGCAAGCTCAAAGAAAGGATAATGTCCTTCCTTAAATATGGCAGCTTGCTTGGTGTTATCTTCCTCCACCGCAATATGATAAGCTGGTGATGTTGTGAAAGAAAGAACTCCTGCTGCTTCTCCATCCGTAAAAAGGCCGTAGGCTTCTGACCAGCCCTTCGTAACTGTTAGTATTTTTGGTGCAAGTTTTTGCCAATATGCTGCAGCGTTGTCTCCATATATTTGTTTAATCCACAAAACTAGTGCTAGACCAGAAATCGAACTTCTGGGATCTTGGATAACTATCTTTATATTTTCTGGTAAACTCGCCAATTCTTCGAAGTTATTTGGCAGATTTGTTTTTGTAGTATCGAATACAAAACTGACATAAGACCAGTCAAATGGCAAAAATATTTCATCCTCCCATTCAACTGGAAGGTTCAGACGACTATTGTCTTGATTGTGGGGCGAAAAAATTCCTAATTCTCGAGCTTTTTTTGTTATATCTGTATTAAGGCCAATAACCACATCTGCCTTAGTATTTTGTCCCTCTAATACAAGCCTCGGCAATAGCTCTCCAGCTGAAAAAACTAGATCACAATTGCAAGTCTCTTCAAATTTAGCTTCGATTGAGGGGCCTGGACCCCACTCAGAGGTAAAATAATCTGGTGCGTATACTGTTAATATGGGGTTCTGAGCCATGACTATTCCTGCGCTCAATAATCCCGCTGCAAAAGTAAGTTTGAACATTTCTTCTCTCCTTATGCTAGCGGAGAGTGGTTCAGGACACTGCCCAGACCTTCCCTCCGCCGGTTCTAACCGGTTCAGGTTCAACGGGTTCATTTAAATGTCTCAGCCCGAAGGCACCCCGAGGTACTTTCTTAGTATATACAGATTTGATAATGATCAAGAGGAATTGACTTGAGGAAAGGCTGACCAACGTTTACACCGTTTCTAGGCAGAGGAAGTTTTAATGAGTTTAAATACATTTGGACACTTATTTCGCGTATCAACTTGGGGTGAGAGCCATGGTGAAGCCATTGGTGCAACTATAGATGGTTGTCCTCCAGGTGTAGAAATAACCCAAAACTATATTCAACATTTCATGGAAAAGCGACGGCCGGGGCGAAGTAAATACACTACACAACGACGCGAGATGGATTTGGTGGAAATTTTATCTGGTGTTTTTGAAAACAAAAGTACAGGAACGCCAATCCAACTCCTGATAAAGAATACTGATCAAAGATCCAAAGACTATAGTGAAATTGAAAATACGTTCCGCCCAGGGCATGCCGATATAACTTATTGGCAAAAATATGGTATTAGAGATTACCGAGGTGGTGGTAGGTCTTCAGCAAGAGAGACAGCTTCCCGTGTTGCGGCAGGAGCGGTGGCTCGTGCCGTTCTATCGGAATTGATGCCAGACCTCCAAATTCAAGCTTATCTAACTCAAATAGGACCAGATAAAATTGATAAAATTAATTTTGATTGGAAAGAAATAGAGCAAAATGATTTTTGGTCTCCAGACAAAAAGGCAGCCGCAAGATGGTCTAAATATCTAGATAAAATTAGGAAATCACATAATTCCACGGGTGCTGTGATTGAGGTGCAAGCAATCAATGTGCCTCCTGGATTAGGTGCACCAATTTATGGAAAATTGGACATGGATATAGCTGCTGCATTGATGTCTATAAATGCTGTTAAAGGTGTTGAGATTGGTGAAGGAATGCAAGCCGCTGCGTTAACTGGTTCAGAAAATGCAGATGAGATATTTATTGGGGATAATGGAAGGCTAAAATATTCCTCTAACCATGCTGGTGGAATTCTGGGCGGCATATCAACAGGGCAAGATATTGTTGCTAGATTTGCAGTCAAACCTACGTCTTCGATTTTGAGCTCACGTAAGTCAATTACCAAGGCCGGTGAACCAACTGAAGTGGTCACCAAAGGACGCCATGATCCCTGTGTTGGAATACGAGCCGTACCTGTAGCAGAGGCTATGATGGCGTGTGTTTTACTAGATCACTTTCTTCTTAACCGAGGACAAATAGGAAACGAAGGTGGCCAAATTGGCTGATGAAAGTGATATGCTCTGAGATGTTAAACACTTTCTTTTGACGTTTGTACTAACAATATTCCTATAGTCACAATTACCACTCCGAAATAGTCAGATAAACTAAGTGGTTCACCTAGTATCAATGCAGCTATAGAAACGCCAAAGAATGGATTCAAGAAATGAAAAGTTGCTGCTTTTACCGCTCCAATTTCATTAACTAACCAAAACCAAACTACTGTGGCTATAAGCCCTGGAGCTAGTGTGGTATAAATAAAAGCCACCATAAGTTCCCAGTCAAAAGAGACTTTATAGGTTTCAAATATAATTGAAAAAATGGATAGCGAGGCTCCACCAATTAACATTTGGTAACCTACTATCACCATTAAATTGCCCCCAGAATTGGTGTTTCTTACTGCAAGGGTTGCGATTGATAGGGCCAAAGCGCCTACGATGCAGTAGATCAGTCCTAATTCACTTATGCCTGCAGTCAGTCGAAAACCCATTATTAGGATTACACCTACAAAACCAAGACCAAGTCCTAGAAAACCAACCGTCGATAACCGCTGTCCTAAAAAAAACCACCCTAAAAGGGCTACCAGTAGAGGCATACTTGAAGCTATTATTGCTGCTAAAGACGCTTCAATCCACTGCATTGCCACAAAATTCAGGCCAAGGTAGATCGTATTTTGACAAACCCCAAATACTACCGTTGCTTGCAACTGTTTCTTTGTCAATTTGAACGTCTGTTTTAACCAAAGTGCGATGATTAAAGCTAGAATGCCTGATAGAAAAAATCTTAATGATAGTACGCCTAATGGTGGAGCATGGCTGACGATAATACGTGCAGAGGTAAAGGCGGAGGACCAAATAAGAGCAAACACCAAACCCAGAAGTAAAGCTTTGAGACTCAAATATCCTCCCAAAATTTAAGATCTAAAGGCAATTTAACAAAAAGCAAAGGGCCGCACAAAGCGACCCCCTTAAAATTCAACTTTAATTGATTTTAGTTGTTTACACTTTCTTTTAAAGCCTTTGCGATTGTCATTTTGACAACTTTGTCTGCTGCTTTTTTGAATTGCTCGCCTGTTGAAGGATTACGTACCATTCTTTCTGGGCGTGCTCGGCACATGATTTTTCCGACGCCTGGTAAAGTGATTGCTCCACCGCCTGAAACTTCTCTTGTAATGAGCCCACAAATTGCGTCTAGCGCTGCACTGGCAGATTTCTTATCTGTACCCATCTCTTCAGACAGAGCTGCTACAAGCTGTGTCTTTGTCATTGGCTTTGACATATTCTTCTCCTTATTAAATACCCAATAGGTTGGGCTTCACTGTCCAATTGTAACTGAATATTGTGCAACAACACAACAAATAGTATATGATTTTGAGTATAAAATGGCATTTTTTTGCGTTTTTGTGTGAAAATATGGTGCAATTTCTGCAAAATAAGAAAATAGCCAACTAAATTAAGTTCAAATTGTAAAATTTGATTGCTGTGATTTGGATTATTATAAATACGCTGCGCGTGCATTTGTTGGATGTAAAATGACTTAATTTTCTTCTTAATTAATCTAAAGGAATATTCTTTGTGGAAATTCTGGCCCGATTAGATTTCAGGTCAGCTCTATTTTTCTTTGCAGTGAGGCGCCTTCGATTACTTGCTAAGGTTGGCCTAGTAGCTAAACGCCTTTTGGGTGTGACTAAAGATTTTTTAATCATTTCTTTCAAGCGCTTTAGAACAATCTCACGGTTGCGAACTTGGTGTCTTGTTTCATCACATTTAAGCACAATAGCACCCTCTTTTGTCCACTTAGCTCCTGCGATTTTTTTTAGTCTTTTTTTCACTGGCTCTGATAATGATGGAGATCTTTCTGCTTCAAACCGTAATTCTACTGCACTACTCGTTTTATTCACATTTTGTCCCCCCGGTCCTGAGGCTCTTATAAACTGTTCGCTTAACTCCCAGCTCTTTATGGTTATCTTATCGTCGATCTTTAGCATTTTTGGAATTTACCATTTTAATCTATTCGATAACTTAGTAGAAAAGGCCGCTCAAATTGAGCGGCCTTCCAAGATTTTCGGAGGTGGGCCGGTTAGGTGGCTCACCAATTAAAAGCTTTGCATTTCAGGTTTGCCCTAGATGAGACTGCCTCTAACTGTTCCGACACCTCTCTCCAATACCTTTATAGACACTGGACCACCTCCTTTCAGTTGTTAACTCTACGACATATGGTGTCATAGAATGAAAATTTTTCAAGATGTTTTGTTATCTCGCGATAAAAAAAATGAAACAAAAATTCGAAAGGGAATTAATGCCGCTAATCCAATGAGCCACTTCACCATTAAATCTGCGACAGCAAGGGATACCCATAGTGGCGTGTCAGCACCAAAGGTTAGAAAGGGAACTATCTCCCATGACCATGAAATCTCATTATTTGCGGCCTCAGAAAAGAATGCTATTTGTGCTGAAAATGCAATCGTAAAAAAAACAGCAGTATCGATTAAAGATGCGAGCAGCGTTGAGGCCAGAGGCGCCTTCCACCATTCAGCTGAACGTAATTTGTTGAACACAGCTATATCAAATAGTTGTGCTATAATAAAAGCCAGGCCTGATGCAATTGCTACTCTTAATGCTACGGCTGGATATTCATAGCCATCACCTTGTAACATAATTTTGCTGCCAACAAGAGAGCATAAGATGCCTGTGATAAATCCCGCCAGCACTATTTTCCGAGCTGCCGTGGGACCGTAACTTTTGTTCATCAGATCAGTAATTAAGAATGCGATGGGATAAGTAAATGCGCCCCAGGTGAGAAGGCCATCTAGCAATAAGAATTGGACTAGAATGTTTGACGCAACTACAACTGACGCCATGGCAAGAATGCCAATAAGAAGTTTTTCCATAAAATTTATTCCCGTTTTTTATCCAAGGTAGCGGTGACTTGTTATAATAGATTAACGTGCGAGGGTTATCTTCAGATCAAAAATTTTGCAAGCGTAAAGTATAATAATTAACTTAGCTCGTATCTCCATCGGGGTTTACTCTAAGCATAAGAACTAAACCAATTAAAAAGAGAAAAATAAGAGGAGATACACCAAGATTGTTACTGTTTGTTATTGCTGTAACATAGGCAATTAATGCTGGAGCAAGAAAAGCGGTGGCTCTACCAAGTAATCCGTATATACCAAAATACTGAGTTGAATTAGAAGTGTTCGTGTGTCTTACCATCATAGTTCGACTTGCCGATTGTAGAATTCCTCCAAAGCCACCAATTAGAACCCCACATCCATAAAAAATATTGTCTGGAATGCTTGAGCCTTCGGCTAACGGAATGCCAAAGAAAGATACTCTGGACATTCCAACAACTATAACGCAAACCGCCGCTAAAACTATAATACTTACGAGTATGACTGGCTTCGGCCCTACCCGTCTATCCCACTTACCACCGAGCCAACTACAAACAGCTGCTGCAAGTGCTGCAACTATTCCAAAAGTTCCAATTTGAACAATCGACCAGTCTAGAACTAAGGCAGCATAAACTCCTCCGAAGCTGTAAAGCCCATTTAAGCTATCGCGGTAAAACATATTTGAAATTAGATATCTAACTGTACTTTTTTTGTTGCGTAAGCTCACTACTGTTTTCCACAGATCTTTCAGACCGCTTCCAAAGCTCGCACCTATGCGTGGCTTGGACTTATCATTAATCCATAAAAAGTAAGGTATGGAAAAAATAATAAACCACAAAGCAACAAAAGGACCAACAAAGCGTGTTCCTTCTTTCGCCTCAGCGTTTAGGCCAAAAATTGGATCAAAACCAATTAATGTTTTCCCATTCTCCTGTTCAACAAACAGGGTAAGGACTATTACAAGAGAAACTAGGCCTCCAACGTACCCAAATCCAAAACCACTCCCAGAGATTGCACCTGTTTCGGATCTATTCCCCAACGAGGGCAGTTGTGCGTTACTGAAAATGTAAGCCAATTCAGCACCAACAAACCCTATCCCAAATGAAACTAAAATCCACTGCCAATTTGATCCATCGGGCAGGCTGAACCAAGAACTAAAGGCGCCAATTATCAATAAAGCAGAAAAAAGATAAATCCATTTCATCCTGTTCCCGTAATTATCAGCAATGGCACCGATAATTGGTGCGGTAAAACCGACTATCAGGCCAACTATTGTTATCGTCAAAGACCAATAATATTGAGCATTGGCTCTGGAAGATGCGCCGTCTAATCCGTTAGTTATAAAATACTCAGCAGCTACAGTGGCAAAATAAGGGCCTATGATAAATGTAACCATCAGCGTATTGTAAGGCTGGCAGGCCCAGTCATAAAAAAACCAGCCCCATATTTTTTTTGAAGTGTTCATAAGACTAGTCTCCCATTGCTCTATGTACTAAAACAAGTTCGCATAGACTAAAGCAAGTTATTCTTGCATTGGGGGCCAAGGTCTTTTTTCTTCTGAGTCAACCCAGTCTTTCAACCAGTCTGGCATTTTAGGTGACACAAGTGCCACTTCGATCTCATCAAAAATCTTTTGCGGATTAATAATTCCATTATTCCCTACAAACGCTGCGCGATAAATAATATGTCCAGCGCACTCTTTATTGGAATTCCACATAGATTGTTCAATGTACAAGAATCTTTTGTCCCAGCAGACCGTTCTGGTCTGCATTCGTATACGGTCAAAAGCCCGTATACGTTTTCGATACCTTACATTTGCGCCCGCCATTGTCATCGACCATCTATTTTTGAAAATGACCTTGCTAAAGCCTGATCTGCTCGAAAATGGTATACGGCCCAAATCATATAATGTTAGTGCACGCCCATTATTAAGTTCAAACCAGAAATCAAGATCCCATGGCCAGCAAATATGGGATGATTCATGGATTTCACCGACAGATATGTGCTGCTGAGATCTGTTAACTAATAGCTCTTTTGCCATTCTTATAAATGGGTACATTTAAAGTTCACAATTCTTCAGTGGAGGGGTGTCATATAGAGGTAGATATTTTTCCAAAACTTGGCCCAAAAGCTAATTCAAATAGTCACCAACACTTCGAACGTCAGAAGCTAAGCCTTCAAGAACAGAGCCTGCACCATCTAGAACTCCCTTGGTCGTTCCACAAGAGCAAAGCAATAGAACTAAAGATGTACAGAATACTTTTTTTAACATTTTCTGATATCTTGCCATAAACACGCATAGGTAACTTACATATGTTGCTGCAAAACATCAACGTCTGGTAGTTAGACAAATGTACATGCTTTTAGATCAAGCTGCAGTCTGGTTTTCTATTACTGGGCGTGACTGGAAAACAAACTTAGCGTCTTGGAAAGTCTCAAGTACAATTTTTGTTGCATGAGCCTCATCATAAGCAAATACTAACTGGTCGTCGACGTCTTCGTAATGTTCATTAACGTAACCAATTAAGTATGGTTTTAAGTAAGGTTTAAGCATGGCGATATCCTTGTATTATAAAAGATACGTTGGCTTACTCCTTTTGGATCACTCTAACCTTTTGAAAGTAATACATGTCTTGGTCTTTAGATTTATAAAAAAATTGCAGAGCCAAAATGATTTGATTAAATCGTTAATGACCCTGCTTAATTAAAAAACGCAATAGGGAGACTATTCGTTTAAGGCTAAGATTTAATTATAAGGACAATTAGAGAACTAAATCTTAGCTAGCTAATGTTATATTACAACTTCTCGGAATGTAATGAGATCCTTAGTTCTGGCTTTGCCCCACTTTTATAAGTTCTAAAACTAGGCTAAATTAAACAAAGAAGCTTAAGAAATAAGCATGTTTAAAAAAAATTGAAGGACAACTTAGGTTGATGTCATCAGTGACGGAACTCTTTATCTGTTTGATGGTCAGGCTCATTGATTTTAATGGTGACGAATTATGACTTCTCCTCCTAACGTTTTATGGATTATGGCTGATCAGCTTAGATATGATTATTTGAGTTGTTATGGTCATTCAAATTTGCATACGCCAAATATAGACGCCCTGGCTAGCCGGGGAGTTCAATTTAGCAACGCGTATGTACAATCTCCAGTTTGTGGGCCATCTAGAATGTCAGCATACACCGGTAGATATGTCAGAAGTCATGGTTCTACTTGGAATGGAATGCCGCTTAGGGTTGGCGAGCGCACTATTGGCGATCATTTAAAAGAAAATGGTATACAGTCTGTTTTAGTCGGCAAAACGCACATGGTTGCCGATGCTGAAGGTATGGCTTGGCTTGGCATTGATCCGAGTAGTGAAATTGGAGTTCGTGTTTCTGAATGTGGGTTTGTGCCTTTTGAACGAGACGATGGTTTGCATCCAAATAGTGCTCGCCAGCGCTGGTCTTCCTATGATGATTATTTAGCAGAAAAGGGATATATTTCAGACAATCCATGGGGTGATTTTGCTAATTCTGGGTTGGATGAAAATGGAGATTTGTTATCTGGCTGGCTTTTGAAAAATTCAAGATTGCCAGCAAACATTCCGGAGGAGCATTCTGAAACTGCTTATATGACAAATAGGGCTATGGATTTCATGGCTCAAGCTCGTGAAAATGATCAGCCTTGGCTCTGCCATTTATCCTACATCAAACCGCATTGGCCATATATTGTTCCTTCTCCCTATCATGAAATGTATTCAGCTGACGACATAAATAACCCAATTCGTTCCGATAAAGAAAAGCAGACCAATCATCCGTTACTTCGTGCTTATCAAAATGCAAGGGTTTCAAAATGTTTTTCTAGAGATGAAGTGCGTGAGCATGTGATACCGGCTTATATGGGATTAATAAAGCAGCTAGATAACAATTTAGGTAGATTATTTCAGTGGATGGATAAGTCCAATTTAAGTGAAAATACGATTATTATTTTTTCATCTGATCATGGCGATTATCTCGGTGATCACTGGATGGGAGACAAGGATTTTTATCATGAAATGGCAGTAAAGGTGCCGCTAATAATCCACGACCCGAGGAAAATTTCAGATAAATCTAGGGGCACCGCTAAAAATGATCTCGTGGAAATGATCGACTTAGCGCCTACTATTCTAAGCTTTTTTGGATGTCCACCTAAGCCGCATATAATTGAGGGGCGTGATCTTACACCTATTCTGACTGGAACTGCAGGCTTTTCTCGAAATTATATTATCAGTGAACATGATTACCATTGGTCTGAAATGGCAAAGGAGCTTGATCAGCCACAGGATTTAGCACATACAAAAATGATATTTGATGGCCGATGGAAATATATAAGATGTGAAGGGTTCGAACCTATCCTATTTGATTTATTTTCGGATCCAGATGAACTTGTTGACCTTGCGGACTCAACAACTGCGATGCATCGAGACGCAAGGTTGCGGTTAGAGACGGCTCTTGAGTCTTGGGCAATGCGTCATCATACGAGAATTACTGCAACCGAGGAATTATTAGAAACTCAAAAGAAAGCAGCAGAGTTAGGTATATTAATTGGTTTCTGGGATGAAAACGAGTTCGAAGCCATAACTGGGAAAAAGTTTGAGAAGTTGAAACCTGTTGGGAAAAAAGAAAAATAATTTTTCATTATTTCCTACGGCTTTTAATTTAGGCCAGCATCTTGGTATCACCATCGATAGAAATCGATTGCCCAGAAATGCGAGCGCCCATTGGTGAAGCTAAAAACATAATCTGATTAGCAATGTCTTCGGCAGTGACGTATGATTTTATCGATGTAAATGAAAAGGCTTCTTTTTCTATATCGGCAAAGCTTTTCCCTAAGCGTTGTGCTTTTGCCATTAAAACATTTTTCTGTCTTTCACCTTTAACTAAACCGGGCAAAATAGCATTAACTCTTATGTTGGCTTCACCTAACTCAATAGCAAGTGACTTTGTTAAACCAATAACTCCCCATTTGGCGGCAGCGTAAGGTGAACGAAGAGCAAAGCCCATCTTACCTGCAGCAGAGGATAGGTTTATTATTGACGCGTTCTCGCTGAGCCGAAGTTTTGGGACGCAATTTTTGATGAACAAAAATTGGCTCGTTAAACATACATTTAGACATTCGGACCAGTCTGCAGTGTCAATTTCTTCAATTTTACTAGTCGGTCCAGCTATTCCTGCATTGTTTATTAGACAGTCAAGGCCTCCCAATTTCTCCAACGCATTCGAACAAAATGACTGAACTGCATGCTCATCCGAAACGTCCAAAACTTCTGCGTAAATATCAGGGTAGTCGTCTTTTAAAGTTTTAACCATGTCTGGGTTAATATCACAAGTTGCAATTTTTGCCCCCTGTGAATGAAATCCTTCCAAGATTGCTTTTCCGATACCGGAGCCTCCTGCAGAAATCATTACTTTTAAGTTTTTTAACGAAATATCCATGATTACTATTTTCCAAAATGGTAAGTATTTAATTTCCTAAGTATATTAATCACAGTGTTTATAAAAATTAACAAGCTCTGAGTTCTTTTCAGGATTCTGCTTGCTTACTTTCTCCATTTGAGTCCAATCTATTTCTTGGCAATATCTCAAAACTTCTAAGGGGAAGTAGTCATGGCTTGGGATTTTTATCTTGAAAAAAATCAGGACCGTTTTGTGGATGAGCTAAGCGCATTCATATCAATTCCATCAATATCGGCTGCGGATGAACATTTTGAGGATGTTGTTAAAGCAGGTGAATGGGTCGCATCTAAGTTGCAGTCAATCGGCATTTCCAATGCTCGTTTAATGAAAACACAAACGCACCCTGTTGTTTATGGCGACTGGTTAAATGCTGGGGAAAATAAACCGACTATACTAATCTATGGACATTTTGATGTTCAGCCAGCGGATCCATACGAGCTTTGGGATAATCCACCTTTTGAGCCACTTGTAAAGGATGGGAAAATTTATGGTCGTGGTGCGTCAGATGATAAAGGAAATATGTTAGCACCTATTCTGGCAATCGAAGCTCTGCTCTCTAGTGATGGAAAGCTGCCTGTAAATGTTAAGTTTTTTTATGAAGGACAGGAAGAAATTGGGTCGCCCACGATTGGTTCATTTATAAAAGACAACATAGAACTATTGAAAGCAGATATGATATTTTCATCTGATGGAGGACAGTGGTCTGAGGATCAGCCGAGTTTGGTTTATGCCTTACGAGGGTTAGTTGGGTGTGAGATTACGTTAACTGGAGCGAGTGGTGATCAACATTCTGGAACTCATGGCGGTGGTATAGCCAATCCGATACATGCATTGTCACATTTAATAGCATCAATGAAAGACCTCGATGGTAGAATAACAATAGATGGCTTTTATGATGATGTTATCGAATTATCGGACGAAGAAAAGGAAATGTTTGCTGGGCTGCCATTCGATGAAAAGGACTATGTAGAAAAATTAGGTGTTCTGGAAACTTTTGGGGAGACGGGTTATACTGTTCAAGAAAGACTTTGGGCACGTCCAACTTTAGAGCTGAATGGGATATGGGGCGGATATCAAGGTGGAGGCTCTAAAACAGTATTGCCTTCTCAAGCTCACGCAAAAATCACGTGTAGGCTTGTCGCTAACCAGAAGCCTGAAAGAATATATGATTTAATAAAACAGCATGTTGAAAATAACCGACCACCGGGAGTTAAAGCTGAGGTTAAAAAACTTGCTGGTGATGCTGATCCATTTCTGGTCCCAAGAGGCCATAACTCCAGTCAAATAGCGGGCCGGGTTTTACACGATTTATATGGAAAAGAGCCATTGGAGACCCGAGTTGGAGGATCTATTCCAGTGATGTCTACCTTATTGTCAGAGTTGGGTATTCATGCAACCATGTTTGCTTTTGGCTTAGATGACGAAAAAATACACGCGCCAAATGAATTTTTTAGACTTTCTAGCTTTAAGAAAAGTCAAATTGGATATTGTAAACTTCTGGAAGAATTTGGTAAATAATGAATAACTTAAAATAAATGAGATCAAGTTTTGTATTGCCGCGTAGTTCATGTAAAGGCAGTCAGTGAGATTCAGTTAAAGATGATAACTTCCTATATTGAATCTACAATGATGCCCAGAAACCTAGCCGCAGGACAAGTTTCGGGTGAAGTTTTTGAAAAGTCTCCAACCGAAATTTTTACTGTTTCCAAATTTTCAGACGAAGAAACGGCAAATAAAATAATGGGTTTAATGAAAGATGAAATTCGGGAAATTGCCAAAGGGTGTAAAATGAGCGTAATAGAGGGTCCTCGAATTATAGAAGGAAAATCCTCTTAAGACTGATCTTTAAAGGAGGGATTCTATTATAATGGATACATATTTGAAAGTGATGTTTACCATTATAACAGTATGTGTAGTGATAGTAACTCTTATTATAGTTGTGGAAATGCTTTCTAGTCTTGGTCATCATGAAGAGTATGATGAGGGCTATCATGAAAAACTAGATTATCTCATTGATCGCATTGAACAGTTAGAGAGAGACTAGGCCCATTTTTTAATCTTATGGAAATGGTGATTTAAAAAGCTAACATTCTTACAATGAGAAAAGATAGAAACAAGAAAAAGTCCGATGCCAGGATAAGCGGCGAAATCGCAGTATATGTTTTGCTTGCCTTAGCGGCCTTTGTTTTTGTTTTTGTTTACCTTGGTTCCTAAATCTATCAGATAAGCAGTAGTTACATTGCCGCTAAAGTATGCTCCAAGCCATTTAATATGTGTTCTTCCAATATATCTGCTGCACCAGATGCATTTCTATCTAACGCGGCTTGAAAAATTTTGTGATGTTCCTGTGCGGCTTCATCTCCCCGGAAAGTGAGAACCAACATTTGATATCTGAGATACTTGTCGTAAAGAGTAGAGTGTAATTCCAGCAGGTTTCTTGAATTACAAGCCTGTATAACAGCTAAATGAAATTCCCAATCATAGCGCTTCCAAGTCTCCTTTTCTGAGCTGTCTCCGGAAATCATTTTTTTCTCCATCAACTGCAATTTATGGTGCGCTGCAACCAAGTTACCTTCCCAATCAGCATCTCCATTTTCCACAGAGGTTTTAAGTGCATGACATTCTAAGAGTACTCTAAGTTTAGCAACCTCCGTTAAATCCTCCTTAGATACCTTTGTTACAAAAAAGCCTCTTTGTTCTTCCGCCAAGACAAATCCTTCGCTTGCGAGCCTGTTTAATGTCTCTCTTAGCGTTGAAACACTGGCTTCGTATTTAGTTTTTATGACGTCGAGCTTTAGCTTTGATCCAGGAGCAAGCTCGCCAAAAATAATATCGTGTTTTATTTTCTCATAAGTAGACGAGCCCACTGTGCTTAATTGTTTTTCCATTACCAAATATACCATATAATTTTTTTTTTCTCTTATGATTAGGCAGAGAGAAATTTTTTTTCAAGTTTTATAAATATATGTATAAAATGAAAATACCATATAATATTGCAATCCTCAATTTTCTTGCTTACCAATGAGTCTGGGAGTTTTGGGAGTTTTGTTCGGAGATTTGGATTTTGCGAAATAGCAAAATGTGATCTCAGAGCTAAAGATAATAAGCAAATGAGTGACAGTATAAAATTGGTTATTGCAGGCCTGGGACTTGTAGGTAAGCGTCATGCTGATGCGATAGTCAAAGAAGATAACATTGATCTTATTGCAATTGTTGATCCAAGCGAAGGCGCGGTAAATTATTCAAATAAAAACAATTTACCGATATATCCTTCTTTAGAAGATATGTTCCTAAAGGAATTACCAGACGGTGTTATATTGGCCACGCCAACGCCGATGCATGCAGAGCATGCAATGTATTGCCTAAATAAAAAGTGTCCAATAATGATCGAAAAGCCGATAGCGACTTCCTCCGAAGAAGCCCGTGCGCTAGTTGAGGCATCTGAGCACTTTGAAATTCCAGTACTTGTAGGTCACCACAGACGGCACAATCCAATAATCCAGAAGGCTCGTGAAATCATTCTTTCTGGTGAGATTGGCGAAATAAGAGCAATCCATGCTACTTGTTGGTTTTATAAGTCTGATGACTACTTCGAAATAGCTCCCTGGAGAAAACAGAAAGGGGCTGGTCCAATTTCTGTAAATCTTGTTCATGATATAGATCTTATTAGGCATTTGTGTGGTCAAGTAGAAAGTGTACAAGCACAATGCTCACCGTCTATTCGTGGATTTGAAAATGAGGATTTGGCGGCAGCACTTTTGAAATTTGAAAATGGAGCAATTGGCACGATAACTGTTTCCGACTCTATAGTTGCCCCTTGGAGTTGGGAAATGACTTCAAAGGAAAATCCAATTTATCCATCAACTTCCGAAAGTTGTCACGTGATTGGTGGAACCCACGGGTCACTTTCCATTCCAGATTTAACAGTCTGGACGCATAAAGAGGAACGCGATTGGTGGAAACCAATAACTTCAGCTTCAGCTTCCTATGAGCCAGCCGATCCACTTCAAAATCAACTTAGACATTTTGTGAATGTGGTAAAAAATAATGAAGAACCATTAGTTTCTGGCCGTGAGGGCCTAAGGACCCTACAAGTTATTGAGGCAATTCAGAAATCAGCATTGACTCAGCAAGCTGTAAAAGTAGAGACTTTAGAGGGGATTCGTTGTTATTAGCAGATAGGCATATCCTAAAAATATCATATATTTTATATTAAATATTGCAAAATTTAAAAAATATGATAACGAGTATCTAGGTGCTAGTAGGGCACATTTGTATATTGGGAGGACTAATTAATGATTACTAAATTAACTCGCCGTTCGGTTTTGAGTACGATAGCTGCAGCAAGCATGCTTGCAGGTACGACAGCGACTACAGTTGCTGCAGACCAAATGACATTTACGTTGGCAACAGCTGGCTCAGAGACAGATATGAGATCGGCAGCTATGGCAAAAGTTTTTGCGCCTATGGTTGCGGGCTTTGCAGATTATCAGCCTGGCTATAATGCTACTTTGTTTGCTCAGGGAACAGAGCTTGAAGCCATAAGCCGTGGGAATTTGACTATGTCAATCGCTTCTGCGCAAGAACTGGCACAGTTTTTTCCAGAGTTCTCAATTTTTGCAACTGGCTATGTCCATCAGGATGCAGCTCACCAGGTCCGCGTTTTCAATGATCCACTAATGGATCCATTCAAGAAAACTGTAGAGGACGAATTGGGAGTAAAACTACTCTCTGTTATGTACCTTGGACGGAGACATGTGAATTTGCGCCAAACTCGAGATGAGGTTGATGTGCAAACACCCGCAGACTTAGCTGGTGTTAACCTTAGAATGCCAGGCACAGATGCGTGGCAGTTTCTCGGTTCAGCTCTAGGAGCTTCGCCTACACCTTTTGCGTTTACAGAAGTGTACACAGCACTATCTACTGGAGCTGTTGATGGACAAGATAATCCTTTACCTACCGTTGTAGACGCTAAGTTTTACGAAGTAACAAAACAAATTGCTCTTACATCTCATTTAGTAGACCTAAACTATGTGGCATTTTCCAAAGCGACATGGGATAGCTTATCGTCCGAGCAGCAAATGACAGTTCAGCGCGCCGCTGATGCAGCATCAGCATGGGGTCGTCTGAAGCAGCTAGACAAAGAGAACAATTTAGCAGATTTTATTAGAAGCAAAGGAGTTGAAATATACACTCCGGATCTTGATGCTTTCCGAACTCACGTTCAGGCGCAATATGTTGGAAGTGAGTTTGCAGCAAGTTGGCCAGACGGTGTATTGGAAAAAATCAACGCGCTTGGTAACTAAACTCTGACGCATACTGTGAGGGAGTCAAATATGCAAAAATTTGCAAACCGGCTCACTCGCGGATCTGAATTTATCGCCGCCATTATTTTGGCGGCGATTTTTATTATTTTTCTGCTGCAAATTTTTGCTCGTTATATTTCAAAGATAGCTTGGCTGATGCCGATTGAGTCGGTATCAAATTGGATGTCGTCCGTCGAACCAATCGGCTGGACAATAAATCTCATATCACTTCTTTGGGTATGGCTGATCTTTTTTGGTTGCGCTTTTATAGTTAAAGAACGTGATCATGTGACATTCGATATCCTTTATTTAGCTTTCCCTGACCATTTAAGAAAAGTAGCGATGATCATAATTTCACTCATAATGATTTTTGTTTTACTTTGGTCGTTTTTACCCACTTGGGAGGCAATATTTGGTAGCCGCCTGATGGAACTAAAGAAAATCCAAACTTTAAAAATTCCTATAACAGGAGATAAAATACCAATTAAATGGTTGTTTGCGTCTTATATTACATTGATGATTGTCGTAATCTTACGCTATGCTTGGATTTGTTATGATGTTTCCAAAAATGGAGCTCCAAAAGGGGCTATAGAAGAGCTTTCAAAGACTCAAAAGGAAGAGCTCAATGAGTCTTGAGATATTAGCTGGTATTTTTGTATTATTTTCTATGGCAGCTTTGGGCGCACCTGTTGCCTATGCAATTCTATCAGGAATTATCGTTTATCTGGGTGTTGCTGGTCAGGATCTCGCTATAGCGGGAGAAACGATGGTGCAAAGGCTTTTTGATGGCTTTCTTTTATTGGCAGTTCCTCTTTTTATTGTAACTGCAAATATAATGAATGCAGGTTCCATTTCAGATCGGTTACTCAGTTTTTGTGTGGCTGTGGTGGGAAGATTTAGAGGTGGTTTGGGTCATGTGAATGTCATGGCCTCACTAATATTTTCTGGCATGTCTGGTTCTGCAGTTGCTGATGCAGCCGGCATAGGAAAATTAGTTATAGAAATGATGGTAAAAAGTGGGCGCTACTCAAGAGGGTACGCAGCTGCAATTACAGCTGCAACGGCCACGATTGGACCGATCATTCCACCCTCTATTCCGATGGTATTATATGCTCTCGTTTCTAACACATCGATTGGGTCTTTGTTCTTGGCAGGTATATTGCCAGGTTTGATTATGGGTGCAGTTCTTATTGGTATGAATACTTTGATTTCCTATCGTCGGGATTTTGGAAAAGAAGAGCCAGTACCAATAAAGAAATTACCATTAATTACTTTAAAATCGTTTCCTGCGCTTTTAATGCCTGTGATACTCTTAACGTGCATATATAGTGGTGTAACTTCACCGACAGAGGCGGCAGCAATAGCAGCTCTGTATGCTTTTATTCTGGCAGCTGGTTTCTACCGCGCATTGACAGTTAAGTCACTCTATCAGTTATTTGTAGACAGTGCACGCTCATCGGCGTCCGTTGCGCTGGTAATTGGTGCGTCAATGATTTTGACTTACGTAGTTGTAAAAGAAAATATCCCACAAACTTTGTCAGAATTATTAGCAGGAGCAGAAATTAGCCCAATCATATTTCTACTTTTAATAAATTTACTGATCCTTTTAGTTGGCTGTATTTTAGATGCTACTGTGATTATTTTAGTAATTGTGCCTTTATTTATACCTACATGTGAGGCTCTCGGCATAGATCTTGTACATTTTGGAGTATTGGTGGTCGTAAACTCAATGATAGGTTTGATTACGCCACCGTATGGAATGCTGCTCTTTGTTATCAATGCTGTAACGGATATTCCATTGCGTGAAATAATAGGCGAAATCTGGGCTTTTTTAGCAGTCTTAATTTTTGCTTTGTTGATCATGATTTTTTCACCAAATATGGTCTTATGGTTGCCCAGATTATTTGGCTACCAGGGCTGAAAAATGGTTTTGGTTAGTTCTGCAATAGTTGAATACGCTGTAGGAAGCTAATGATGTCATTATCAATTCAAGCAACTTGGTTACGCGGTGATATAAGGTCTAAATTAAGCAGAATATCAAAAGCTAAGTTCAAGTCTATAGAACTTACTGAGAATGACTTAATTGATGCAAAAGAAGATGGTGAAGATCTAAAGGCTTTGTTGTTTGAATATGGATTAAGACTATCCATTTTCGAAATTTTTTCCAACCTTCAGGGGATAAATGATAATCCAGATAAAGAAACCATAAAAAAGATAGATTTAAAATTTGAGGCTGCTAAATCCCTTGGTTCAAAATTAATCCTCCTGAAATCTACCAACTTAAAAAAAAATTACTTGGACTGTTCCTCAATTGAGCGAGCCTTGAATTACATCGCTTTGCGTGCATCGCATTTTCGTGTCCGTGTTGCTTATATGAGCATACCAACTGATGTTTCGATTGGTAATTTAGATCCTGCGATAAAAATAATTGAGTCAATTGGTAGCCCATACCTTGGTTTGGCTATTAATTCTCGTTATACCTTATCAAATGGGTCAAGGCCCTCGGAATTACGGGATGTGCCAATTCATCGTATTTTTCATGTTCAGCTTTGTGATGGATATGTGCAGCAGCCTGCTAGTGAAGAGCAATCAAATCATAGTGACATGTTACCCGGCCAAGGAAATCTTAACTTAGCAGGTTTTGTCAAAGTTATTGCCGCTAGTGGATATAAAGGTAATTGGTCGCTCGCAAAAATTGATAGTAAAAAAGCAAAAAAAAGTTTTATAGACAACGCATATGACGCTTACAGAGCGTTAGTTAATCTTCTTGATGAAGTTGAACGTAGTGATCCACAAATAAAATTTGAAACACCCAATATGCCTGCTAGAGTTTATACTTCAGGCGTTGAATTTCTTGAATTTTCTGTTGATGATGAAAGCCATTATCAAATTACAAAAATTTTATCATCTTTATGTTTTCGCATGGAAAGAAAACATATATCAAAGGCTGTTGAGCTGTGGCGCCAAGGCTCTGTGAACATAGTTCTTAATAATGAAAAAAAAGGGTTCTCGCGTAGTTCATTTTTAGAACATGGGCCCTCCTTATGTGCGATAGGTCTGCGTGTAAGAGACTCTGCGGATACAGTAGAGAGAGCCTCAGCGTTAGGTGCAAGTTTATTTAGCCAAGCTGTTGGCTCTAGTGAGTTAGAAATTCCTGCAATAAATGGTGTTGGTGAAAGTCTTGTGTACTTTATTGATGAGCAGTCCGATTTACATCGTGTATGGGATATAGAATTTAATCCGGTTACCAAATCGGAAGCAGTACAACCTTGTGGTGTAAGACGAATTGATCATATTGCTCAGACAATGAAGTTTGATGAAATGCAAAGTTGGTTACTGTATTATATTTCAACCTTCGAGATGGAGAAAAAACCAGTAGTCGATGTGATTGATCCATCAGGAGTTATTTACAGTCAGGTTTTAGAGAGTCCGGAAGGTGAAGTGAGGTTAAATTTAAATGGAGCAGATAATAGTGAAACGTTTGCTTCTAAATTTCTTACAAGCCGTTTTGGTGCTGGAACCCAGCACATTGCGTTACTTTCTGACGATATATTTGAAACTTCAAAAATCCTTGAAGCTTCACGGTTCGAGAGACTTCAAATGCCTGATGGATATTATAACGATTTAAAACAAAAATATGGACTAGCCGAAGATTTTGTAAACAAGCTTCAAGCTTCTAATATTCTTTATACAAAGAATAATGGGGAATATTTTCAAATATATTCAGCACCAATTTTTGATGGTTTCTTTTTTGAAATTGTTGAAAGACGCGATCAATATCAGGGTTATGGTTCAAGAAATGCCTCTGCTCGTTTAGCTGCTCAAAGTAATTATAAACAAGCAGATAGGACCGCATATGTGTAATTTCTACCCACCTTTGCACCAGAAATTTAAGGACAAGAGAAAATGAAAAAGGTTGATGAAGCTGAAGTATTAGGCAACTGGTGGAAAACTTCTATCATTGATATGGAGCCCGGCCGTATTGAATTTCGCGGTCATCCAATACAAGACTTAATCGGTACAGTAACCTTTCCACAAATGATTTGGTTAATGATAAGAGGAGATCTTCCAAGTTTGGATGAGGCAGCACTCTTTGAGGCTGCTTTAGTTGCCGCAGTTGATCACGGCCCACAGGCACCGTCTATTGCTGCAGCCAGAATGGCTATAACCTGCGGTTTGAGTATAAATAATGCAATGGGTTCTGCAGTGAATATGTTGGGTGATATACACGGTGGTGCAGGTGAACAATGTGCGGAACTATTTTATGATATAGACGAAAAAATATCTAAAGGCCTTGAGCTTCAAGAGGCAGTCAAATTGGGCATTGACGGGTGGAATGCCACTCATGGGAAAATCGTTTCTGGTTTTGGGCATCGGTTTCATAAACCAAATGACCCAAGAGCACCTCGCATTATGGCTCTAATTAGAGAAGCCGCATCGAGAAACATAGTATCGGGAAAATTTGCTGAAATCGCAGAAGCTGTACAACGCGAAATTGCAGCTCGGCGTGGCGGCCGTCCTATTGCAATGAATATTGACGGTTCAACAGCTGCCGTTTTTTGTGAATTGGGCTTTCCTCCGCCACTTTCGAGAGGTTTGTTTTGTATCTCTAGATCTGTGGGTATTCTTGCACACTCCTGGGAACAGCTTAATCAAGGTGGGCGAAATAAGGGACCAATGCCTCCAAATTATCTGCCAAAATTTGAGGCAGATTGACCAATGGATCTTGCAAAGAAAGCTTTTCAAATAGGTCTTATTGGCACTGGTCGGATAAGTGATATTTATCTAGAAAATTGTTTAAAATTCCCAGAGTTAAATATTGCAGCTTGTGGTAGCCTTGATCAAGAGGAGGCTGAAAAAAAGGCGAAAAAATATGGGATAAAAAGAATATGCCTTCCTGAAGAAATAATTTATGATAAGTCGATTGATTGCATTTTGAATCTTACCGTTCCTGCTGCTCATGCAGAAATCAGTAGGAAGTCACTGATGGCCGGGAAGCATGTATATTCTGAAAAACCTTTTGCGACCTCTGTTTCAGAGGGTGAAGCAATCTTAAAGTTAGCAAAAGAAAAAAACTTGAAGGTTGGAAATGCCCCAGATACCTTTTTAGGTGGCCGATGGCAAACCGTCCGTAAGATACTAGACGATGGAATTATAGGGAAACCGGTAGGTGTTATGGCGTACGTTGGAACTCATGGCGTTGAAAGGCATAATCCTAATCCAGATTTCTACTATAAAAAAGGTGGTGGGCCGCTTTTAGATCTTGGGCCATATTACCTTACTGCAATGGTATCTTTACTAGGGCCGATAAAGCGCGTTTCTGGAATGGCTTCCCGTTCCTTTTCGCATAGAGAGATAGAAAATGGTCCGCGATATGGCGAATTAATTGCAGTTGAAGTGGAGACACACTCTCTATCAACATTAGAATTTTCAAACGGGATACTCGGTTCAATGACGATGAGTTTCGACATATGGGATAGTGATACACCTAGATTTGAAATATACGGCGAAGCAGGTACTATATGTATTCCTGACCCTGATCCTGTTCATGGTGCAAATGTTTTTCAAGGTCCTGTTTATTTTCGCACCAGAGCAGACTCAAGATGGGAGTTTCAGCCAAGGCCAAAGGGTCGTGAAAACTGGAATGTGGCAAATAACCTACATGGATTTAATGAAGATAGTAGAGGTTTAGGTCTTTTAGACTTGGCGTATTCAATTCAAGAAGACAGACCTGTGCGCCCTAGTGGTGAACTTGCCCATCATGTTTTGGAGGTAATGTGTGGAATACAGGAGTCTTCTCAGAAAAATATATCGGTAAACATTCAAAGTAGCTGTATCAGGCCCGCGCCCCTTCCCGTTAGTTTTCCAAAGAAAGCAAAGGGAATTGAAGAGGAATTACAGAATGTCAGTTGAAGATATTACTATCGGAGATCCTTTTTTTCCGGTGAAATTAATAAAAAGTAACAAGAATATTTTTGTTAATGGAAAGGCGATCGTTTTAAATTTATCGAATACTCCATTGAAGATAAGGCAACAAGTGCTTGGGCATTTACAATCAGTAATCGTAGTTGATACCGCACTTACTGATGTCCAATGCGCTCTTCTCATTGAAGGTCTATCAAATCATCTAAGCGATAGTGATTTACTTAAAAAAGTATGTATGAAATGGCCAACTGCATTTGAAGTCAGAAAAGAGGAGCGTTTGCGAGGCGTTGAACACTATATGTCTCCTAAACAGTGGGTTGGTCGGATTGGATTGACTTTTTATTGTTCAATGTCGGTACCGTTGAAAGTAGGCCTACATAAAGATCATCCATTTTGCCCTTTGCCTGGTTTTCGAGAGGTACATACTCAGGTCGTAGGAGTTGGCAAAATGCAGCAGTGCTATCAGAAAGATATACGATCTTTATATATTGAAGAATTTATGGCGCCGGGGGTTACTCACATGCCAATGTATGATGCTGATGGAAATTATCCATGGCATCAATATGAAACGGTTACACCATCAATATTTATGGCAATCGAAATGCTTCCAGATGGCGCTAGTCCACCAAATAGTTGAGGTAAATATGTCTGAAAAAATTCTTCCGGAGAATATAACTTTTGAAAAAGAATTTCCAAAGTTTAAAAGACGCTTAAGGTTAGGTATCGTCGGGGGTGGTAGAATTTCTCAAACGCAGGCTATGGCAGCCCGTCTTACTAATCGATGGGAGGTCGTGGCAGGAGCATTCTCATCTGATCCCAAAAATTCCAAGAGACGTGCTGAAGAGCATTTTATTTCTGATGAGCGGGCTTATAGCTCATTTGAAGAGATGGCTATCAAGGAAGCGAAGAGGCGAGATAGAATTGACGCAGTAATGATTACAACGCCCAATCACTTGCATCATGAAGTTGCAAAGGTGTTTATTGAAGCTGGGATCGATGTAATTTGCGACAAGCCCCTAACTAATGCTACTCCTGAAGCAGAGATGCTTGAAGATTTACTTTCTAACGGAAATGTAAATTTTTGCGTATGCTATACGATGTCATGTTTTCCAATGGTAAGGCAGGCGAGAGAGTTTGTTACTGCTGGTAAGATTGGAAATATTAATCAAATACATGTAGAATTTTTACAGGATTGGATGGTGCCGGAAGAGGCTTTGCTGGCACCCCATGTTAAGTGGCGACTGGATCCAAAAATATCAGGACCAACAAGCTGTGTCGGGGATATTGGAACGCATGCAGCGCATTTAGCTCAATTTGTTTCAAGTTTAAAGTTGACGGATGTAAAAGCAGAATTTCATGTTTGTGGTGCCCCGAAAGCTTTGGAAGATACGGCATTTATGATGACTAGATACGAGGGCGGGGTTCCAGGAACATTGTTAACTACCCGACTAGCTACTGGTAAAAGGGGTGGCCTAAACCTAAGAATATATGGTTCTGAGGGAGGAATTGAATGGAATTTGGAAAGTAGCGAAGAATTAAAACTAAGTGTTTATGGAAAACCAGATCAAACCATCAGTCGTGGTCATGGTCATGGTGTGTCATCTGATACAGAGCGGCTGGTGCGAACTGCAAGGGGTTTTTCGGAAGGGATAATTGAAGCGTGGGCAAATCTTTATTCAGAGTTTGCAATTGCAGTAGCTGCGCGTCTTGATGAAAAGGAATTACCTAAAAAATTGCTGAGTTTTCCAACTATTTCTGAAGGGGTGGCTGGCGTTCGTTTTATTGAAGCATCCGTACTATCAAACTCGAAAGGTGGGACGTGGATACCGATAAACGGGTAAATGTATACTTTAGTGATGTACATTAATCGAAATAATAAAGTTGATTTTTTGTAAAATATCTGATATTATCGTTCATATTGGTTAAAAGCTATTTAATCGGATGTAATATTGGAGCTTTTAAATATGACTGATATGAATAATCAGGGCATTGAAAAAAGCTTATATTCTCTTGCACACCTAACTTTGATTGGTGCGACTCCTGCTGAGCTCGTGTATATTGCTGCTCGTGCTGGATATGATGCGGTTAGCCCCAGATTTATACCTATGCATGTTGCTGGTGAGTTCAAACACTCTCCTATCCAAAAGGATCAGATAATTGCCACAAAAACGGCTCTCGCTACCACTGGGTTAAAAGTCCTTGACGTCGAAATCGCTCGGATCACTGACGAGACGGATCCGCGGTCCTTTGTGCCAGCACTAGAGCTGGGTGGGGAGCTAGGTGCGAAACAAATGATTATGAGTGCATGGACAAAGACCAGGGATGATAGAAATTTCCTGATTGATAAATATGCGGAAACATGTGATTTAGCAGCTCCTTTCGATATCACTGTAGACTTAGAGTTCCCAAGCTTTTCTAGACTGAGAACCCTAGACGATGCTTTAGACATTGTTCGAGCTGCAAATAAACCAAATAGCGGTATACTTATTGACACATTATATCTGCACTTGAGCCGCGTAGATATTGGAGAACTGCTTCACGTTCCTAGTGAATTTCTTCATTTTTTGCATGTTTCAGATTGTTTGCCTGGCATCGCTGACACGCGGGCCGGGATGATTCAATTAGCACGAGATGCGCGATTATATCCAGGTGAAGGTTGGATAGATTTTAAAGGAATAATAGAGCGAATGCCTCCAGTTCACTACTCTATAGAATTACCAAATCAGAGCCGTGTTTTGGAATTAGGATATGAAGAACACGCAAGGCGTTGTCTTGAATACGCCAAACGAACTTTTGGAAAGGTTGTGTCAAAGAGAAGAAAAACAGCTGAAAAAAATGACTTAGTATTACAAGATTAGAGGAAAAGAATGGGCCGAGAAATTACTAAAAAAGAGCAAGCTCTAGTTGATAAAATGGTCTCTAAAGCAAAGTCCGCGATGGTAAAGATAGAAAATTGCACGCAGAGAGACCTTGATCGGTTAAGCCAAGCAATCGCATGGTACGCGGGTAATGAAAAAACCTTCACAAGGCTTGCTCAACAGGGCGTGGATGAAAGTGGCATTGGGGATAGGGCTGGGCGCCCAGGAAAAAGATTTAAAATTCACATGGTCCTCAGGGATGTTTTGCGCACCCCATCCACTGGTATTGTGGAAACTGATGCTAAGAGAGGATTAGTAAAATATGCAAAGCCAGCGGGAGTTATTGCTTCGTTGATACCTATGACTAACCCTGCCATGACACCGCCGGTAACGGGTGTATCATCTGCAAATGCAAGAAACGCAGTTATTTTTTCTCCTCATCCCAGAACAGCTGCAACTACCTGTGAGATGTCACGTATAATGCGAGCGGCTTGTCATGCAGTAGGAGCACCAGAAGACTTATTTCAATGTATTGAACGGCCTTCCATACCAATGACACAATACCTAATGGAGAGTTGCGATTTAACTTTGGCAACGGGCGGGAAGCCTATGGTTCAAGCTGCTTATTCTTCAGGAAAGCCTGCTTATGGAGTTGGGGCTGGTAACAGCACGATAGTCGTAGATGAAACTGCGGATGTTAATGAAGCAGCGAAGAATATTATGATTTCAAAGACATCAGACTTTGGCTCTGGGTGTTCTGCTGATGGGAATATAGTAATTCAGAAATCTATTTATAGTAATATGGTCTCTGAGCTCCAGGCAAATAATGGATATCTATGCAATAGTGCTGAAAAAGAGTTATTATCTAGAGCGATGTGGGATAATAAAGAAAACCGCACATTCTCCACGATTGCCTGTAAACCTCAACAGCTTGCCTTAGTCGCAGGTTTTGAAATCCCCGAACATATCAAATTCCTTATTGTCGAGAATAATGGACAAATTGGGAAGGAACATAAATTTTCAAAGGAAAAGCTCACGACCCTAATGGCTTTATATTATTTTGAGGAGTTTCCCGATGCACTTAATATTATTCAAAAGATTTATGAGGTAGGGGGAAAAGGGCACTCTTGTGGAATATACAGTACTAGTGACAAGAATATAGATGCTTTAGCTAGAGTTGCTCCAGTTAGCCGCATGATGGTTCGTCAGCCTCAATCAAAATCCAATGCAGGATCTTGGACGAACGGTATGCCAATGACTAGTTCATTAGGTTGTGGAATTTGGGGTGGGAATATTACAAATGAAAACGTAACCATGAAGCACATGATGAATTACACCTGGGTGAGTAAACCAATACAGGAAGATCGCCCTTCTGAGCGAGAGCTTTTTGGGGAGTTCTTTGGTCAGGAGGTTGCAAGATGAAAGATCTTACTAAAGACAAGACCGGTCAAACGGTAGCTGAGCATATTGTCGAGTTTTTGAGACACCGTGGTGTTAAGCATGTATTTGGTTTGTGTGGTCATACTAATATTGCGGTATTATCAGCTCTAGAAAAAAGTGAAATAGACTTTGTTACGGTTCGTCATGAACAAATTGCTAGCCATGCTGCAGATGCCTATGCGCGCGTGACTGGAAAAGGATCGGTTGTTTTATCACATCTGTCTCCTGGACTAACAAATTGTGCAACTGGGGTGGCAAATGCTGCTTTGGATTGTATTCCAATGGTGGTAATCGCAGGAGATGTTCCAACTCACTATTATGGTAAACATCCACATCAAGAAGTAAATCTTCATGCTGACGCTCAGCAGTATGAAATTTATCGTCCCTTTGTAAAAAGAGCGTGGAGAGTAGACCGCGCAGACTTAATGGCTGAGATACTTGAGAAGGCTTTCCACTTAGCTGAAAGTGGACAACCGGGCCCTGTTTTAGTCAATGTCCCTATGGACATATTTTCACAGACTATCTTATCAACGAGTTTTGATCGAGTTAGGTCTAATACTAAAACTTTAATAAAGCCATCGATAGATGATAAAGTAGCAGAAGAAATAGTAAATAAATTAGCCCAAGCGAAGCAGCCTATAGCATACGTTGGAGGGGGCATTTTATTAGCGAGAGCCAGTACTGAGCTTGAAGAGTTTATAGATTATATGGATTTGCCTCTTGCACACAGTTTAATGGGTAAGGGTGCGGTTAGCGATGATCATCCTTTGGTACTGGGAATGAGTGGATTTTGGGGTACTTCACTTGTAAATGAGGCATGCTTACAAGCAGACTATGTATTTGCTCTTGGAACGCGATTTAAAGAAGCAGATTGTTCTAGTTGGTATCCTAACTATACATTCAACATACCTAAATCAAAGCTCATACATATTGATATTGAACCTCAGGAAATTGGGCGAAATTACCCGACAGAAGTTGGGATTGTGGCGGATGTAAAATCGTCATTAAAAGTATTACTGCGTGCTGCAAAGAGACTATATCCCGGTGGCTTTGAGAGAAGAGAAAAAAGAGATCAGATTGCAGAATTTAGGGCAGATTTCAAAAATAAAAATCGAGAAGTAGCAGAGAGTAACGCTTTTCCAATGATGCCTGAAAGGATACTTGCTGATTTAAGAAAGATACTGCCAGCAAATGCTATAATTACAACAGATGTTGGATGGAACAAAAATGGTGTCGGCCAACAATTTTCAATTTTAGAGCCAGGCTCAATTTTGACACCAGGAGGGTTTGCCACAATGGGGTTTGGACCTCCAGCTGCTATTGGTGCCAAGTTAGCTGCTCCCGATAGAGTAGTTTTGAGCTTGGTAGGTGATGGTGGATTTGGGCAAAACCCCTCAATGCTTGCGACTGCAGTTGAGTTGAATTTACATATTATTTGGTTAGTTATGAATAATAATGCTTTTGGTACAATTGCTGGCTTACAAAAGGCTCATTATGGCACGACATATGGAACATCTTTTCCTGGTACTGCGGCAGTACCTAAATATGGACCTAAATATAGTGAAATTGCCAAAGCATATGGCGCAGAGGGTATAAAAATTAAAACAGCGAGTGAACTTCTACCTGCCCTCGCCAAAGCCATTGAAAATGGCAAACCAACGGTACTTGATGTGCCAATGATTAATAATCCAACGCCAACAACTGGGCACTGGAACATTTTAGATATTTATTCTCCGGATAAAAATGTAAGTCATGTCTCAACTTGAGAAAGCTGTGGTATTAATCTATTGTTTTCGGCCGAAGAAATAATCGGTAGATCGTTAACTTAGTTTTTGCTTATTTTGGCTTCCAAATCGTAATTGCGATACCGCCTAGAACAAGGGCACAAGATAAAACAAATTTAAGCGATATTAATTCATGCATAAAGATCATTCCGCCTGCGGCGGATATTAATGGTACGCTTAGCTGTGATACAGCGGCATTAGTCGATGGTATTTTTGGCAGAATAAAATACCATAATGCATACCCTATTCCAGACGTAATCGCGCCTGAACAAATTGCCAACAGTGCCCCAGTATTTGACCATGAAAAACCAGTGTTATTTGGGAGTAATAAGATAAAAATTAAACAAATTGGTATGGAAATTAGAAAGCTGGCAGTTGTGGCAGAGATTGCGGATTCCGCATTTTTTCCTAAAATAGAATAAATTCCCCATGCCATACCTGCGATTGCCATAAGTACACTTGATTTCATATCAAGAGTGAAATCTCCGCTCGGCCAAAGTAGATATATTAGTCCGGTAAAAGCAATGATTGCACCAATACTTTTATTTTTTGGTACTTGCCTATCAGAATGAAATGATGACGCGAACATTACCAACTGTACTACCCCGAATTGGATCAACACGCCTATCCCAGTCTCAAGCCCTGTGAATGCATAAGAAAACCCTATCAAATATAAGCTCAACGCGGCGGCAGTTTTTAAATGAAGATTACTAAATATTTTTAACGAGTATTTTCTCAGATAACATACTAAAAGTAACGTTATGGCACCAGCGGATACACGGAGAAGGAGAACTAACTCGGGATCCATATTGTAACTTGCTAGTGCAGCACGGGTCAAAAGGGCATTCCCCGAAAATGCCAGCATCGTCAGTAAAACAAGTGAATAGACGTATACCAAACTTATCTTTCTAATAAAGTTTCTTCCATAAACTGCACTTGTACCAGTTTATGAATTGATAGCTAGTATAATACTGTTATCATTAAAAACTTCAGCCTCAAGTATCGCGAATAAAGATTTTGAGAGGTATGCATAATAATCATTAAGATTGACAAATTAGCCAATTATCAGACAAACTTGCAGTAGGTGGAGGCACGTTAAAAGTGTATCAACTCGTTATATGGCAAGAGTGCTCTAAAAGTGGTCAAAAAGGCCATATTAGTTTTACAACAACGCAAGATTTTATTCCCAAAGTAGGTGAGCTATTTTCTGCTCCGCCGCTATCAGGGCATGTAGTCGGCGTAACGCATGATCTGCACGTGCAAGATTTTAATCTTTCAAAGTTCATACATTTTGTTCAGTTGGAAAAAAAATCATTAGAACTCGCCGATGCGTTTGAGCTTCCAGCACAACTTGAATTTGTTGAGTATTAACTTTCTTTATATTAAAAAAAAGGCTGCATTAATGCAGCCAGTAGGAGGTTATATGAAGCAGTTCTGTTCGTTATTTGCAAACGGTATGCCAAGTGAGCGGCTAGGTGAATTTTTTTAGGGTTATCTGTTGAGATGCGAGATATATTGATCACTGGCCTAACCACCCTAGACTTGATTTTTAAAATGGAGAATTTCCCTAATAAAAATGAAAAATATAGGGCAGACACTGCTATGTTTTCTGGAGGCGGTAACGCTGGTAATGCTTCTGTGGCTGTCGCTCGACTAGGAGCTAATTCGACGATATTTTCTGCTGTAGGTAAAGATGATGTTGGATCTCTTATTCTTGCTAAGCTACAGCGCGAAAGTGTTAATACAGAATTTGTTTTGACTATAGAAAATTGGCAATCATCTTTTTCGTCAGTGTTTGTAGATATTAATGGTGAGAGGCAGATTATGAACTATAGAAACTCGCTTCCAGAAGGTGCCGCAAAAAGTATCTTGGGTTTTCCGGTTTATGATGCCTATCTTTCTGATAGTAGGTGGAACGAAGCTGCCATTGCTACTCTTTCTTTGGCAAAAAAATTAAAAAAACCAGGCATTTTAGACGCAGAGGCACCCGTTTCGGACCAAGCGGTAGAGCTTGCATCTCATGTTGCATTTTCCAAGCAGGGGCTCAGCCACTTCACCAATAAGGATGATGTAACGGCAAGTTTGAAGCTTATCGAAAATGACTTTAATTCGTGGGCCTGTGTTACTGACGGACCAAATGGCGTTTATTTTCTTGAGGAAGGCATATTATGTAATTTGCCTGCACCTGAGATAAATGCAATAGACACTCTTGGTGCTGGAGATGTTTGGCATGGAGCATTCACAGTTTGTTTAGCTGAAGGAAAAAGTGAGAGAGAGGCAATCAAATTTTCCAATCTCGCAGCTGCAATTAAATGTACAAATTTTGGCGGACAGTCCAGCATTCCAACCCGCACAGAAATTAATGAATTTATTAATTCAAATTAGGGAAGAGATTATTTTTGCCTTTATTAAATCTCGATAAGTTTACGATTAAAGATGAAGTAATTCCGGCTGAAAAACTTGCCTCTATGTTAGAGGCTCATCAGTCTAAGGACTTATCTGCTCAATTGCGAGATAATGGCTATCTACTTTTGAGATCTGTGTACAACCCTTCAGATGTTCGAGCTGCTAGGGACGAGATATTAAAAAGGCTAGCAGAGGTTGGAGAAGTTGCTGAGCCCATATCTGATGCAATTTCTACAGGAACATCGGAAAGGCGTTTGCATTATCCAAATACGAAAGAGCTAGGGGCATTCTGGAAATCAGTCAGTGAAGGTTCGGCATTAAGAAGGGTAATAAATGGCCCGGAAATTACCGGTGTGATGGAGGAAATTTTTGGTGAAAAAGTAACTCATTTTTCGTTTGCTTGGCTCCGGGCTATGCAGGCGGGAAAGGCTAGCCCGGTTCATATTGACCATCCTTATATGAACAGGGGTACCAAAAATTTGCTCACTTGCTGGTGTCCAATAGGTCCAGTTGGATTGGATGAAGGTACATTGTATATATTAGAGAATTCTCACACTTGGAGTGATATTAGGGCACAATTTGAAGGATTAGATGTCGACAGAGACAAAACCCGTCTGGGGCATATCGAAGATACTCCTTTGGCTTTAGCTGAAAGAAAGTCGAGTCGTTTTCTCACCACGTCATTTAATCCAGGTGACTGTTTGATTTTTGGAATGTTCATGGTACATGGTTCATTTGATAATAATTCGCCTTTAGGTCGAATAAGATTGTCTTGTGATACTCGTTTTCAACCCATAAATCAGCCAATGGATCCGCGGTTTTCGGGTAAAAACCCACTGGCCCATTCTGGTTTAGGTTATGGCTGTTTAACAGCTTCGTTACCAATGAATGAAACTAGAGCACCTCGATAGGTAATGGAAATGAAAGGTATTTTGCCCAGTCTGAATACTCCATTTACAAATTCGGGTGAATTAGATCTCTATTCCCTGACTCGCCTGGTGCAGCACACGATAATGTCTGGCTGTGGAGGAATGCTCGGACTAGCAGTAGCAGGAGAATACGATACTTTAAATTTTGATGAGAAAATTCTATTTATTGATACAGTTACAAAAGTTAACAAGCGCCGCATCCCTTTTATATGTAGTGTAACGGCAGCTGATGTTGACGAAAGTATTGAACTTACTAAAAGTGCTAATTCTTTCGAGGCGGATGGCATATGTGTTCAACTACCCGCGACCTTCGAATTTTCTCAAAAAGAGAATTTTTTAAAGAAATTAGAAAAACTGTCACCTAGGATTTTAATGATACAAGATCTAGATTGGTCGGGTAATGGAATGGCTTTAGAGGAAATTGTAAAATTATTTCATTCAGTAGATAAATTTAATTGGTTAAAAATCGAAACAGTCGGGGCAGGTAAAAAGTATAGTGCTGTTTTGAAAGAACTAGATGGTCGACTGAAAGTATGCGGTGGCTGGGCTGTAACGCAACTTATTGATGCAATGGCCCGATCAGTTAATGCTTTCATACCTACTGGATTAGAAAAAATTTATGTAGAGATTTATCGCTTATATCAAAATGGTAATAAAGAAGAAGCTCAGTTGTTATTTGAAAAAGTTCTGCCTGTATTGAACTTCTCAAATCAAAATATTGGAACAAGTATTCGGTTTTTTAAGAATTTGCGAGTTCTTGAGGGGCTATTCGAAAGCAATTATTGCCGTTATGAGCAAGCTGTTTTTAGTGAATTACAGGAAACTGAAGCAGCACAGGCTACTTCAATAGCTATAGGGTTATTAGAAAGACCTGGTTAGAAAAAATGTTATATGAAATTCATTACTTTCATGTTTGGCTGCGTCTTAATTTTTGAAAGCGCCTTAAATTATCGGGCATTAATTCTTTACCCATAACTGCTTTCCAATCTGTTTCTGCCACATCTCCGATATATAGGTCGCCAAAACTGTCTAGTGCTATACTGTGAGGTGATATAAATTGGCCAGGATAAACCCCCGGCCCAACTCCTTTATCTAACCTTGAAAGCATAGAACCTTGTCTATCAAAGAAACTTACAAATGGACCTAAATTTGGGAAATCCTTATTTACCTCAAGGTAAGAAGCTAACTCACCAACAATTAAATCGGGCGAAGAGCCTGCAGTTATCGCTAAACCGCTAGGTCGGTGCATATTATTAATTTGGGTTTCAAAATTACCTAATGTATCAAAAATCTGTATGCGAGAATTCTCACGATCTGCCACATATATCCATCCATCCGTATCGCAACATATATTATGAGGTAGATTGAACTGACCAGGTCCAGCTCCAGCTTGCCCCCAGCTTTTTATGTGTTTTCCTTTGGGGTTATAGTGATGGATACAGGCATTATTATATCCATCGGAAACAAAAATATCCCCTGAGGGCGATATTGTGGAATGTGTACATTTACAGAATGGTTTTCCACTCATAAATCCAGAACTTATGCCTGGAGTGCCAAGTTCCATGAGTAGTTCACCAGTTAGGGAAAATTTCCGTACGGTATGATCAAAATTATCGGTAAGATAGATACATTGGTCTGGTCCTATCGAGGCTCCATGTGGATTTGTGAAAATACCGTGACCCCAGGTGCGTAGTAGTTCCCCATTTTGAGATAGAACTACAACAGGATGCTGTCCTCTATTGAATAAATACACCTGATCATTGGCGTCTATTGCAATTCCTGCAACATCTCCCAAAATGACTTCATCTGGGAAATTCCCCCAATCTTCTACTGGCGTGTACGTGTAGTTTCCACTTCCTAACATCAAATATTCATCTAATTTCTTTATATTCTGTATGCATACACGCTACAGTAAAATGATTGTTGAATCCACCTGGCTATTCTGTAATTCAAAGGCTTGACAGCCAGAACTGTATACTGCTTAGAATACTCTCTCAGGTCTGTGGAGAGCACTCAAGTGTCAAATAAATATGAGACATTATTTACACCCGTTAAAATTGGACCAGTAACAGCACCTAATCGTTTTTTCCAAGTTCCTCATTGTACAGGAATGGGACATTTGAGACCAAAGGCTGATGCTGCCACGCGAGCAATAAAAGCAGAAGGGGGATGGGGCGTAGTTTCAACGCAGGAGACAGAAATTCATCCTAGTTCAGATTTAACCCCTTACCCTGAACAAAGAATTTGGGATAAGCGCGATATTCCAGCTTTGAGATTAGTCACCGATTCTGTGCATAAGCACGGTTCTCTTGCAGCGATTGAGCTTGCGCATAATGGAAATCATGCAATCAACCAATTAACTCGGGCTCCCATTCTTGGAGTAAATGAGATGAGCGCTGATATCTTAAGTCCTCGTCAAGCTCGGCAAATGGATAAAAGTGATATCAAAAATCTGCGCTACTGGCATCGGATGGCTGCACGGCGTGCAAAGGAAGCCGGATTTGATATTGTTTATGCGTATGCCGGTCATCATATGACCCTAGCCCACCAATTTTTATTGCCAAACGTAAACGATAGAATGGATGAATACGGCGGAAAATTAGAGAACCGGGTTAGACTAATAAAAGAGCTAATCGAAGAAACAAAAGAAGAAGTAGGTGATAAGTGTGCAGTAGCCTTCAGGTTTGCTGTAGATGAAGTCAAGGGCGCTGATGGTATGCAGGCTCGGGAAGAAGGTCGGGCAGTTGTTGAGATGCTAGCGGAACTTCCCGATTTATGGGACGTGAATGTTTCTGATTGGTCAAACGATTCTGTTACCTCAAGGTTTGAACCCAATGAGGGCTATCAAACTTCTTATATTGATTTTGTTAAAAGCGTCACCTCCAAACCTGTAGTTGCAGTTGGTAGATTTACTTCACCTGACCTTATGGCGAGTCTTGTAAATAAAGGTATTGTTGATTTTATTGGGGCGGCTCGACCTTCGATTGCTGATCCATTTTTGCCTAAGAAAATTGAAGAAGGACGATTTGAAGATATTCGCGAGTGTATTGGATGCAATATATGCGTTGCCTCTGATAACTTGGCAATCCCAATAAGATGCACTCAAAACCCAACTATGGGTGAGGAGTGGAGGCGTGGATGGCATCCTGAAAAAATTCAACGTAAAGGAAGTGAAGAGTCAGCGTTGGTTGTAGGATCAGGGCCAGCGGGACTTGAATGTGCAATGCAATTGGAGCGACGTGGCTATAAAGTTACACTGGCTGAAGCCAATGAAGAGTATGGTGGAAGAGTACTGTCTGAGTCTAGGTTAAAGGGACTAAATGCTTGGCGAAGAGTGGCAGATTATCGTATTAGATTCTTACAGCAGTCAGCCAATGTAGATCTTTTTTTAGATAGTAGACTAACTGCTGAAAATGTGCTCGAGCTTGGAGTAAAAAATGTATTTTTAGCAACAGGATCTAAGTGGCGATCTGATGGAGTTGGTCGAAGCAATCGTAAGACGCTGAGAGTTCAGCCAGCAAAAAATATTTTTACTCCCGATGATATTATGGGAGGCGCCTTACCCAAAAGTGGTCAGCTTGTAATTTATGATGATGATCAAATATATCTTGGTGGTGTCCTCGCAGATCATCTCAGTGATCTGGGATTAGACATAGTCTTTGTAACCCCTGCAAATAATGTTTCGCCATGGTGTGAGAATACGCTAGAGCAGCACAGAATTCAGAGAAGTCTTATAAATAAGAATATTGATTTAAAGTTTGGTTACGTAATCAGTGAGATTAGTGAAGATAGAGTAGAGTTTGAATGTAATTACACTGGGAAAAAACTAGATGTGACCACCCAATCTGTTTTGCTAGTTACTGAAAGACACCGTGAAATCAGTCTATATGAAGATCTAATGAAGTTAGTTTCAGAGAAAGATAGCCAGAAATTTTTTCTAAAATTAGTTGGTGATGCAGCTGCACCAGGTTTAATCGCTGATGCAGTTTTTGATGGTCACTTAGCGGCGCGTAATTTTGAACGCGACGATGGTGAAGTGGAAAAAGAATTCTATATTAGAGAAATTATTTCTTTAAAATAGTTGTTTCTAATAGTTTTAGGTTGGAGGTCAAAGAGTGGAAGAGGGATTTAAGGAACTTATTTCGAAGTACCAAGGGTCTCAGAGTCTCCCTCGCCAATTTTATACGTCTGAGACTGTTTATAAGATGGATATCCAGCATTATTGGAACCATAGTTGGATTTGGGTTGGGCATATAAATCAAATCCCAAATGTTGGGGACTTTTTTGTATTCGATTATGGTTATGAGTCGGTGATAATTGCTCGTGACAAAAATGATAGTGTAAATGCGTTCTTAAATGTATGCCGCCACAGAGGTTCAAGGGTATGTATTGAAAAGAGCGGAAATACTCGGCTATTTGTATGCCCCTATCATGCATGGACTTATGAACTTAATGGAAGCCTGCGAGCTGCACGCGAAATGGAGGAAAATTTCAACACAGCAGAATATTCATTAAAAAAAGTCAATCTCCGAATTTTTCACGGGCTCATTTTTATTTGCGTAGCAGATAATCCGCCTAATATAGATGAAGGCTTACTTCAATTGGAACCATTAGTTGAACCTTTTGAATTTGAGAATTTAAAAATTGTGCATAGCGCAAATTACCCGGTAGCTGCGAATTGGAAATTGGCTTTAGAAAATTATATGGAATGCTACCATTGTGCGCCTGCCCATTTGGAGTATTCTCGCTCCCACAGTCTAAAAGATCCATCAAGCGCCAATATCGAATTGAAAAATTGTATGCTTAAGAAAAGTATGGATGTGGGGTTATCTGGAGAAGAGCTACATATAAATCTTTTGGAGTCAAATAATGTAGAAATGGACTTCTATTTTTCTCGTTATCCTCTCTTTCAAGGGTACAAAACTGGTAGTAAATCTGGGGAAAAATTAGCACCATTGTTAGGTAGGCTTAAAGATTTTGATGGTGGGACAAGTGATATACAAATAGGCATTTTGAACAACTTCTTATCTTACTCCGATCATGTTATTGGTTACCGTTTTATACCAAGGTCTCTTCAAATAACGGATATTGAAGTAATTTGGATGGTAAGAGAGGATGCGGAAGAAGGGAAAGATTATAACTTAGAAGATCTGACTTGGTTATGGCACTGCACATCTCAGGATGATGAACGTATTATTGCTCTTAATCAAAAAGGGGTTAATTCTAATCACTATGTGCCTGGCCCATTATCGAATATGGAATGGGGTATAAAAGCGTTTCATGCTGGATATCTGAAACAATTAGAAGAAAAAACAAATATTAATTCCTAAAATTTTGTGTAAATTGTTACTGCATAAGAACTATTCCATACGGGGTTTTTCATGAAAATTGGAAATTCAAATTTTGCAAATACCAATGAACCATCTGCGGATTCTTTACATTCCTGGGATAGGCAACACCAATTGCATCCTTGGGCAGCAATGGACGCTTGGCGCGAGTATGATCACATGCTGGTGGAAAATGCTGAGGGAATTTATTTATGGGATGCCTCAGGTAAGAAATTCATAGATGGCCCAGGTGGGATGTGGTGTGTCCAGATTGGCTATGGAAGGCAAGAGATGGCCGATGCAATTGCCAAGCAAGCCATGAAACTGCCATATGCTTCACCGTGGACCACGGTAACTGAGCCATCCTCTATTCTCGCAAAAAAAATTGCTGAGTTGGCCCCTGGTGATCTTAATAATGTATTTTTTACAACGGGTGGTTCGACTGCGGTTGATACGGCTATAAGAACTATGCATTTCATGAATAATAGATTGGGAAGGCCAGATAAAAAAATCGTTTTAGCCCGAGAGAAGGGTTATCATGGTTCAACATATTTAGCTTCGACAGTCACAGGTAAGGAACGAGATAAATCTCGTTTTGATATTGAGAACCGCTTGGTTCACTTTTTGCCAGACGTTAATCCTTATCATCGGCCTGAAAAAATGTCAGTTGAAGCTTGGTGTGATCAAAAAGTTTCAGATTTAGAGAATGCTATCAAAAAAATTGGACCTGATAAAGTTGGGGCATTTATTGCTGAGCCAATTCTTTGTTCGGGGGGCGTGATCATTCCACCTGATGGATATCATAAGCGTACGTTAGAAATTTGTCGAAAATACGATGTACTTTATATTTCGGATGAAGTCGTGACAGGTTTTGGGAGGCTCGGTCATTGGTTTGCATCTAGTGATGTATTTGGGATCCAGCCGGATATAATAACATGTGCCAAAGGTCTAACATCAGGATACTTACCATTAGGTGCTTGTATAATATCGGATAATGTTATGAAACGGATGGAAAGCCCAGATGAAGCTTTTTTGTTCTCCAATGGTTATACGTATTCGGCCCATCCAGTTTGCTGTGCAGCAGCGTTGAAGAATATTGAAATATTTGAGGAAGAGAACATTTTAGCAAACGTTCAAAAAGTTACACCTCATTTTCAGGAGAGACTTCAACGGCTTTACCAATACCCGATAGTGGGTGACATAAGAGGAATGGGTTTACTTGGCTGTATAGAAGGTAAACCAGACCAAGAAGGTTATACATTGGCCGAAGAGAGAAAACTTGGCGCACTCCTTGATGGGGCCTGTGAAGAAATGGGCCTTTTAGTAAGGCCGCTAATAAATATGGCGGTCTTTTCTCCACCGTTGGTCATAAACCTTTCTCAAATCGACGACATGTTTGATATTCTTGAAAATGCGTTGGAGAAAGTTTCGAAATCCTCATAATTATGATTATTTAATTAGTGGATGTTCTCTCTTCGCAAAATTCAGCGCTTTTGATGCTGGATTGTCTATTTCGATAGCAGATCTGTAACCGCTGTGAACAGCAGCAGCAATAATCGATGGGGCTTCGGCATCGCCTATTTTCATTATCTTTTCGATACCGTTATCTCTAAACTCTTGTTTCTTTGAGCATAGATCGTCATACAGATCCGTTACTGGTATCTTACGGGTAATAGGGATTACGAAGTCACAGAAAATTTCTTTTGTCTCTCCAGAAAAAACACATGAAAGTTCCGCGATTCCATTTGTAACGGCTTCAATCTTGTAATTATTAATTACTTTAATTCCAGCCTGAATTACCTCCGTGTTTGACCTTGTTTGTTCATCAGTAAATTCACCCCAGCTACATATTCGCCCAGCTGGACAAACTAAAGTCACCTGATGTCCTTGTCTTTTCAATTCTAGTGCAAGGACTGATCCAAAATAGTAGTGGTCATCATCATATACTACAAATTTTGATTTAGATTTTACAGGCTTTTCAAGCACTTCATCGCCAGAAATTATCATTCCTATATCTGCTTCTCTAAAGTCGCAATTGCTGTGTCTTCCGATCGAGTCTTTCGCCCATCTAGCTCCGGTCGCAATTACGACGTTTTCGTATCCTAACTCCAACACGCTCTCAGAAGTCATAAAACTTTCTGGAAAAACTTCTATATTTTGGCATTTATTGATTTGGGTAATTCTCCAATCCCTTACTCTTATCCATTCCGATAGTCCGGGTAGTTTTGCTTCGGTAATAATTCTCCCACCAAGTTCACGCGATTTTTCAGCTAGTGCCACTTTGTGGCCCATTTCTCCAAGGACCCTACTTGCCTCTAAGCCAGCTGGGCCAGAGCCAATCACCAGTACCCTTTTTCTCTTCTTAGTTGTGAGTATTTTTTCCGGATGCCAGCCGTTACGCCATTCTTCACCCATGGTAGGATTTTGCGTACATCTGATGGGCACACCAAGACTGTCATGCGCGTAGCAAACATTACAGCCAATACACTCTCGGATATCCTCCAGATTTCCAGTAGAAATCTTATTTGGTAAAAAAGGGTCTGCGATTGAGGGTCGTGCGGCACCAATAAGATCCTGAACATTTTCCCTAAGAAGTTGTACCATTGTATCTGGGGATGTTAATCGACCGACCGAAACAACCGGTTTTGAGGTGAGTTGCCTTGCTTTTAAAACTGAGTCCTTAAGTGCTGCCTCTTTTATAAATCTGGAGTTTCCCATCTCTACGCTGTAGTCTGGTACTGTTAGGTCCCAAAGGTCAGGTAGATCTGCCAAGAGTGCGAAGGCATCGTAACTTTCTGAGTCGTTTAAGCCAACACTAAAGCGCGTCGCGACTGCAGCTTTTCCATCTACAATTTCACGAGTATCCTCGATTAACTCTTTGATAAAACGCACACGGTTTTCTAACGGCCCACCATATTCATCACTTCTTATATTTGTTTCTGGATTTAAAAATTCAGACAGTAAATAACCGTGAGTGGCGTAAACATAAACAATGTCGAAGCCTGCTTCTAGGGCCCGTTTTGCAGCATCCCTATGCCATTTGCGTATATTTTTTATATCATTTTTATCCATACAGCGTGTTTGACCAGGATGATAAACGGATGTGTCTTGTTGAGGGTGATTTCGTAACCCGAGTGGAGGTAATCTAGTGCCCAAATTTACTATTAAGGAGCCACCGATCCACAGTTCAACTCCTGCTAGCGCTCCATGTTTGTGCACTTCATCAGTCATTTTTCTATGGGAAATAATGTCTTCATTGTCCCATAGCGCACAGTAGGGGAATGCGTCATTATCTGATGTTGGATGAATAGAACAGTATTCCGTATTAACTACTCCCCATCCACCCTCGGCTTTCACCCCGCGCATGGCTGCAAGTGTGTTGGGCCGTCGCCACCCCATACCAGAGCAATGAGGCACTTGATAGAAGCGATTTTTTGAAGTCACTGGTCCAATATTTATTGGTTCAAATAAAATATCATGCCGTGGATCGCGCATATTTTTACACATCGCCTCTGGCTGCCATTTGTTGGTCAATCAATTCGCGTTTTTGCTGCCTTAACATTATGAAAGCTGCAATTGCGACCAGGATGGCCACGAAAATAATAATAATTGTAGCGAGTGCATTTATATCAGGCCGCAAACCTAATCGAATTCTTGAAAAGATTAATATTGGTAAGGTCGTTGATCCTGGACCAGTTACAAAGCTTGCAATTACCAAGTCATCTAGTGATAGGCAAAATGCTAAAAGCCAGCCAGAAAGAAGACCTGGGGCAAGACGGGGAAGAGTTATAGCGCTCATTACCTTAAAGGGTTTTGCACCTAAATCAGCGGCCGCTTCCTCTAATGAAATACCCATTCCGGTTAGCCTTGCCTGAACAATTACTGCTACGTAGGCAAGGGAAAATGTAATGTGAGCTATAGTTATGGTAGTAAATCCACGCTCTAGCGGCCATCCGATTAATTCTTTCAGAGAAATGAAAAAGATTAAAAGAGATAAGCCGGTAATAACCTCGGGCATTACAAGTGGGGCAACCAGCATGCCTCCAAAGATTGTCCGACCCCTAAATTTCCCAAACCGAACCATTGCAAGTCCTGCCAAAGCACCGAGAAGGGTGGCAAAAGTTGCGTTGATAAAGGCAATTTGTAAACTTAGGGATACTGCTTCCCAAACCTCCGGTGATTCAAATAATACTTTATACCAGCGTGTAGACCATCCACCCCAAACTGGTACGAGCTTTGAATAATTAAATGAATAAATTACGAGTAAAACCATTGGTATGTATAAAAATGCAAGCCCAACGTAAAGCATGAAAGTTAGAAATCTGGATCTTTCATTATGCATTTACTTAACCTCAGCTGCTTTAGCTTGGTAGTGCTGATAAATTGCCATTGGCAGGACCAATAGGAGAAGTAATACTATTGCGACAGCGGATGCTACAGGCCAGTCTATATTTCTTGCGAATTCATTGTATAGTTGACGTCCAATCATCTGAACGTTTCCTCCACCCAGTAAGTCTGGTATGACATATTCACCTGTTGCAGGTATAAAAACCAATAACGAGCCTGCGATGATCCCTGGCAAACTTAATGGCAATGTAATTTTAAAAAATGTATTTATTGGGCCTGAGCCTAAATCTGCAGCTGCTTCATTTAAGCTGCTGTCAAGTTTTTCCATATTTGCATAAAGCGGTAAAATCATAAAAGGAAGGTATGTATATACAATACCAATGTAGACCGCGAATTCAGTATACAATAAACGAATGGGGGTCTCTGTAATTCCTAGATAAATGAGGATGTTATTTATGGTCCCTTGGTCTGCAAGCAAACCCATCCAAGCGTATACTCGCAATAAAAATGAAGTCCAAAATGGTAAAATTATTGCAAATAATAATAGCTGTTTGGTTACTGGTTTTGATCTCACAATTGCATAAGCAATAGGATACCCGATAAGCAATGCTAAAAATGTAGATACAAGAGCTATCTTTACGGAATTTAAATAAGTACGAGCGTAAAGTGGGTCATCAAAAATATAAATAAAATTATCAAAAACTAATCTTATCGTAATTACGCTGCCATCAACCCATTCAATCATTTTACTAAAGGGTGGGCTCGTGATGACAAGTTCGGCTAAACTAATTTTTGCAACAATAAAAAAGGGTGTTAGGAAAAATAATAAAAGCCAGGCAAAAGGAATAAAGATTACAATTGTTTTCCACTTTGACTGTAACTTATCTGCGCTTAAGCTTATGTAATATCGTAAGTCTGAGCTGGGTTTTTTTTCTTTTTTGACAGAGCTCATTTTAGTAGCAACATCGCACTGGAGTTGTCCCAACTTAAATTTACTTTATCCTCGTAGGTTAGTCTGTCTTTTTCATCCTTTGGTCTTTTTTGGTTTTGAGCTGTGACGTCGATTATTTGATCGTTATCTAACCTCACTTTGTAGCGCGAGGTATTTCCAAAGTATCCAATATCTTCAATATAACCAGTTATATTTTTTGATTTTGAGGTGGCCCTGCTTATGCTGATTTTTTCTGGTCTAAGGCCTACATACAAATTACTTCCTTTAGCTATATTAGAAGTATTTTTGAAGGAAAATTTTCCTAAGTATGTGGTTACTTCAACCTTACCCTCAATGTTTGAAACCACTTCTCCGTCTAGTATGTTGGCAGACCCAATAAAGTCAGCCACAAATCGATCATTTGGATATTCATAAATCTCTGTCGGTGTACCCGTCTGAATAAATCGACCTTTATCCATAACAGCTATCCTTGTGGAAAGTGTCATTGCCTCTTCTTGATCATGGGTTACCACAACAAAGGTAACTCCAACTTTGTCCTGAATATTCATCAGTTCAAATTGTGTTTGCTCTCGAAGCTTCTTGTCTAATGCGGCCAGAGGCTCGTCCAAGAGAAGCAATTTAGGCTCTTTAACGAGAGCTCTTGCTAGTGCTACTCGCTGTCTTTGACCTCCAGATAATTGTTGTGGCCGCCTTTTTTTATAATCTTGAAGCTCTACTAGCTTCAGTATGTTATCAACTTTCTCTGATATTTCTGTTTTAGCGAGACCATCTTGTTCCAACCCAAAAGCGATATTCTTTTCAACGGTCATGTGGGGGAAAAGGGCATAGTTCTGGAACATCATATTAGTTGGCCGTTTATATGGAGGAACCTCCGACATATCCTGGCCATCAATAAGTATTTGTCCTGACGATGGGTTTTCAAATCCTGCTAACATTCGAAGCAGTGTCGTTTTCCCACAACCTGAACCGCCGAGCAAACAGAATAATTCCCCCTGGTAAATATCAAGGTCAACGTTATTTACAGCTGTAAAGTCACCAAATTTTTTTGAGACGCCCTTGATTTCTAAAAGGGGTCTATCCCTAGAAAATTCGTTGGAGCCTGTTAAAGCGGCACTCCCTGAAGTGGCCTTTGAGTTGACCATCACAGCCTCATTAGTTTTTTTATTTTATAAAAAATAGAGGTGAGACCATGGATTGATCTCACCTCTATTTGAATTAATTTCCAGCTTTAAAGTCAGTCCAAGCTCTAGTTTGAATACGTTGCATCTTTGGAGATAGCGATACGTTTGTATACATGTTTGATACCTGAGCACTGGTTGGAAATGCTGCAGGACTAGAAGTTACTTCCTCATCAATTAATGGTTTTGCAGCTAGATTTGCGGTTGCATACCAAGTGTAGTTACTATCACCAGCAGCAACTTCTGGTCTCATCATATAGTTTAAAAACAGGTGGGCATCTTCTACGTTAGAAGCATCTGATGGGATAATCCATCCATCAACCCATAAGTTCGCTTTTCCTTCACCCTCTGGAAGGAAAAAGTCTAGGACGACACCTGTATTTGCTTCAGCTGCACCTGACATCGCTAAAAGACCATCTGGTCCCCATGTTACAGACACACAAAATTCCTTTTCTGGCATCCTTTGATATGCATAGTTGTCAAAAGTCTTAATAAATGGACGTATGGCAGCTAACATTTCACTTGCTTTATCGTAGTCAGCTTGGCTGCTTGTCCCAGGATCAAGACCTAGATGTGTCAAAGCCATTGGCAAGATATCTTGAGGTGAGTCCAAAAATGATACTCCACACTTTGCCAACTCCTTCATGTGTTTAGGATCAAAAATCATCTCCATTGATCCAATTGGAGCATCTGGATAGGTTTCTAGAACTAGCTCTTTGTTGTAGGTGACACCATGAGTTCCCCACATATAGGGGATTATATGGTTATTACCTGGATCCCAAGTTTTAGCTAGTTGCTCCAATACTGATGCGTCCATATTTTTCATATTATCCAATTTGGATTTGTCGAGAGAAGCGACAATCCCAGCTTTTATCAAACGAGCTACCATACTCCCAGAATGGCTGACGACGTCATAACCGCTACTTCCAGCCAGAAGCTTAGCATCTATAGACTCAGCGGAGTCATAACCATCGTAAATTACCTTTATGCCATATTCAGCTTCAAAATTGGCTATCGTTTCTTCGCCAATATACTCTTCCCAATTGGTTACTTTTAGGACCCTATCTTCAGCAACTGCTGCGCTCGATAAAAAGCCGCTTATTATTAAAGTGCTGGCAAATATCTTTGAATAATTATTTATTCGCATTCTTTGTCTCTCCCTCTTTAAAAATTAAGCCGTTTAGATGGATCGGCTTATTATTGACAATAGATGGTTTAAAAAATCCATTATGAATTTAATGCACCTATAAAGGCTATTCTGGTGCTATCTGTTTAGTCAAGAAAAATAGATATTATTATGCGATAATACTTTTTTGCGTCAGGTTGGCGTTTCTTCAGGACCTTGTGAAAAGACGGCAACTGTGCATCCATTTTCAGAGTATGAGTTGTGTTCCGTACCTGGCGCCAACCACACTACATCACCAGCTGAATATACGGTGCCGTCATTATCCTTGAGTTCTCCCTCTATAACATAAAACTCTTCCGCACCCCCGTGTCTGTGAGGAGTAGATGACGCCCCTGGCTCCATTTTGTAGATATAAAATCCGATATCCTGATCCATATCGGGGTTAAGCTTTATGTAAGATGTTCCGGTTTCTCCGGTGGCTTCCTTATCGTATGGAGTGAAAGTAGCAGTTTTTATATTTACTACCTTTCGCTCATTAGAATTTATAGATTTCAAATTTACTTCCTCTCAGCCTACAAAGCGGTGATACTGTTTTCGATTTATTCTTATCCTTGTTCTGCAAGAAGTCTCTCGTTTGTCTGCATTAGTTTACCTAATTCTGGTTCTGGACCCATTAAAACAGGAAAATATTTTCTCAACGTATCGTGGTATGATTTTACACCATATTCCAAATCAGATAACGTCACACCTTGGTACGCACTGGAAAATGCTGCTTCCCAAGACCATTCTATTAACTGTTCGTCTTCCTTGCTGGTTAGCCTATCAATTCTCATGCTTAGATATCTTGAGATTCTCATTTCTCTATCTTCGCCAGAAAATTTATAATTGCCCCCACGCTGGATAGTTTTCCCGTTTTCGATTGGGTATTCTTGATAAAAAATAACAGAATCCGGGTATAGACCGAAAACAAGATTCGGGAAAACGCCGATATAAAGCCAACATTTCTTGTGCGATTCGTCCAAAGTATCCTTGGCACGCAATAACTTCTTATAATTTTTAACGCTCCAAAGACGACCTAAGCCTGAACTGAAAGAACCCACTGATCTAGAAAGCCCATCCTCCAGCGGCTCATCATGATAATTCTTTCCAAACAGATCATGCAATCCCGGATGTGCCATAGGAACGTGATAGCCTTCATTGTCAACATCGCGAACACATTTCCAATTTGCATTAACCTCTTCGGTCCAGAAACCATCTCCAGAGGCCTGTAAATCAGCGAGCTCATATTGTGAAACTTCACTGTCAAATTTTTTTAAGATTTTTGATGGCTTTGGTTGTGGTCCAGGTTGAAACCTAACAAAAATAAAGCCATTCCAAATGTCCATTTCTAAAAGCGGCAGTCCATATTTGACTGGGTCTAAACTGGGGAGTGAAGATGGTTGTGCGGCACCTCGAAGTGTTCCATCTAAGTTATACGTCCAACCATGGAAAGGACAAGTTATTGCTGATCTACAAGTACCCGCCTCTGCTGCTAATACTCTTGACCCACGATGTTTGCATAAATTATGGAATGCCCTCACCTTTCCGTCAGCGCCTCTTATAACCAGTGCACGCTCACCTATTAGATCCCATGTGACAAAGTCACCATTATTGGGTATGTCGTTGCTATGGCAAATTAGCTGCCAATGGCGTCTAAAAAATAGATCTTTTTCTGCCTCAAACATTTCTTTGTTGAAAAAACTCCAGGCTGGTAAACCTGAGCGATCCCAATCATTGGGTATTTTTGAATGCTCTTTACTCAATGCATACACCTTTTTGAAAAAATCATAAACTCTTTGCTATTGTTGGCAATTAAAAAAAGAAAGCATACCGCCTAGCTGGTATGCAAGAAATAAAACGCTTACGGTCTTTAGTAACAATAAATTGACTGATTGAAAAAAAAGTGCTCACCTACATTAATCAAGGAGAGAAAAAATGATTTCAATTACACGTAGATTTTTATTGGCTGTCACACTTGCTTGTTCAAGTGTATTGATGGCTAGTGCTTCATATGCTGATAAGATCAAGGTTGCTGCAATATATACACTTCCAGTTGAACAGCAATGGATCAGCAGAATACACAAAGCTCTGAACACCGCCGCTTCACGCGGTGACATCGAGTATGTTTATTCGGAGAATATCGCCAATACTGACTATGAGAGAGTAATGCGGGAATATGCCGAGCAAGGAATGCAATTAATTGTTGGAGAAGTGTTTGGTCTAGAGCGCGCTGCTAGAAAAGTTGCTAAAGACTATCCTGACACTGCTTTCTTGATGGGCTCATCTTTCACGCCTGTTGCCCCAAACTTTTCGGTTTTTGACAACTGGATTCACGAACCTTCATATCTCTCTGGTATGGTTGCAGGTGCTGCCACAAAATCCAATTTAATTGGTATGGTTGGTGGGTATGCTATACCGGAAGTAAATCGTCTAATGCATGCTTTTATGGATGGCGCTCGAGAAGTAAATCCAGATGTTAAATTTTTGGTGAACTTTATTGATAGTTGGTACGATCCTCCGAAAGCAAAGGAAAGTGCATTCGCTATGATGGATGCTGGCGCAGACGTAATGTATGCGGAAAGATTTGGTGTTTCTGATGCAGCTGTAGAGCGTGGCGTAAAGGCTATTGGAAATGTTATCGATACTTCAGGCGATTATCCTGGAACGATAATGGCGTCGGCTATTTGGCATATGGAAGCAACGATAGATAAAGCGGTATCTCGTGTGGCAAACGGGTCATTCGAGGCTGCGGATTATGGACAGTATAGCTTTATGGCTTACGGTGGTGGATCACTAATTATGGATGAAAGTCTCATGTCTTCAGAAACAGCAGCAGCTGTAAAGGCTAGAGAAGCTGAAATTTTGGATGGTCTGTTCAGGGTTAACGTTAACGACGTCCGTCCCACTTCTGATAATTAAAAAGTAATAGCGCTGGCTGCAAAGGAGGCCAGCGCATTTCAAAATGGAAGCATCGACTGTATTAAGGCTCAAGGGGCTTACTAAGCGCTTTGGCCCAATTTTAGCTAATGATGATATAACAATTGAACTTCAAAAGGGAGAGGTTCTAGCGCTTCTTGGCGAAAATGGGGCGGGCAAAACAACCCTCATGAATATGTTGTTTGGCCATTATTTGCCTGACTCTGGGAATATTGAGATTAAGAGCACAGATGATAATTTGGTGCCCTTAGAACTGGGTGATCCCAGTGCTGCCTTAGCTGCGGGCATTGGGATGGTTCATCAGCATTTTACTCTTGCGGAAAACATAACGGCTTTTGAAAATATTACTCTCGGTGCTGAGTCCCTATTTTCTTTGAGGCGTAATCAGAAAAAAGCTCAAAAAAAAATTCAAAGTATAATGTCGCATAGTGGCCTAGATGCACCGCTCGACATTTCAGTAGGCAAGCTCTCTGTCGGTGAAAGACAACGAGTTGAAATCCTTAAAGCTTTATATCGGGATGCCCATATTCTTGTACTTGATGAACCAACAGCGGTTCTGACTCCACAGGAAGCAGATTCTTTATTTTCCAATCTAAGACGTATGACTAAGCAGGGCTTATCAGTTATTTTCATAACTCATAAAATGCGAGAAGTTTTATCCTTTTCAGATAGGCTTGTTGTATTGCGTCATGGCAAAAATGTTGGAAGTATGAAGACTTCAGAAGCTAGTGAAAAAAAAATAGCACGTTTGATGGTAGGAAGTGAGACACAAAAAGTGTCTTCAAAAAGAATTAAACCCGGCGGACCAATTTTATCATTGAATGAAATTTCTGTGGCTGGCCAATCAAAAAGAGATTCGCTCCATGACGTTAATTTAATTCTAAACTCAAACGAGATCTTGGGAATTGCAGGGATTTCTGGAAATGGTCAGAATGTACTGGCTGATCTTATCTCTGGTCTGGTAGCGCCTGATCGGGGGTCAATAGTTTTAAAAGGCGTAGCTATTGAAAACATAAGTCCTTTTAATATGATAAAATCTGGTTTTGGGCGTATACCAGAAGATAGGCACCGACAGGGTATTGTCGGAGGCTTAAGTGTATCTGAAAATATGATTATAGAACGCCTGGATGATCCTCAAATACAGAACTTTGGCTTTCTGCGCTCATCTGTAATTAATAAGAATGCGAAAACATTATCAGAAAAATATGACGTGCGAGGCCCAGGTATTGATCAGGCGTCTCGTTTATTATCAGGGGGAAACATTCAGAAACTTATTTTAGCTCGAGTTTTTGAAAAGCAACCGGAGATAATACTAGCTAATCAACCCACCCGTGGACTTGATATGGGGGCTGCATCGGAAGTTCAAAAACACCTAATTGAAGCTAGAGATAGGGGTGGTGGCGTCATTCTCATTTCTGAAGATTTAGATGAAATCTTAGGTTTGGCCGACAGAATAGTAGTCATGAGAGATGGTAAGTTACATGATGCTTATTCAAAAAGTCGAGAGGATATCGGCTTAATGATGGCGGGGGCTTCTACATGATCCGCATCGAACCAAGGGAAAAAATATCTAATAGTAGCACAGTACTTATACCAATTATCGCAGCTGTAGTTTCTCTATTATTTGCTGCTATACCTTTACTAGCAGCTGGCGCTAATCCTTTTGTCGCTTATGTTGAAATGGCCAAGGGCGTTTTTGGATCTGTTTTTGCTATTTCGGAAATGTTAACGCGCGCTACACCACTTATCTATACTGGTCTTGCAGCGGCAATCGCATTTCGGGCAAAACTTTGGAATATAGGTGCCGAGGGTCAACTTTACCTTGGTGCGATAGCCGCTGTAACAGTAGGCTCAGGTCTTTTTGACCTACCTGCTGTCTTATTATTACCTTTCATTATAGTTCTAGGAGGCTGTGCAGGTGCAGTAGGTATGGCAGCGCCAACATATCTGAAAGTACGTTTTGGGGCTGATGAGGTAGTAACGACGCTTTTACTCAATTTTATTATAATTATATTCCTTCAGATGTTATTGGAAGGACCGTTGCAAGATCCAATGGGTTTGGGTTGGCCGCAATCAGCTCCAATTTTGGATCAAGGAATGTTTCCACCATTAATTGATCGGATGCGCGTTCATTCTGGCTTGATTTTAGCCGTTCTTTTAGCAGTGATAGCCCATTTTATCATAAAGTACTCAGTTTGGGGTTTTAAATTAAGGGCGGTTGGGGAAAATTCTGCTGCGGCTAAGCACGCTGGCATTAACATAAATCGTTCACTTTTTGGTGTAGCGCTTCTTTCTGGTGGTCTTGCGGGGCTTGCGGGAGTGAGTGAAGTTGCAGGATTAAAAGGCTACCTCACAGCAGACCTTTCACCTGGTTTTGGATATGCCGGAATAGTAGTTGCTATGTTGGCGGGCTTATCTCCAATTGGTGTTTTGATAGCATCAGTTTTTATTGCGTCTGTATTTGTTGGTGCAGATAGCATGACTAGGGCAATGGGGATTTCATCTTTCTTAGCGGATTTGGTGGTATCTGTATCGCTTTTATGTGTGCTAGTTGGAGGTTTCATATCAAAATTTAAGATTGTTCGCTCTGGCACAGGGAAAAAAGTTAAATGATCGATATCCTTAATATTTTGATTACAGATAGTTTTTGGGCGGCATCTCTAAGGATTGCAACACCCCTAATTTTTGGTGTTTTGGGAGCTTTGATTTGTGAAAGATCTGGCACCTTAAATCTGGGAATTGAAGGTATCTTTGTAGTTGGCGCAATGTGTGGGTGGATGGCAACATGGTTGGGTGCTGGATTATGGGGAGGAATTATAGTCGCGTTTATATGTGGTGCGTTCTTCGGGTTAATACATGCGGTCCTTACCGTACCACTAGGTCTTTCGCAGCATGTTAGTGGGCTTGGTATAACTTTATTTGCGACCTCTGTAAGCTATTTTACCTACCGAACAGCTCTGCCAGATGTGTCATCACCTCCAAGAATTGAGCCATTTCAACCACTGGAAATTCCGGTGCTCTCAGATTTGCCATTTGTTGGATTAGTTTTGTTTCAGCAAACGGCTTTAACTTGGCTGGCGTTACTCATGGTTGTGTTAGTTTGGTATGTGCTCAATCGTACAAACCTTGGATTGGCGATTAAAGCGGTTGGAGATAATCCAAACAGCGTGGATGCTCAGGGTTTATCGGTTTACGCCATTCGAATTTGGGCGATTGTTATTGGCTCGGCGCTAATGGCTCTTGGAGGTGCGTTTTTAACAATGAGCGCATTTGATGCATTTTTCTTTGGAATGGTTAATGGTCGTGGCTGGGTTTGTATTGCACTTGTAATTTTCGCAAGTTGGAGGCCGGGAAAAGCTCTAATAGGTGCGCTTTTATTTGGTGCATTTGACGCTTTACAAGTAAGACTGCAAACCGAGATGGGAGCTTTTGTTCCCGGGCAAGTGTTTTTGATGGCTCCATATGTCTTGTCAATTGCGGCATTGGTTATTGCAGCAAGGTCTGCAGATTACCCGAGGGCTTTATTGACACCTTGGTTCAAGGGGCAAAGGTGAGGTTATAAAATGTTTGATTTGATGATAAAGGGTGCCAGCCTTACGGATGACGAGGGTGAGTTTGATATTGCCTGTAAGGATGGAAGAATAGTTGAAATTTCGAAATCGATATCGGGTGAATCAAATGAGATAATTCATGCGGATGGATGTCTCCTGTCACCGCCATTTGTTGATCCACATTTTCACATGGATGCCACGTTGTCATTGGGCACTCCAAGGCTCAATGTTTCTGGTACGTTGTTGGAGGGTATTAGTTTGTGGGGGGAACTCAAACCGCTGCAATCGATAGACGATATTATTGCAAGGGCTATGAAATACTGTGATCTTGCAGTTGCCAAAGGTATGGGAGCCATACGTAGCCATGTAGATACATGTGATGATGAACTTAAAGGTGTTCAGGCGTTGCTGGATGTGCGAGAAAAAGTCAAAGGATACTTAGATCTACAGTTAGTAGCGTTTCCTCAAGATGGTGTTTTGAGAGACCCAACGGCATTAGAAAACACCAAAAGGGCTTTGGATATGGGCGTAGACGTTGTTGGAGGCATCCCCCATTTTGAAAGGACGATGTCTGAGGGTGCGCGAAGTGTTACGTTGCTCTGTGAAATTGCTGCTGAACGAGGTCTTATGGTTGATATGCATTGTGATGAAAGTGACGACCCAATGAGCCGTCACGTAGAGACACTTGCTTTTGAAACGAAAAGATTAGGTTTAGAGGGTCGCGTTTCAGGGTCACATCTCACTTCAATGCATTCTATGGATCACTATTATGTTTCTAAGTTGATACCCTTAATGGCTGAATCACAACTAAACGTAATACCGAACCCTTTGATAAATATAATGCTGCAGGGTCGGCATGATACTTACCCAAAAAGAAGGGGTCAAACTAGAGTGAGGGAATTACGTGATGCAGGCCTCAAAGTTGGTTTTGGATCAGATTGCGTAATGGATCCATGGTATTCTCTTGGTAAAGCAGACATGCTGGATGTGGCTTTCATGGCATTACACGTAGGGCAACTATCCAGTCGTGAAGATATGGATTGGTGTTTCGATGCTGTAACGAAAAATTCTGCTGATATTATGGGATTGGAAGAATACGGGATACAAAAAGGTAAGCTAGCAAACTTTGTTTTACTGCAAGCAAAAGACAAGATTGAGGCTATTAGATTACGTGCCCATAGATTATTAGTGGTTAGAAATGGCAATATCATTTCAAGGTCTAATCCAATAAAATACACATTGTGTAAACAAGAAGGAAATTTAGACTTTACTGAAATAAATTAATTAAACTTCAGGCGTTAGAAAAATAAAGAGGATTTTATGGTGAAGCCAGTTATTGTTATTGGGGCTGGTATCTGCGGCATTTCAACGGCGATTTGGCTGCAACGTTCAAATTTTGAGGTTCTATTATTAGATAAAGCTAAACCTGGAACGGGGGCTTCTTACGGGAATGCAGGGCTGCTAGCACAATGGGCAATTGTTCCAGTCAATGAACCATCGATTTTGAAACAGATCCCTCGTTATTTAATTGATCCGATGAGCCCACTTTTTCTAAAGTGGAGTTATCTACCAAAGTTAACTCCGTGGTTAATTAAATTTTTACAGAATGCAAACTCTTCGAATTCAAATAGAACTATTGAGGCCCTAATTCCTCTACTGACAGATTCTGTTCAACAGCATAAAAGCCTAACTGAAGGGACTGCCGCAGCGAGCTGGATAGCTGATAGCAAATTTAGCTACGCTTATCGCTCTCTGAAGGACTTTCACAAAGATTCTTTTGGTTGGGAGTGTAAGAAAAAAGTTGGAATGATACCTGAAGTATTTACGGGCAATTTAGTTCAAGAAGTAGAACCAATATGTGGATCATTTATTGATTGTTTAGCAGTCATAAGTGGACAAGGTCACATTGTGAACCCACTGGGTTACATTTCTGAGCTGATGAAAGTATTTTTTAATAATGGTGGAAAATTTGTAAGTGCAAAAGTAGAGGATTTTGGGTTTCACGGTGAAAAAATTTCTACAGTATATACTGATAATGGTCATTTTGAGTGTGAGAAAGCCATTATAACAGCTGGTATTTGGTCTAAGGAACTAATGCGTAAGCTTGGTCTTAATATTCCGCTCGAGGCTGAGAGGGGATATCATGTCGTATACAAAAATGCCTCGATATTACCTCGAAATCCGATGATGATGACAATCGGTAAATTTGGAGTGACGCCCATGGGAGGCGATCTTAGGTGTGCAGGAACGGTTGAGTTGGGTGGTATAAAATTTGGTCCCAGTAAGGCCCCAGTCAGGTTACTGAGGCGCCGAGTAGCTGAAGCCTTTCCGAAGATGACCTATGATGAAACTGAGGAATGGCTTGGATTTAGACCAACTGCTCCCGATAGCCTCCCACTCATTGGTCAGCTAAAAGAAAGCGGTGTTTATACAGCATTTGGGCACCAACATATTGGTATGACATCTGGCCCGAAAACTGGGCGATTAATATCCGATATAATCAACAATAGGTCACCAAATATTGACATGTCGGTATATGATCCAAACCGGTTCAATTTATAGGGATGCTACAATGAAAAAACCTTGTATTCTATGTGTTGCAATCACTGGATCGCTTCCAACAAAAGCTGATAATCCTGCAGTGCCAATTAGTTTGCAAGAGCAAGTAGAAAGTACTCAAAGCGCATTTGAGGCGGGTGCTACAATCGCTCATTGTCATGTTCGAAATCAGGATCAGACACCATCATCTGACCCTGAAAAATTTGCCGCATTGTTGGAAGGCTTAAATGAGCACTGTCCTGGTATGGTGATCCAATTTTCTACTGGTGGCCGCTCGGGCGCAGGAACTGATAGAGGTCGAATGCTACCTCTGGCCCCTGATATGGCTTCATTATCTGTTGGATCTAATAATTTTCCGACGCGTGTTTATGAAAACCCACCTGACTTGGTTAATTGGTTGGCATCAGAAATGAAGAAATACATGGTTACTCCAGAAGTGGAGGCGTTTGATTTGAGCCATATTCTGACCGCTATCAGAATGCATGATCGAAATGAATTATACGGCAAATTATATGTTCAGTTCGTTATGGGAGTAAAAAATGCTATGCCTGCTGATAAAGAAGTTTTTGATTTATATGTAAAATTTATGAATGAAAGAGCACCAGACGCAGAATGGTGTGCAGCAGGAATCGGTGCTAATCAAATTATCGTAAATGAGTGGGCAATTGCGGCCGGGGGTCATACAAGGGCGGGGCTTGAGGATAATGTTAGACTTGATAAAAATACACTAGCGCCTTCTAATGCGGCGTTAATACAAAGAGCCGCAGAATTATGTGAAAAATATGAGCGCCCTGTTGCGACCTGGCGTCAAACTCGCGAAATACTTAATCTCCAAATAGAAGCGTAGATTTTCAATTGAAGACACCCGTCACAAAAGTTCCTAATTCAAAAAGTTTTCTCGATTTACCCATCCTGTCAGATTGGTCGAACCTCAATCACAACGCCGTAGTTTTTGGGGCACCCTTTGGTAAACCGTACAATACGCAGGATTTTCCAAATAATCAGTCGACTGCGCCAGATAGGCTGCGTGATGCATCACCAAGAATTCTTATTGATCAACACGCCATGGATCTTGATTTAGAAACAGAAAGCACTCTTGCATCAATTTCAGTTGCAGATGGAGGAAATATTCCCCTTAGAAATAACGATATTGATCAGCATTACTCTGAAATAGAAGGTGCAGTGCGTTACTTAGTAGATAGAGGCGTGTTACCGGTTTCAATAGGAGGTGACGACGGAATAACCAACCCGGTATTACGGGGCTTAGACCCATTGAATGACGTGACAGTCATTCAAATTGATGCACATATGGATTGGAAGAATGAGAGATTTGGTGAAAGAGACGGATACTCGAGCCCTATGCGAAGAGCCTCAGAAATGGCTCATATTTCTGGAATACATCAAATTGGCATACGTTCTTATGGAAGCGCTACTGCGCAAGATCTGAAAGATGCAAAAGATTGGGGAGCTAAGATTTATCTTGCGAAGGATATCCACGAAAAAGGAATAGAATTGTTTTTGAATGAGTTACCTGAGGCGGGAAAGTTCTTTATAACTCTTGATGTAGATGGGTTAGATCCATCAATAGTGCCTGCAACCGTAGCACTATCGCCTGGTGGCCTTGATTGGATGCAAGTTGTTGCGTGTTTCGATGGGATATCAAAAAAAGGACAAATTATTGGTCTGAACGTTGTAGAGCTATCGCCAAAGAACGATATTAACCAAATTTCGATGATTGTTGTTGGTAGATTGATCCTAAAATGTCTTATGCTCGAACTAAGTAAATAGTTAAATAATGACGGAAGTTTCAGTAATTATCCCAACATATAATAGAGCGGACTTTATCTCAGAATGTGTTCAATCAGTTCTGGCTCAAACGTTACCTGCGCGTGAGATAATTATAGTTGATGATGGGTCCACAGATGCAACTTATAATATTTTAAATGATTTAGGATTTAAATCTATAAGTACGCCTAAGACTGTTTTACGCTATATTTTTCAAGAAAACCAAGGTGTCAGTTCTGCAAGAAACTTAGGTATAAAGGAGGCAAAAAGTGAATATATTGCCCTCCTAGATTCTGATGATCTTTGGTTAAAAGGTAAGCTGGATAAGCAGGTAATTGCGTTTAGAGGTGACATACAACACCGTCGACTATGTCATACTGAAGAAATTTGGGTAAGAAATGGAATTCGCGTAAACCAACACAAAAAACATAAGAAGAGCGGGGGCAATGTGTTCCAAAGCTGTCTAAAATTATGTTGTATATCCCCAAGTTCAACAATGCTTCATAGGTCTGTTTTTGAAGACTTTGGTTTTTTTGATGAGGACTTACCAGCATGTGAGGATTATGACTTCTGGTTGCGGTACAGTTCAAAAGAGGAAGTAATTTTCATTAATGAGCCATTAATCATCAAAAAGGGAGGTCACAGTGACCAACTTTCAGGTGTGCATTGGGGAATGGACAGATTTCGCATATACTCTTTGGAAAAGATATTAAACGAGCCTGATCTCAAATTGGATTATAGAATTGCGGCGATACGTGAAATCATATTAAAAATGGAAATTTTAATAAATGGATCTCAAAAGCGCAAAAAAAAGGTCTACGCAAAAACTTTGCTTGAGAAGAAGCAATATTGGGAAGATTCATTAAGGCGCTGTTTTAATGATTGAACTGCCCGATATTCGAGACATTGAGCTAAAAATCTGCTGGGTTATAGCGTTAGCGCCTGAAGCAAATCCAATAATTGATTTATTTGACCTCCGTCTATTTTCAAATGAACTGGACTTTCCAGTGTATGTAAATCAAGAGCACGGGCATGCACTTGTTATATCTGGAATTGGTAAAACTAAAGCAGCTGCTGCTACCACCTATTTAAAAACGTTATTAAATGTTAAGAAATATGTCGGGTGGATCAATTTAGGAATTGCTGGTTTTCATTTGGAACCAGTTGGTCGGCTATTTCAAGTTATAAAGGTTCATGACATAGGGAGTAAAAGATCTTACTTTCCAGGATTACGTTTATCAAAAATAGTTCAACATCAGGCACTTTATACTGTTTCCCAGCCTGAAACAGCATATTCAGATGCTGTACTCTTTGATATGGAGGCATCAGGTTTTTGCGAAATCGCTCCAATGTTTTCCTGTAATGAATTAGTATTCGTTTTAAAAATAGTATCCGATACACCAGAAAGTCCTATCGGTTCAATTTCTAAAAAAATAATAACGCAATTGATTCATCAAAATATAGAGAAGCTTCAAAAAATTATTCATACTATAGAAAAATTAGTGAGCGATGAGAAAAAAAGATTGAAGATACCAGAAGAAGTTTTTCAATATTTTGATAAGTATCATTTCACTAAGAGTAATAGAAATAAATTTATCCAGACATATAAAAAATGGAAGGCAGCTTTTCCAAACCGAAAATTAGAAAATACTCTGGCCACTGGAAATTCAGCCTCAAAGTTAATTGCTAGTCTCGAGAGTGAGCTTGTCTCAGCAATAAAAGAATGGAAGCTGTGATGATTGATAGTATTTTTGCAGAGCGTGAAGTCTTAGATCATCCAATTGCCCAAAAGGTTATTAAGCGCTTAAAACATGCAGATGTCTTTGAGATTGAAAGATATCAAGAGATGTTTAACAAAAGGCAACAGAACTTTCGTATTCAAAAACAAAACCCTGCTCTGATATTAGCGAGAAAGCATGATAACTTTGTTTTGCCAGCACCACAGGGTTTTGGGCTTGATGCACAAAAAAATTACTATTTTTCGCATATGTATAACTGTATTTACGACTGTCGATACTGTTTTCTACAGGGCATGTATTCTTCCGCGAACTACGTACTTTTTGTTAATTATGAAGACTTTTTCAAAGCAATTTCCGATACAATCGATAAAAATACCGACACTAGTCTGACCTTTTTTTCTGGTTATGATTGTGATTCATTGGCATTCGAAAAAATTACGGGTTTTGCCGAAAAAGCTTTAGAATTTTTTACCAACTTTAGTTCTGTTGAACTTGAACTTAGGACCAAGAGTATCGTCTCAGAAACCTTATTAAAAAGAAGTCCAATTTCTAATTGTATAGTAGCATATAGTTTATCTCCAAGTAATTTGGCTGGCGTCTTGGATAATAAAGCTCCAAGTATTGAGAGAAGAGTTAATGCATTAAAGACCCTAGCCAAAAATGGATGGCCAGTTGGTCTACGGTTTGATCCTCTTATCTACTGTTCTGGCTGGAAAAATCTATATTCAGAACTACTTCAGGATATTTTTACAGATATCAATATTGATAAAGTTCACTCTGTCAGTCATGGCCCTTTGCGATTTCCAAAAGAAATGTATAAAAAAATTACATCATTATATCCAGACGATAAACTTTTCTCGTTTCCTATGGAGACCAAGGGCGGAATTGTTTCATATGGAACAGATATAGAGCAAGAAATGTCTTTATTTTTACAATCAGAATTAGAAAAATATACTACAAAGAAAAAAATTTTTCGTTGTTTGGTGTGAGATTGGAGCTTTTAGACATTGGAAAAAAGAAAAGCGATTGTCACTGGTAGTTCTAGCGGTATAGGAAAAGCAATTACTTCAATACTACTAAAAAGTGGTGCTGACGTGATTGGTATTGCCAGACATCACGAAAAGTTTGAGCCAGATTTTGATCGTTATCTTCCTATTTCACTTGATTTGTCCGATTTTGAAAAAATTGAGAGTGTTATTCCTCAGCTCTTGCTTGAACATTCAGATATTGACGTTTTAATTTGTAATGCAGGTCATGGTGACTTCCAAGCCTTGGAGAATTTCTCATCTAAGCAAATATCAAAATTCATAAATCTAAATTTAATTTCGCATATCATCCTTTGTAGGCATTTAGTAAGTTACATGAAGGCTAAAGGTAATGGCGATATTATTGTCATAGGGTCAGAGGCTTCATTAGCTGGAAAGAAAAAGGCAACTCTGTATTCGGCTGCAAAGTTTGGTTTGAGAGGTTTTACTCAGGCACTTCGTGATGAATGCAGCAATACTGGTGTTCGAGTTTGCTTAATAAATCCAGGTTTTGTGAGAAGTCCATTTTTTGATAGCTTGAATTTCAAGCCTGGTGACGCTGAAAATAATGCAATTGAGACAGACGATATTGCTAAAATCGTCTGTGACATTATTAAAACCAGGCAGGGTACAATTATTGATGAAATCAACATATCGCCAGCATCAAAGTCGATAATTTTCAAATAAATTTATTTATTTGGATCATTTAGATATCTTGTGATTGCAGAATAATGCAAAGCGGGTATGCAAAAATAGCATTGGTAAAACCTGCCGCAGCGCAGCATATACTGTATAAGAAACATAAAAGTGTTTTTAAATAGTTTGATAAACGTTCCTCCCAATTTCGTTTTCGAGCTTTAAGATATTGACCTAACTCCTCCCCCTAGGTCATTCTTTTCGATTAAGGCCCTCCCATGAGGGTCTTTTTCATTTCCAGCTTGTGTTATTGAACTACACCATATCCGTTATATGAATAATGGTCGGTGTTTTAGCGGCGAAGGCTTCAGTTATATCGTTTTGTAATTCGTTTAGGTTAGAAGGTTTTGTTGACCTAGCACCGTAAGATTCTGCTAATTTACAAAAATCAGGATTTAAGGCTTGGACAGAATTTGGAGAAATTTGAGCTGCTATCATACTATCCTCTATTGCTTTAAGTTTATGATTATCCCAAATGAGGATCGGTAAATTGAGTTGTAGTTCAACGGCAGTACCTAACTCTTGGATTGTATACTGGAACCCATAATCACCAGCTATAGCTAACGTTGGCATGTTTGGTCGCGCTATACATCCGCCTATTGCTGCTGGTAATGCATAACCCAAAGTACCAAAGCCATAGGGATGATGCCAATGATTAGGTTTTTCCATATCCCATATCTCTTTAGCTAAATATGCGAATTGCGTCATATCCGAATATATTACAGTTTCCTGAGGTACTATTTCTTCCACGGCCTTAATCACGTTTGCTACTCCTGGGAACTCTCTTTTAGCCTGTGAAATCCATTCTTTACGTTTTTGAGAAATAAATTTTGCGTCCCATGTTGGTTTGCTATCTTGCTCGTTGAAATGTTTAAGTGAAGCTTCAACAAAGTCTGCCACTTTCATATTTACTTTAAATTCGGCTTTATGATGATCAGAAAGAACTTCAGGATCTGTATCAACGCGTACCAATGTACATTTATGACCGAGATTATAGCGCCAGATATCAACTTCGGCTAATTCGGACCCCAATACTACGAGTAGATCTGATTTTGACAGAACACCAACAGTGTCGGGCCTGGCCAACGATGAACCCATCAATAATGGATAGTTTGATGGTATAAGCCCCCTACCTGTAAAGCTTGTGAAGCATGCAGCACCAGTTTTTTCTATAAGTTTAAATACATCTGCATCCTTTGCGCCACCACCAACTATAAAAATAGGTTTTTTGGAGTTTTTAATTAATTGTGAAATCTTAATAATTTCATTTTCATTATACGAAAGAGAAGCACTAGGTTTCGCAGAAATTTTAAAATCAGGAGCGTTTCTCTCAAGTAACTTAATCGGGACTTGTATATGTTTTGGCCTACATCTTTTGTCAGAAAATTCTGTGAAGGCTCGGTCTAATAAACCATACGCAGCTTTATAATTTTGAGCAGTTTCTGACCACTCGCAAACACTACCAGCCGCGCGCTCTTGATCCAGCATTTGGTGTAACTGTCCACGTCTGTAGGCGGTCTCATCTAAACAGGAAGAAATGGCTAAGATTGGTATACTATCAGAGTATGACTGCCCTAGTGCGGTTAAAACATTACAAATACCCGGCCCCGTAATGACATAGACAATACCTGGTTTTCCACTAGCTCTGGCATAGCCATCAGCCATAAAGCCCGCACCTTGCTCGTGTCTCGCAAGTATGTGGATGAGCCCTGCTTCTTCGATCCCGCGATAAAGCTCTTGGTTATGTACACCAGGAATTCCAAATACATATTGAACGCCTTGAGCTTTCAAAAACCTGGATATTTGAACTCCAGTAGGTCTCTCCATTCCAATATTTCCCAAAAAGCAGTTTACACATCTAAAAGCTGTACCTAAGCTTCTTTAATGCGAACCACTAAGTCAATCCATGTTATTTCAGCTCATGCGGAAGGAGAGGTTGGCGATGTTATTGTTGGTGGTGTTTTGCCGCCCCCCGGTGAAACAGTTTGGGAGCAAAGTAAGTGGCTGTTGAGTAATGGCTTATTGCGTAATTTCCTTTTAAACGAACCTCGTGGTGGTGTTTTTAAACATATAAATCTACTTGTGCCTCCAAAAAACCCGAAGGCGGATGCCGCTTTTATTATAATGGAGCCTGAGTTTAATCCTCCAATGTCAGGTTCCAATTCAATTTGTGTTGCAACTGTTTTACTTGATGTAGGACTAATTGAAATGTTTGAGCCTATCACCACTTTTATTCTCGAGGCGCCTGGAGGATTAGTTAAAGTAAAAGCTGAATGCTCTCACGGAAAGGCAAACAGGATCTATGTGGAAAATTTACCTAGCTTCGCAAATGATCTGGATTTAACTCTTGAGATTGAGGGTTCTGGGGCTTTGAAGGTCGATACTGCGTTTGGTGGAGACTCGTTTGTGGTAGTGGATGCAGATAAATTGGGTTTTAAGCTATCTCCAGATGAAGCAAAAGATCTTGCGAAATTAGGGGAAAAGATTACCAAAGCTGCTAACGAGCAACTAAATTTCCATCACCCGATCTATCCCGATTGGGGTCATTTCTCTTTCTGTCATTTTTGCAGTCCATTATTTAAAGATAATAATGGTATGAACTTCAGGTCGGCTGTAGCCGTTAAACCGGGTAAAATTGATAGATCACCAACAGGTACAGCCTTGTCAGCTAAAATGGCAATATTACACAGACGTGGAAAAATGAAGGCTGGAGAGACGTTAACTGCGACTTCAATTATTGGCTCACAGTTTTCTGGTCAAATTCTAGGAAAAACAAAAGTTGGTAGTTTCGATGCTATTTTACCCGAAATTAGTGGACGTGCATGGATTACCGGCACTCATCAGTACATGCTTGATCCTGCAGATCCATGGCCAGGGGGTTATCGCATTTCAGATACATGGGGTGTTTAAATCATGAATATATGTCTTCAATAATTAGAATTCGTATGTCGTCTAATCCATGAAATACTGACATAAAAAATCCCTATAGCACATGTGAAAATTGGGAGGCCATATCGCATATTGATGTCTAGCAAAAACCCTGCAACCCAAGGCCCCATTAAATTTGAAAGTTCGAAAAGTATTACAAATCCAGCATTTGCAGCAACAATTTCTGCTCCAGAAAACCGCCTAGACAGCATAGCAAGGCCAATCGAGTAAAGACCATAAACCAGGCCGGCAGCGAGAAATCCAAAGAGAAGAGTCAATAACACTGATCCTAAAAAAAATGGAATTAAGCTGGCAAATATCAGGCCAGCACAAACAGTCATTACGCCGACTTTTCTAAGGCCGTGTTTATCGGCTATAATTGCAATTGGATACTGAAGAATTGTTGCACCTATCGCCATAGCAGGTACGATAATCAATGCTAAAATTGGTGCAGCTTCTGGGGTGCGAGTTATCATTGCTGGAAGAAGACTTATTAAGGCTAAATCCACACTGCCGACTACAATACAAGCAGACGCTACGGTTGGCGCTTTTTTTATCAATATAAGCGGAGATGCAGACCGAGTTTGCGAGTCTTTTGGTTCATGTCCTTTTAGCCTTAATATTGGCAATGCAGCTAGAATTAGTAGAGCACCCATGATTATAAATGGAATTATCGAAAGCGCCCCAAATAACCAGATTACCATAGGTCCAATAGCAAATCCTATTGAGATGGCCGTAGCATAGATTGCCATGACACGGGTACGATATTTCTCGGTTACTATGTTCGCAAGCCAAGCTTCGGTGAGTACCCAATGAAGACCTAAGCCAAGTCCACTTACAAACCGCAAGGCAAGCCATAAACCGTAGTTATCAGTAAACCTAAATGCAACGGTCATTATAGCGGCAACTACTAAACCTACATTAATGGTCAATATATACCCGTATCTTGCAGCCAGTTTAGGTGCAAAATAGGCGCTGGATACAACGCCAACAGCAGAAGCTCCGCAAACAATACCAATTCTTTGGAAAGATATATTGAAAGTTTCCATCCAAAGGGAAATTAAAGGAAGATAGCCACCAAACGCTGCCCCGAGTGCTACAGCTGACAGTGATATCATTACCATGCCAGGAGCAGTTGTAGCCTCGCTCAACTGTTGGCGTATCCTTGTAATTATTTGTGAATTTGAATTATCCAGCCCATTCACCGTTTCTAAAAACTGGAACTGTAGTCTCATCGGCGGTCAGTCCATCTACATTTATTTCGCCGGATCCAATCATCCAGTCGATATGTATCATACTGCTATTTCCACCTTTTGAAATTATCTCGTCTTTACTCAGGTTTTCTCCGTCTTTAAAACATTTCGAGTAACATTGACCCAAAGCAATGTGGCTCGCCGCATTCTCATCAAATAATGTGTTATAAAATAATAGACCGCTCTGTGAAATTGGGGAACTATGGGGTACTAAAGCAACTTCTCCTAAACGCCGAGCCCCTTTATCGGAATCTAATACTTTCAACAGTACTTCTTCACCTTTGGATGCATGAGCTTCATTAATGCTTCCAGATTCAAATTTCACACGAATATTGTCGATTAATGTTCCTTGGTGCGATAGAGGCTTTGTGGAACTGACTGTACCTTCGACTCTAAGGCAATGAGGTGTCGTAAAGACTTCCTCAGAAGGTATATTTGGATTACACATGATACCATTTTTTGCCAAAGATGCACCGCCCATCCACTCATGATCATCTGCCAACCCGACAGTGAGATCCGTGCCTGGTCCCGAAAAATGAAGAGAAGAAAAATTTTTCTGGTTAAGCCAATTTGAGCGTTCTCGTAAGTTTTTATTATGCTTGTTCCATGCCTCAATCGGATCTTTAACATTAACACGTGAAGCGGAAAATATAGCCTCGGAAAGCTTCGCTTGTGCCTCATTCTCTGGTAAATCTGGAAACATCCGTTTTGCCCAAGCCAACCCCGGCCAAGCTACTATATTCCAATTGATGTCAAAGCGCGTAATTCTCTCTCTGGCGGGTGTTAATGCCTGAGAATTCGCTTTATTAATTCTTCCTACTTTTTGTGGGTCTTCGTCAGCGAGTAACATTGGATCATCGCCAACAATTGCAAGTCTTGCAGTATCATTATCAAAAGCTGCCCCCATACCGTCATAGAGCCAATTAGCCGCTTTATCAAAAGATGCATCATTTGCATTTTTGTATCGTGATAATACAAGTTCTGGATCCGAAAATATTGGAGTGACAATTCCGGCCCCAGTTGTGTAAGCGTAGTCAGTTATTTTTCTTACCAAGGGTACGGCTTCTAAAGGTGCTGTGATCAGTAAATCCTGACCTGGTTTCAATGCTAAACCTGTCTTTACAGCAAGTTCTGCCAACCGATCAATTTGAGTGGGATCAATAACCGAAGTCTCTGACATAATTAAACCTTTATTTTTATACAAGAGTTTTTGTGATTAACTAACCGTTACGTTGATAACTATTACTTATCAATCCACTTTCAAAAGTTTATGTTTTTTATGAGTCAGGCTGACCTAAATATTTACGAATGAATACTCTTTACCAGACTGAACAACACGGCCTATACCACCTTCTGGAAAATGAAAACCAATAATAACCATATCTTCATTTGATATTCGATTTAGTAGCTTCTGTCTCGTTTGTGCTGCCTCTTCCGGATTTTGGTCAAGTCCATTTAGCCAGTTTGGTCTTTTGAATGCAACATGATGGTCATTTATAGCATCTCCGACTACAAGAGCAGATTGTGACCCATTGGCTATTTCAAAGCTCATATGGCCTGGTGTATGCCCAGGTGTCATCAATGCTAGTATACCTGGTATCGGCTCATCTCCATCATCAAAGAATTCTATTTGATCTTGCAATGCTTCAAACCTGGTTTTAGCACCAACGGCTGTCTCCACTCTACCTTGATCAACTCTGTTAACCGTTTCTGGGTCCCACCAATAATCCCATTCGGTCCTACCAATATGATACATGGCATCAGGAAACAACAAATCATCAAAATCGTCTAGGACACCCCAGATATGATCCGGATGTGCATGAGTGAAAATAACGTCAGTAATATCTTCAGGTACAAGTCCCTTTTCGCTGAGGCTATCTAGGATGGCGCCCATACCATCCAAAAAATAAACACCTGCACCAACATCAAATAGAATTTTGCGGTTCTCTGTTTCCAACAATGTGACGTTACACTCCCTAACTAATTGATTTCGCGAAAGGGAAAATTCATTAATTATGGGTTCAAGTTCAAGCTGAGGCATTGTGTCGAAGGTCAACCCAGCTGGAAGTGTAATACTTCCGTCACTGATTGTTGTGATCTTTGTCGCCCCAAAGTCAATCTTAGTGTACGCTATGCTCGGTAAAGCTACTGATAAGGGTAAACAGGAAGCTGCCTTAAGAAATGAACGCCTTTTAATAATCATAAGTTTTTCCTGAACCTGTTATATTCTCTATTTGGAGCATGTTTGATAATTTTATGTTCATCAAGTTATTTATCCCAATTCTCTAAAATTACTTTTTTAGGTCCCCTAAAGGCCCAACCATCAAATTCAAGTGTTTTTTTCAATTGAACATTGGGAAAATTTGAGAAAAATAAAGGAAGTGCAACCTCTGCTATGAGAGTTTTGGATATCCAGGCTCCAGCACAGAAATGAGGGCCAGCACCGAATGAAATAGATGAGCGATTATCTCTTGAGATGTCAAAGTGATCTGGATTTTGAAATATCTCTTCGTCTCGATTTGCTGATCCGAACATAAAAAAGATCATGTCATTTTTATAGAAGTGAACTTCTCTGTAGTTGAAATCTTTGGCTATGCGTCTTGGGGACATACCGATGGGCGACATCCATCTTGCATATTCTTCAAATGCTTGCAGCCAGCTCTTGCTCCCTGACTTTATCATTTTTAATTGTGAGTCATTATTTAGTAATGTTCCAATAGTGCCGGCAATAGCATCACGCGGTTCATTTTGACCTCCCGAGATAGCTAGTTTTATGTTTGCTTTTATAGTCTCCATGGACAAGCCTGCATCGAGTTGACTGGAAAGTAGGGATGGATTGTCATGTAAATTGGGATCCTTCAGCTGTGCATCAATATGGAGGTCAATTGATCGCGTGCAGTCGTCACAATTTTTTGCTACTGCTGGATCTCTCATATAATTGGAGCAACCGTCAATCATCCCTTGGCTTACCCAATCCATCTCCATCCAGGTCATTCCACTTAATCCAGTAATAAGCTTCAATGCTTCTGCGGATACTTGCGTGGAGAACTCAGAAACAAGTTCTAATTCCCTTTTTTTGCCAATGTTTTTTATGATTTTATTTGTTTTCTCGACAAACTGGTTTTTCCAAAAATTTTTAACTGTTTTAGGAGACACAGTGGGGAAGATTGCTTTTCTTTCCGTGATATGTGCATCTCCATCCTTGCGCATCATATTCTGGCCCATTAGCTTGGTCATGAGTCCATCTGGCTGCACAGATGAAAATATCTCGACATTTTTCTCGCAAATGAAAATATCTTGATGTTTTGAGAAAAGTGTTGCGTTAAGCTGCGGTACATAAGCGATTGGTGAATTTTTTCGAAAATATTTCAGGATTGGATAAGGATCATTCTTAAAGGCCTTGAGATCAATATCGTGAACGTCTGCAGAACTCATAAGAGCGCCATAAAATATGTTTCAATATCCAAATTCATTGGAACATTCTTCGAAAGATAAGTTTGGTTTATATTCTTTACACCAAGCAATTTCTTCAGGATCCTGTGTTTTTGAATTCTCATCCTTTAGAATATTTATTGCAATCCAAAAAAAGGTTAAAAGAAAGATTAACCTAACTGGACGAAAGATTAACTTTATCATCCACCAAATCATTTTTTCACCATGGATTATTTGAACAAAAAAGCCAGTTTTATTTCACGAAAGGCGATGTTAACTATGAAATTAATCAAACAAGTTTCTGTTAAATCTCTTCTGTTAGAATAAAATTATTATATGCTGAATGAAAATGTGATTTTAGCACAGAATGCCATGATACAAAAAAAAACCACAGCAGCTATTCTTTACGAAACAAATTCAGATCTAGTTATAGAGAATTTAAATTTAGCGGCTCCAGGACCAAAAGAAGTTTTTGTTCAAATGGGAGCTGCTGGTGTTTGCCATTCTGATGTGCATGTGATTAGTGGTCAAGCTCAGCAGTTAATGCCCTGTGTTCTGGGTCATGAGGGTGCGGGTCTTGTTACTGCTATTGGAGATCAGGTAAGCCGTGTTAGTGTTGGTGATCATGTCATTCTCAGCTGGCTTCCATACTGCGAAAAATGTTATCAGTGTATCCGTGGCAAGACACATTTGTGCAAAGCTTTTCAAACACCCGTTGGCAACGGAACATTACTTGATGGCTCGTGCAGGTTTTCTAATAAACACGGGCCTATTCGACAGCTGGGTTCGCTTGGATGTTGGTCCGAAAATGTTGTAGTATCTGAGGAATGTTGCGTTCCCATAAATAGGTCTATTCCTTTTGAAATTGCGGCACTTCTTGGTTGTGCGGTAACCACTGGTGTTGGAGCTGTTTTAAATCGTGCAAAAGTGCAAAAGGGAGAAACTGTAGTTGTTATAGGCGCCGGCGGCGTCGGTTTGTCAGTAGTGATGGCGGCAAAATTACAAGGCGCGTCGCAAATTATCTGTATTGATAGAAATAGGAGTATGCGAAACTTAGCGATAGAGCTTGGTGCTACAGATTTTCTTGTTACTAGCCAAGACGATGATATCTCTAAAAAATTAATTGAGCTTACTGATGTGGGTGCTGATCATGTATTTGAAGCCGTAGGTAAACGAGAATTACAATCTGCTGCGATCAATTACTGTTGTTCTGGTGGTACTGTAACTTTTGTCGGTTTGGACAGCGAGGATGCTACAATTAATTTGGAAACAACGGCCATAACCAGGGCGGAAAAAACAATATCTGGTTCTATATATGGTTCTGCCTGTACTCATAGAGATTTTGCTAGTTACGGTGAAAAATTTCTAAATGGAGAATTACCAATCGATTTAATGGTAAATCGGCGTTACCAGCTAAGGGAGATAAATATTGCGCTCAGTGACATGTTGGAGGGAAAACCAGGAAGAGGAGTAATTGTTTTTGAACATTAAATTATTTTCGACTAGGCCACGCGTTGACCTTTGACGTATGTCTCTCTTACTTTTAGCGTATTCTTATATTCCGTAACTCTGCAAAAATCTGCCCTTAATTTTTCTTTCAAAGCGCCTCTATCTAAAAGGTTGAGAGCTCGCGCCGGATTACGTGTAACTGTTTTTATACCAGCAGCTAAATTACCCCAGACTGAACCCAGTTTAAATGCTGACAAAAACAGAGCAGATGGAATATAATCAGAGGAAATTATATCAATTAAATCCATTTCAGCCAGTTCAATGGCAGATACATTTCCGGAATGAGATAAGCCTCTCATCAAATTTGGTGCGCCCAGAATTGTAAGAATACCCAAATTTTTACATTCAACTGCAGCTTCCTTTGTCGTAGGAAACTCTGCCAGTGATATACCTAGGTTTTTTGAATTTCTAACATGCTCTACAGTAGTGTCATCATGCGACGCTTTGATAGCACCAAATGAGTTGGCAGACGCTATTGCCGCTTCTAGATTTACCCGCCCATGTTTTTCCTTTACTGCAAGTAACTTTTCATAATGAAAGTTATACTGCTTCTCATTTAAGTTATTTTTTCCAATAATGTATGACTTAAATTTCTCTAAGTCGCAAAATTGCCTTTGACCGGGTGTGTGATCCATTATGCTTACTAACCTCACAAGTGACATTTCTTTAAGGCTCTCCAATTCTTCGACTAGTGTTTCTGAACATACTTCCGCACGTAGATGAACTAAGTGATTAATTTTTAAATTATCTTGGGTTACAAGGGTCTCTATGGACCCTGCAACTTGTTGT